>JBKJNF010000162.1:0-3555 GCA_046596155.1 Flavobacteriales bacterium | reverse complement strand
CTGCCCACCAGGCGGGCATCCACAACCTTCATCGATCAGTCCATCGCAATCATCGTCAATGCCGTTGCCACAGACCTCCGTTGCGGGTGTTCCGATACATCCGCACGTACCGTTCTGCACGTCGTTAATGGTGCAGGGGTTGCCATCGTCGCAGGCCTGACCAGCAGGTGGGCACCCACAACCTTCATCGATCAGTCCATCGCAATCGTCATCGATGCCGTTGCCGCAGATCTCCGTTGCGGGTGTTCCAATACAACCGCATGCACCGTTCTGGATGTCGTTGATGGTGCAGGGGTTGCCGTCGTCGCAGGCCTGGCCAGCAGGTGGGCAGCCACAACCTTCATCCACTTGGCCATCGCAGTTGTTGTCCACACCATCGCACACTTCGGTTGCTCCAGGGTTGATGTTGGCATTGCTGTCGTTGCAATCGCCTTGGCATGTGGTGAAACCGTCCGCGTCGTTGTCTGTGCATGTCACGCAGAAGCCGTTGACGCAGCTATTACCATTGCCACACGCGCCCTGGAAGGTTCCGTTCACGACGCCGCACTGGTTACCGTTGCATCCAACCTCGTCCACCAGTCCATCGCAATCGTCGTCGATGCCGTTGCCGCAGATCTCCGTGGCGGGTGTTCCTGCACAACCGCATGCGCCGTTCTGCACGTCGCCGAAGGTGCATGGGTTGCCATCGTCGCAGCTCTGCCCAGCAGGCGGGCATCCACAACCTTCATCGATCAGTCCATCGCAATCATCGTCAATGCCGTTGCCACAGACCTCGATCGTAGAGACACTACAGGTGACGCCACCGTTGCCGTCGCACACCAGCACACCGCCACAGCCGCATGCCTGACCGAGTCCAAGTCCTTCATCGATCTGCCCGTTGCAATTGTTGTCCAAGCCGTCGCATAGCTCTGCTGCATCCGGATGGACCGTCGGATCGCCGTCGTTGCAATCCATCGGCGTGAAGTAGCCATCGTTATCGGCGTCTTCCAGGCCGCTGCATGCGGTGAAGCCAGCCACGCAACCTGAATTCTGACGGCACTGCACGCAGGCGGCGCTCTCGGGTTGCTCCAGGCAAATAGGACAAGCGGCCTGTAGGCAGAGCAGATATCCTGCGAAACAATCTGCGCAGGGCACGCTCAGACCGTTCGAAGAGATGCAGTTCGACAGGCATTGTTGCGCATTGGGGGCATTGGTACAGGCCAGAAAGCATTGTTGTGAAGGGCTGGTCACGAATGGATCGTTGGCCATGAGCGCCAGGTCGGCCGGCGAGCATTCTATGCAGCCCTGGCCGGGGAAGATCTGGGCATCCGCATCGTTGCAGTCGAAGCTGTTCCCGGCGTAGCCCGCAGGTTGCGTACACGATTGGATAACCGCGCCGAACACGCCGTAGCCATCCCCATCAGCATCAATGAACCAACTGGGCGCAAGGGTGATCAGTGGGTTACTGTCATTACAGTCCAAGTTGTTGGTGGAACCTGGCGTACCGCACGGAAGAACGTTCGCCGCATCGCCGAAGCCATCGCCGTCGGTGTCCGCGTAGAGGGTGGGTTCGATAGCGCCGTTGCAATCGTTGTCGAGGCCGTCGCACAATTCGGGGGCACCGGGGTAGATGGTGGCGTTGTTGTCATCGCAATCGCCCTGGCACGGGCTGAAGCCATCGCTGTCAAGATCCTCGGTATCGTCAATGATTCCATTGCAATCATTGTCCAGTCCATCGCAGATCTCCGTTGCATTCGGATTCACCGTGGCATCCGCATCGTCGCAATCGGAGTTGTTGGGCACCCCAGCACCACAGCTTGACGGAACGTTCGGATCGCCGAAGCCATCGCCGTCGTTGTCCAAGAAGTATGCAGGGAAGCCGTTGTCGATGACCCCATCGCAATCATTGTCGATGCCATCGCAGATCTCCGTTACGCCCGGGTGTACATCGCTGTTCTGGTCGTTGCAATCGCCGGTGCATAAGGTGAATCCATCGCCATCCGCATCGGTTGTCGCATCCTCATCGATCAACCCATCGCAATCATTATCGAGGCCGTCGATTGTGCAGCCTTCCGGTGCACCGGGGTACACGCTCGCATTGTTGTCGTCGCAATCGAACGGAGCGAAGTGGCCATCCATATCGGCGTCCACCAAGCCGGAGCATGCGCTAAAGGCTGACGCGCAACCGGAGGTTTGCATGCAGAGCAAGCAGGCGGCGCTGTTCGGATCTTGCTGGCATTCCACACATTGCGTTGCCAGGCAGAACTGATATTCCACTAAACAGGTCGCACACGACGAATTCAATCCTGCACTTGCGTAGCACTGTGTAAGGCACGCAACCGGGTTCTGTGAACTGGAGCAGTTGATGACGCACGCCTGATCAGGTCCGAATGAAGGGTCCACCATGAGTGCGATGTCCAACGGGCTGCATCCGCCACAGCCCTGTCCTGGGAATATGGCAGGGTCGGCATCATCACAGTCACCCGCACAAGGAGTGAAGCCGTCGCCATCGGCATCGACCGCCAAGCCCTCATCCACTTGCCCATCGCAGTTGTCATCGAGGCCGTTGCAGACCTCCGCCGAGGGCAGTACCGCACCGATGCACGGTCCCCATGTGCTCGAAGCGGTGCATGTGCGTGAGCCCTGCGTACAAACACCGACATCGCTGCCGCAGGCTTCCACCTGGCCGGGCGTGCATTCCGCGCAGCCTTCATCGATCTGTCCATCACAATTGTTGTCGATGCCATCGCACAATTCAGGTGCGCCGGGATGTGCTTGTGCGTTGTTGTCATCGCAATCTTGGGGCGTGTTACATCCGCTTTGGGCGTAGAAGCCGTCATTGTCGAGATCCGCGCAACCGCCGTTGGCGGCACTGATCCCCGGTATGATCACGTAGCAGCCGTTGGCCTGTTTCAGCGTATCACCCAGCAAGCTCACTGTGGGACAATCGACACCGCCCGCATGGAGCGCGTACGGCACGCTCAGCAATTGTTGGGAGCCGATGAACATATAGTTGCTGCCACCAAGGGTATCCAATGCGACTTCCAAGAAATAAGGACCTGAAGCCCAGTTGATGGAACTGAAATTTCCGCTCTCCGGTACGCCAAGGCCCACGGCCAAGCTGAACAAGCCATGCGGGCTGGTGGTGGTGGAGTGTGTCTCCGCATAGACCACCGCACCGTCCGCAGCGGAGTGGTGTACGCGGAATCGCACGCTCACGAGTTGATCGGCGATGGCGTTACCAGCGAGGTCGCGCGCAGCAGCTTGGTAACTGATGGCCTGGGGAGCTTGCGCTGCGGCGAAGCAACTGACAAGACCGAATGCCAGGAGGATAAGGGACCTTCTCATGTGGAGGGTGTGTTCGCGGTGAAGGGGGTAGTACCTATTAGGGCATTTGGGCATTTCGCACGCTCGTTGGCACTGTGCCACCAATGTTCATCAGGATGGGGTCCCGATCATTGTTCGCGCCCGTGTACTTCACGGTGCCATCCATGTTGACGTCCGTGGGCAGATAACCTTGAATGGTATTGTTGGGTGTGGTACCGCCGATGCTGATGAGGATCGGGTCGCGGTCAT
>JBKJNF010000007.1:0-15744 GCA_046596155.1 Flavobacteriales bacterium | reverse complement strand
GGGGATATGGCGTGCGCACAACGCCTACCTTCTGGAACAGCATGGCCGCGGCCCCGCGCCCCAACTCGTACGTCCCGATGGGCACCTGGAGTGGCGGAAAGCGCTCAAAGGCCCGGGCCATCTCTGGCTCTACGGTGAAGAGCGCGAAGTCCGGGTTCATGGCGGCCTGCGCGTCATTCACGGTGCGCTGCGCGCCAGTGATCTCCAGTCCACCGGACAAGTCATTGAGCTGCGCGAAGTCCGTGTTGGTCCCTATGACGGTGAACGTGGGGATGTTCTTCTCGATGATGCGCTTCAGCACGGATTGGATGGCCGCATAGCCCGAAGGCAACTGGTGCAGCATGACCAGGTCGTAGTCGTCCACCTTTCCGCTGAACGTAGCCGCGTACGCCACATCCGTTGAGTAGCCCTCGAGCTTGTCCATGCTCTGGCGCAATGCGGCCACATCGGGATGCGGGCCGAGTGCGAGGATCAGCACCTTCTGCCGATCGTCGAGCACATCGATGTAGATGGTCTGCACATTGTTCGCATCAGAGGCTTCGCCGTTCACCGGGGCGATCCGCACGACAAACCGCTGCAGGCCGGGTGCATCGGCCTTCACCATCAGGGGCACTTCGGTCACCTGGGGATCGCTGTTGATGCGCTGATCCTTGGTGGCCAGCACACGTCCATCGCGGCTGATGCTTACGCGGGCCGTGCTGCCTTTGAGGTGCCGTGCCTGCACCCGGGCCACCACCGGGAAGTCGTTGCCGAGGTACGTGATGCGGTTGTGATCCACATGCCGCAGCGCGAGGTCGGGCCGCACGGTGGTGTCGCCAAGGGCGATGGTGAACACCGGAATACCGAGCCGTTCTGCAGCAGGAAGCGGATCGCGACCGCGGTTGTAGATGCCGTCGCCGTCCAGCACTACCGCACCCAGGTCGGGTCCGGCGAAGCGATCGTGTACAGCGCGGAACAGCTGATCGATGTCCGTATAGCCTTCCTGTTGCCGCAGGTCGATGCCTTCGCTCACATGATCGCCGTAGCTGAAAGGCCGCACCTCATAGTTGTCGCCGAGGCGTTCCTGGAGTTTGCGCAGCACCTCGCCGTGCGCCACGCGCAGGGTCGCGCTGTCGGTGGTGGCCAGGAGCGACGAACTGGCATCGTGTGCGAGGACGATGATCGGCTTGCGCACCTCGCGTTGGAATACGCGCACCATGGGCTCCAGCAGGAAGAAGGCCAGCAGCGCGATCACCAGGGCGCGGGACGAACCCAGCAACCAGGCCAGACCAGTGCTCCATCCATGCTTGTCAGCGGAACGACGGTACAGGAGCCATGCACCCAAAGCGCCCAGCGCAAGGCACAGGGGCAGAAGCCACAAAGAATAGGAAGTGGTCAGGCTCACAGGTCGTTGCCGTAGCGCTGTTGCACGTTGGCGTTGGGAAGCGCGAAGATCACACCTACAACGTCATGCCGGACAGCATGAACGGTGTAAAGCCAACGATCCTTCGCCAACCTATGTCAACATACCGCCGCATACGTGCAGCGTTTGACCGGTGATATAGCTGCTGAGGTCGCTGCCGAGGAACACACAGGCATTGGCCACATCGGTGGGTGTGCCACCCCGTTTCAGGGGGATACCCTCGCGCCATTGCTCCACCACCTTCGGGTCCAGGGCACCGGTCATCTCCGTTTCGATGAAGCCGGGAGCGATGGAATTGCTGCGGATGTTGCGGCTGCCCAGTTCCAACGCCACGCTCTTGGTGAAGCCGATGATACCGGCCTTGCTGGCGGCGTAGTTGCTCTGGCCCGCGTTGCCCTTCACCCCCACCACGCTGCTCATGTTGATGATACTGCCGCTGCGCTGCTTAAGCATGGTGCGCATGACCGCCTTGGTCATGTTGAACACGCTCTTCAGGTTGGTATTGATCACCGCATCGAAGTCGGCCTCGCTCATGCGCATCAACAGTTGGTCCTTGGTGATGCCGGCGTTGTTCACCAGGATGTCGAGCTTGCCCCAAGCCGCCACCACTTGGTCCACGGCGGCCTGCGCCTGTTCGAAGTTGCCCGCATCGCTCTGAATAGCGAGCACCTGGCGTCCGGACTTCGTGGCCAATTCCGCCGCTGTGGCGTTGGCCTTTTCCGGGCTGCTTACGTAGGTGAACGCCACGTCGGCACCTTCCTCGAGGAAGCGTTCAACAATACCGCGCCCGATGCCGCGGGATCCACCGGTGATGAGGGCTGTTTTTCCGTTCAGAAGGGCCATGGTCCTGTGCTTGGTTCAGGGCACTGAAGCCCGCGGAGGCGAATGTAGGAAGCGGGGGCCGCATGGATCAGCCTCGGAATTACCTTCGGGATCCCTTCTCTTATCGCCATGCACAGCCTCTTCGACCGCGAACATGTGGACCACTTGGTGGAACGCATCGCCAAGCTCCTGCCTGAGACCCAGGCCAAGTGGGGCACCATGCATGTTGACCAAATGCTAGCACATTGCCAGCAACCATTGAAGGTGGCCTTGGGCGAATTGAAGCCCCGACGCACATTGCTCGGGTCGTTGATCGGCCCCCTGGCCAAGGCGAAGCTCACCTCGACCAAGGTGTGGAAGAAACATTTGCCTACGGACAAGTCCTTCCTCATCATTGACCGGCGCAAATTCACTGAGGAACAGCGCAGGCTGAGCGAGCTGATCCGCCGCTTCAATACTGGAGGCCCCGAGGCCTTGAGCAAGACGCCACACCCTTTCTTCGGTAAGCTCACCATTGAAGAGTGGGACAAACTGAGTTGCCACCACCTGGACCACCACTTGCGGCAATTCGGGGTGTGATCTACCCTATGCGCGGTAGGCTTTCCTTCATAGCGGTCATTGTAACGGCATGCGCGTTGCTCTTCACGCGCGTGGAATACACGGAGATGCGCGGCTGGAGCAAATTACAAGTGACGAATTGGGATGCGCTGGCCTACTACGGCTACCTGCCTTCGGTGTTCATCTACCACGACATCGAGCGCATGGGTTGGATCGAATCCATCGACAGCACTTACCATGTAGTGGGCACGGGTGGCCTTTATCAAATGCTGCCTGCTGAGAATGGCAACCGTATAGATAAGGTGATGATCGGTGTAGCCCTGATGGAACTGCCGTTCTTCCTCATCGGCCATACCGCTGCAGCTCTGCTGCACCTGCCCCAGGACGGCTTCTCCACACCCTACCAATGGGCGATCGCCTTCAGCCCCTCGATCTATTGCATCCTTGCGCTGTTCCTGTGGCGTAGTTTGCTGCGCCGGTACTTCAGCGATGTCGCCACCGCCCTCACCCTCGTGCTGCTCACGCTCGCCACGAATGCCATCCAGTACATCAGTGTGGACAATGCGCAGACGCACGGTTTCCTGTTCGCGCTATACGTGCTTGTGCTCTGGGCGACGCAGAGGTGGCATGAGGCACCTCGGATCCGCTACGCGCTGCTCATCGGCGGCACCATTGCATTGGCCACGTTCACCAGGCCTACGGAGATCATCATGCTGGTCATACCGCTGCTGTGGAACACGCACACGAAGGAAGCGGCACGGGCGAAATGGGCCCTGCTCCGTGCACATCGCCTTCATGTGGCCTGGATGCTGGCGATCGCCGTGCTTATCGCCTTTCCGCAGTTGCTCTATTGGAAGATCGTCACAGGTGGCTGGGTATATGAACTGGGCAGCAAATGGGACTTCCTGAACCCGCATTTCCGCGTGCTCTTCGGCGGTGAGAAAGGCTGGTTCATCTATACACCGATCACGCTCCTTTTCGGACTCGGACTGTTCTTCATGCGGGATAAGCCCTGGCGGAAAAGTGTGCTGGTGTTCAGCCTGCTGAACCTATGGATCATCATCGCCTGGCACGATTGGCGGTATGGTGGCAGCTACTCGGCGCGTGCTTTGGTGCAGAGCTATCCGGTGTGGGCGCTGGCCTTCGGCGTGCTAACAGAACGGGTGCTCTCCAGCTGTTGGAAGGTACCGTTCATCGCGCTGTGCGGTTACCTGCTTGTTGTGAACCTCTTCCAGATAAAGCAGTACAACAACACGGTGATCCACTTCGACCGGATGAACTTCGACGCGTATCGCGCCGTCTATCTAAATCCGGATCCGACGGAAGAGGACCGAGCATTGTTGAGCCCAGAACGGAAGTGATCAGGACCTTGAACGAAAGTGCTTCCTTTTAGCGCGATCGAACAACGCAGCCAAAACGATGGCCGTGATCAGGACGAACAAGCCACCAAAGAAGGTCACAGAAAGCAATGGATTCAGGATGTAGTCCTGAAAAGCGCTTTCGTTATCCCATCCATGAATGCCTTCTTGGAGATAACCCACAAGGCTGAACAGCAAGGTGGTCGTCCATACACAGGCAAAACCCACTAACGGGCCCACGAGCCATGGGCTCCACCCCTGAAGGAAGATCTTCCTCCCGGACCAGGCGCCCACTCCGTGTCCGATCACGGGACCGATGATCAGGATGATGAACGCCTGCACCGGCCAGTTCGCGAACAGCTCGAGCAGGGTCCCCGGTCCGCCTCCGCCGAGAAGCATCAAAATGAGCGCGGCAAGCCCGATGCCCACGAACATGGCATTGCGGATGTAACGGCTACCGATATTCGCTGCGAGTGCGAATTGTTCGACCGCGAGCCCCTCGATCATTGAATAGAACGGAGCGACTTACTTACCCAGCACCTCTTTCATCTTCGCGCCAATGGTAGCGGGACTTTCCACCACGTGGATGCCGCACTCGCGCATTACCTTCTTCTTGGCGGCAGCACTCTCGTCAGCGCCGGAGACAATGGCACCGGCATGGCCCATGGTGCGGCCTTTCGGCGCGGTCTCTCCGGCGATGAATCCCACGACAGGCTTCTTGCAATTCGCCTTGATCCAATGGGCGGCTTTGATCTCCAGATCACCGCCGATCTCGCCGATCATCACAATGGCTTCGGTCTCGGGATCGTTGGCGAAGAGCTGGATGGCCTCGAGCGTGGTGGTGCCGATGATGGGATCGCCACCGATGCCGATGGCTGTGGTGATGCCCATGCCGGCCTTCACCACTTGATCAGCGGCTTCGTACGTCAAGGTGCCTGATTTTGACACGATGCCAATGCTGCCTTTCTTGAACACGAAGCCGGGCATGATGCCAACCTTGCATTCATCTGCGGTGATCACGCCGGGGCAGTTCGGCCCGATCAGCACACAGTCCTTGCCGCGCAGGTACTCGCGGGCGGCTACCATGTCCTTCACGGGGATGCCTTCGGTGATGCACACGATCACCTTGATACCGGCCTCGGCGGCCTCCATGATCGCATCGGCCGCGAAGGCGGGCGGCACGAAGATGATGCTGACATCGGCTCCGGTCTGCTTCACCGCATCGCTCATCGTCTCGAACACCGGACGGTCCAGATGCTTCTGTCCGCCTTTACCTGGCGTAACGCCACCGACCACGTTGGTGCCGTATTCGATCATTTGGGTGGCGTGGAAGGTGCCTTCGCTGCCGGTGAAGCCCTGCACCAGGACCTTGCTGTTCTTATTGACGAGTACGCTCATGATGGAAAAAACCGTTGGCGGTTGCTAAGGGCTGTGGCGAAAAGGGCGGCCCTTTCGCGCGGCGAATCTAATCGGCGTTGGCCGGTGACGGAACGATGGGTGTGTACTTGGTGCGCAGGTAGTCGAAAACGAGCCACAGAGTACCCAGCATGATGGTGCCTCCCGCCCAGAACGGTAGACCCCGGCCTACCTCATACAAAGGTCCGGCGATGGCGGGACCCACCACACGTGCTAGGGAACTGAATCCCTGGTTCTGCCCCATCACTTCGCCCTGCTCATGAGGAGAAGCCTTGCGACTGAGGATCGAGACCAGGCTCGGGTTCAGGCAGGCGTTGCCGATGGCGAGCATGATCATGGGAACAAGGCTGCAGACCATGAATACCCAGTTCATAGGGATCGGTCCGCCCTGCGCATCCCGCAGGCCCACTGGAACAAAGGGGATCGCGGCCAAACCGAACCCCACCAGCACACAGCCGTAGATCATCATCCGGCGCTCGCCGAAGTAGCGGTTGAAGACGCCCACAAGCCCTCCCTGCGCAATGGCGGAAAGGATGCCCCAGAACGAGAACATCAGTCCGGTCTGTTCCACCGTGAGTGCGAAACGGTCCTTCCACAGAAGCGACATCGTCACGTTCATCATGCTGAATGCGGTGATGTACACGAAGCCGATAAGGAAGATGTCGCGGAAACGGGTGTCCTTGAGCGCGGCGAAGGTGCTGGCCACCGGCTTGAAGTTGATGGGACGCGAGGGATCCTTCACCTTCAACGATTCCGGCAGGAAGGCAAGCACGCCCATCAGGTTCAAGAAACACAACGCCGTGGCGAAATAGCCCACGGCCTCGATACCAAAGCGATGAAAGATCATCCCGCCGATCGCGGGGCCGAAGGCGAAGGCCATGCCGAACGAGGCGCCCACGACGAGACCGATGCGCTTCGCGCGGTGCTGCGGAGGCGTGATGTCGCTCACATAGGCCTGGGTGGCGGCGATATTTCCGGAGCCGATGCCGGTCAGGATCCGGCTGGCGAACAAGAGCAGGATGCTCGTGGCGTGCGCAAAGATCAGGTAGCTGGCGGCGCTGATCACGATGGAAAAGAGGATGACCGGTCGGCGTCCATACCGATCGCTGACGCTGCCCCAGATGGGCGAGAACAGGAACACCATCACGGAGAACACCGCGGCGGACATGGTGATCACCGTATCACTCGCGTGCAGTTCCTTGGCGAAATAGGGAACGACGGGAATGAAGATGCTGAAGCCGAGCAGGTCAATGAAGATCGTGAGCCAGAGGATGAACAGGCGGCGGTCCATGGTTAGGCGTTGGCAGCGGGTGACGTTGGTCCTTCCACTTCGGAATGCCGCCGCACGTAGGGGCGAATGATCAGCCTGATCGTATTTTTCCAACTGAGGTACTTCCACGCCCAGCCCATAAGTACCTGTAAGCGATTGCGGTAGCCCACAAGCGCCATGAGGTGCACGAACATCCAGCCCAGCCAAGCGATCCAGCCGCCCACATGAAAGTGGCCTGCATCCACCACGGCCTTGAACCGCCCGATGGTGGCCATGCTTCCTTTGTCCACGTAGGAGAATTCCTTCATCGCTTGGCCTTCGGACCTGCGCACGAGGTTCTGGACGAGCAGCGCGGCCTGTTGGATAGCCGCAGGCGCCACTTGAGGGTGTCCTTGTACCCACTCACCTTCCTGCATCAAGGCCACATCGCCTAGCGCATACACATCCGGGATGCCCTGCAATTGGTTGAAGCGGTCCACGGTGTAGCGGTTCGCACGTGGTTCCACGGCCGCCTCCAGCCCAGGTATCAGCGTGCCCTTTACGCCAGCCGCCCAGATCACGGTGCTACTGTCCATGGTGCTGCCGTCCTTGAAGGTGATCCGCTCACCATCATAGCTCACTACACGGGCATTGAACATCACCTCCACACCCATGTCCTGCAAATAGGTCAAGGCGCTGGCACTGCTTTTTTCGGAGAAGTTCTTCAGCACCCGATCGTTGCTGTCGATGAGCACGATGCGCATGCGGTCGCTTTCCAACTCGCGGTACTCGCGTTTCAATACAGTGTTGCGGATCTCTGACAGAGCACCTGCAAGTTCCACGCCGGTGGGTCCGGCCCCCACAATGGTGAAGTTGAGCTGCCGCTTCTGCATGTGCTCATCCTGCTGGTAAAGTGCGGCCTCGAAGTCCTGGAGGAAGTCGCTGCGGATGTCGAGCGCTTGCCCAATGCTCTTTAGTTGCATGGCCTCGCGTTCGAGGTCCTTCAGGCCGAAGAAGTTCGTTTCGCTGCCGGTGGCCAGCACCAGCATGTCATAAGGAAAATCGCCATGGTCCGTCACCACCACCTTGCGTGCGGGGTCCACAGCGGTCACCTTCGTCATGCGGAAGGCCACGTTGGGCATGGGCGCTACGGTGCGGCGGAAAGGATGTGCGATGCTATCGGCGCTGAGACTGGCCGTGGCCACCTGATATAGCAGCGGTTGAAAGCAGTGATGGTTGTGCTTGTCCAGCAGCATCACCTTGTACGGCCGCCCCTCCAAGCCTTTGATCAGCTCGAGGCCAGCGAAACCGCCACCGACCACCACCACAGTGGGGAACGTCAGGTCATCGTATGCTTTACCGGCGGAAGTTGACATAGCGGGGCCGAAGATCGCCGAATTTCGCCCCGTGTTGGAACAGGACACCATTTGTGCGCTCAGCACCCCGCCCGGCGTGGGGGCCATTGCCGTGATCCGCCTCAGCGGGCCGGATGCGCTTTCCATTACGCGGAAATGCTCGGACCTGCAGGGCAACCTGGCGGCCCGCACCGCGCACTTCGCGAAGCTCCGCGACGCGCATGGCGCCATCGATGAAGGATTGATCACCTGGTTCAAGGGACCGGCGTCCTACACAGGCGAGGACGTGGTGGAGCTCGGCATACACGGTTCACCCTACATCCAGCAGCGCCTGCTTTCCGCGTTGGTGGCGCACGGCGCGCGTTCGGCCCGTCCGGGTGAGTTCACCTTGCGTGCGTTTCTGAACCGCAAGCTGGATCTGAGCCAGGCGGAAGCGGTGGCTGACCTGATCGCCAGCCAGAGCGCGGCCTCGCACAAACTGGCATTGCAGCAACTGCGCGGCGGTTACAGCGATCGCATCGAACAACTCCGTCAACAGCTCATCGACTTCAGTGCGCTGATCGAGCTTGAACTCGACTTCAGCGAAGAGGATGTGGAATTCGCGCGTCGCGATGATCTGCTTGCGTTGATCAACGAACTGATGAGCATCTGCGGTGAGCTGGTCAGCAGCTTCCGCTACGGTAATGCTATCAAGCTGGGTGTGCCTGTGGCCATCATTGGCGCGCCGAATAGCGGCAAGAGCACATTGCTGAACGCACTGCTGCAGCAGGACAGGGCCATTGTAAGCGAGATCCCCGGCACCACGCGGGACACGGTGGAAGAGGCCATCACCATCGGGGGTGTGCTGTTCCGTTTCATCGACACCGCTGGCATCCGGCACACGGAGGACACCATCGAAAAGCTGGGTATAGAACGCAGCTACAAGAAGGCGAAAGAGGCCAGTATCGTGGTGTACCTAGGCGATGCGAACGTGATGAACGAAAGCGCCTTCCGCATGCAGGCGTCCATGTTGCGCGAGCGCATCGGCGATGGTCCGCAGATCATCCCCGTGCTGAACAAGATCGACCTGCCCGGCGTAAAGGCGGGCAGCGGCGTTATGCACATCAGCGCGAAGACAGGCGCAGGGCTACCGGAATTGAAGGACGCCTTCATCGAACACGTGGAGGCGTTGCAGGAGAGCGACGGCGGCATCGTGGTGACGAACGTGCGGCACGTAGAAGCGTTGGAACATGCGCGGCAGGCGCTGCACGATGCGCGGATCGCGATGACCAAGGGCGTTAGCGGTGAGTTGCTGGCCACGGACCTGCGGCGCGCACAGCATCATCTGGGCGAGATCACCGGGCGCATTACACCGGACGATCTGTTGGGCAGCATTTTCGGGAAGTTCTGTATCGGGAAGTGAGCACTCCTCTCCTATCCGCCTCCTACTTCGGCAGCGTTGAGCATTTCCGGCTGCTCGCGCAACACCCAAAGGTGATCATCGACATCGGCGAGCACTACGAGCGGCAGAGCTACCGCACGCGCACCACCATCGTAGGGCCCAACGGCAGGCAGGACCTGGTGGTGCAGATCGCGCGACGCAGTGGGGAAAAGATGCCGATGCACTCGGTAGGTATGAGCTATGTGGAAACCTGGCCGCAGCAGCACGTCCATGCGATCCGCAGCGCCTATGGCAACACGCCTTGGTTCATCCACTACATCGACGAGATCGAAGCAGTTGTCCTGAAACAGTACGACCGACTGGTGGACCTGGAACTCGCCACCATGCGGCTTGGGATGAAGTGGCTTGGGTTAAGCACGGAGCTGGAGGTATCGCAACTGTATGTAGAAGTGGTGGATCGTGCGTCCGGGCCAACGACGAGCGACGTGAGCTCTGCACATGATCTTCGGAACTCCCTATGTCCAAAAAAAACACTCCCTCCGGAGATCACCTCGGTTCCACCCTACCCACAGATCTTCGCCGACAGGCATGGTTTTGTGCCGCGATTGAGCATCATCGACCTGGTGATGAACGCCGGTCCTGATGCACGGCGGCAGTTGCTCATCTGATCAGCCGACAACGAGCGCGTGGACTCCGTGGAGGCGCATGACTTCAATACGCCAGCTGGGCTATGGATCAGGTCATGCGTAGTAGTGCACTGATCACGCCCTTGCCGAAAGTGGGTGAGCCCCTCCCCGGCCGGTTGAGAAGTCGACCGGTGAACATGGTGTATCTTGCGGCCACGAACGCCGTTCAGGCCCTAAGGCGGTATCCTACCCGTCCGAGAACATCCTGATCGGATAACCAACGTTCGTCCCGATCCATGGCCACATTCGAGAAACGCGAGAAAGAGAAGAAGCGACAGCAGAAACAGGAGGAAAAGGCGCGCCGCAAGGAGGAGCGCAAGGCGAACTCGCCCGGAGGAGGCTTGGAGAACATGATGGCCTACGTTGATGAATTCGGCCGCATTTCCAGCACGCCCCCCGACCCCAACAAGGTGAGAATACCCATCGATGCCTCCGAGATTGAACTCGGTGTGCCCAAACGGGTGCATGAGGAAGTGAAGGCGGAGCGCGATGGTCGTGTGGACTTCTTCGACACGTCGAAAGGATTCGGTTTCATCAAGGAGGACGTTACCCAGGAGCGCTTCTTCGTACACGTGAGCGGCCTTACGGTCCCCATTGCCGAAGGCGACAAAGTCCAATTCGAAGTGGAGCGCGGCCAGAAGGGCATGAACGCGGTGCGGGTGAAGAAGGTGTGATCGGGCGTATCCGTTCAGCTATCCACCCATAGATCCTTGCGCGCAGGGCTACCTCAGCGCTGCGGTGGCCATTCACCTTGATCGCGGTGCATGGCCTCTCCAAACGCTGATGTTGCTGATGCATTCTTTGGTTGGTCCCGCTTTGGCGCGGTTGCTCATCAAGCGAGTCGGCTTGCTGCACACCACGGGGTGATCGGCCCCAACGCAATAACATGGCATACTCCATGCAGCGTGCGATCTTCACCCCCCATGAAGCTTCTGCATCTCCTTTTCAGCCTCGGCGTACTCGCCATGCCCATGATGACCTGTGCCCAATACATCTACGGTGCCAATGCGGTCTTCCCTGGTGATACCACCCGCACCGAGGTGGCGGGGGCGCTGGTCTACCTCGATGTCGCGAGGCCATGCTCCTTGACGATCGCCATCGCCGTTGACCTCGCGGGCAATGTCGTTTCAGCGGAGGTAGATCCGGCGTTGAGCACCTGCTTGGACAAGGACCAACAGGCACAGGCCTTGAAAGCGGTGAGCGAACGGAGGTTCAACGCCGTGAAGTCACCCGCCACACAGCGCGGCACCGTGCTGTGGCAATACCGCGAGCCTGAACATGATTCCTTCATCTCTATGGATGTGGGTGTGGATGTGCCTGAGCCAGTGCCTCCCGCAGACCCCAACGAGCCCCTGTCCTTCGTAGAAGAAATGCCCGAATTCCCCGGCGGGAATGCCGCCATGATGAAGTACCTGAGCGCACACGTAAAGTATCCTCAAGAAGCAGTAGAATATGGCATCCAAGGCACGGTGTACGTCTCCTTGGTCGTGGAAGTCGACGGCCGCATCAACGAGGTGAAAGTCATTCGCGGCATTGGCGCTGGCTGCGATGAAGAAGCTCTACGCGTGGTGAAGGGCATGCCGAACTGGAAGCCAGGGAAGCAGAACGGCAAGGCGGTGCGCACGCGCTACAACCTGCCTTTCCGCTACCTGTTGCAGGATAATGGGGAACCGAAGGACTAGGTGGTGCACTCATACTGTACCAGAACCTTCCCATGCGCCGTACCGCGTTCCGCTGGCTTTTCGTCTTGATACTTTCCGCAGGATACGGTCTTACTACGCACGCCCAAGCGCCCGACATCGATGCATGGATGCAGCGCCATTTCAGCGGAAAGGCGAACGTGAAGCAGGATGTGAATGCCGACGAAGCCCTCTACACCGCCATCGGCTTGGACAGCTTGCGGAAGAACCGCTTCATTGGCCAAGTGAGCGGCACGGCAAAACTCTTCGGCAAGTCCATGCCCGTGCAATTCACCTTGTGGAGCGATACGCTTGAAGCTGTGCTGCGGTACCACAGGCCAGGCGACACCACCACCCTCGCCGCCGATCTGCGCAACAATACCATCACGATCGTTACCACCGGCACGGACTCCGGTGAAGTGAATGCCAGCATCAACGATCTACGCGAACGCGTGGTGGTCAATTGGTACCGCTACCAAGAGGAAAGCGCGCCTTGGCGGGTGTACCGCAAGAAGAAGTATGATGTCAACGGCGGCTTACTGGGCCAGGACATGCAACGCTGGACCGTAGTGAAGGGCGACACCATCCGTTTCCTTCGACACGACTTCGGCCACTCCCCTTTCGTGGACGCCTTGGAATGGCTACCCTACGGCGGCGACTATCCGTTCAACCTGTTCATGCAACTGGCACGTGCCGGTGACCCTATGCCACGGTGGCTAAGGAGCCGTGACGGGGACATCCGGATCACCGATCTGCGAATTGGCGTGCAACCCGGACCAGCGCTGCATGTGGGAACCGATGTGCTCGATACCCGGACTAAGGCGCACCACGTGCTGCCCGTCCGCACAAGCAACAAACGGGCAACGGTGGTGGAACTCAACCCGGTGAGAACCATCCCGGAAAACCAACTGCATGGGTACGGTACTACCGGGGACCCAGGCCACCCTGGTGAACCCGAGGAGACGTACACAGGCTCACGTTCGCAAATGCGGTTACACACAAAAGAACCGTGTGGTGAAGTTGGCAGCGTGGTGATGCGGGTGTGGATCGATCGGAAAGGTGTGGTGCAACGGGCGGAAGTTGATAAGGAGAAGAGCACGATACGCTCCGAGGGATGTTGGAACAACGCGTTGGAAGCGGTGAAGAAGGACACCTACTACCCCATTGAGGGTGCGATGCCCTTGGATGTGGGGGTGGTGGTGTTCGAGTATAAGTAAGTGCCGGGAATTGCTGGGGGCGGTACGCTTCAGCACCCATGAACGTCTCCGAAAACAAATACGGCGCTTGCGGTGCAGCAAGTTCATGACCTGCACAACGGATCCCCTGAAAACGTTCGTCAGAACACAACAGGAATGTGGCGAATGATCCCAACGAAAAACCGCCGCTCTCTGCGCTGTAGGCCACGACTTACTGATCGTTAGGAGCCTACTTTCACAGAAGCCGGTATCACTTGCGCCAAGACATCTGAGCAACCAGACCTCTTTCACGGCCGTCACTTGGGCCAGACACCCGCACCATGAAGCATCGCTACTTCCTCATTTGTGCGTCGCTATTCTCCGTGCATGGCACATTCGCGCAGGCCCCCAACATCCAATGGCAACATCCGCTGGGCGGCTTTTTGGATGAACGTGCGTACGCTGTGCAGCCCACGACCGATGGTGGTTCCATTGCAGCGGGGTATACTACCTCCACCGATGGGGATGTGACCACCAACCAAGGCAATGGCGACATGTGGCTGGCGAAACTCGATGCCACAGGTGCCTTGGAGTGGCAGCGCACCTTGGGCGGTTCCATGGACGAGATCGCCTACGCCGTGCAACAGACCAGCGATGGCGGATACGTTATGGCGGGCTACACCGCAAGCAACGATGGCGATGTTTCCGGCAACCAAGGTGTGCAGGATATCTGGGTGGTGAAGCTGGACGGATCTGGCATCATCGAATGGCAGAAGACCCTAGGGGGCACCTACTATGACCGCGCCTACGGGGTGCAACAGGCCGCGGACGGTGGCTTCCTGATCGCAGGCACTACCTCATCCGTCGATGGCGATGTGACGGGTGCGCACCAGCTCGGCACCTATGATGCATGGGTGGTGAAACTCGATGCATTGGGCACAATGGTGTGGCAACGGGCCTTGGGCGGAACGCTCACTGATCAAGCAAACGCGATCGTGAATACCGCCGATGGTGGATCGCTCGTCGCCGGCTTCGCCACATCCAACGACGGTGATGTATCGGGCATGCACGGCACCACGGATATGTGGGTAGTGAAGCTCGATGCCAGTGGGTATATCCAATGGCAGCAGGCCTTAGGCGGTAACTCCGGCGAAGAGGCCACCGGGATCACCACCACGGATGATGGCGGCAGCATCGTGGTCGGCCATGCCATTTCCAACAACGGACAGGTGAGCGGAAACCACGGCGCCATTGATGCGTGGGTGGTGAAGTTGGACAGCCAAGGAGCCTTTCAATGGCAACACGCCTTGGGTGGACTGGATGCCGACCGGGCCAACGGCGTGATCGCCACGGCCGGTGGTGGCTGCATCATTTCAGGTTACACACATTCCTTCGATGGCGACATCATTGGCGAGCATGGAGGTGGCGATGCGTGGGTGGTGGAATTGGATGCCGCAGGCGTGCTGCTCTGGCAAAAGCCGGTGGGTGGATCGCTCACCGACGAAGCCTTCGGCTTGGCACCAGCCGTGGGTGGCGGCACTCTTTTGGCCGGATACACCCTCTCCAACGACATGGATGTTTCAGGTTCCCATGGCAATGAAGAGTTCTGGGTAGTAAAACTGGATGAAGGCAGCGTGGGCGTGGCGGAATTGGCTCCACCGGCACTCACTGTCTCACCCAACCCAGCGCACGATCAACTCCGCATCAGCTTCCCTGAGCCGCTGCTCGATGCGCGCCTTACGCTCACCGATGTGCTTGGTCGCACGGTGGTCCAACAGCGCATCAGCGGCGGCTCGTACACCTTGGAACTTGGCGCACAGCCTCGCGGGGTCTACCTGCTCACTGTTCGTTCGGCAACGCTGATCAATATTCAACGATTGGTGCTGGAATGACCCACGGTCTGTTAGCTTCCCACCTTAACACCCTTCCTATGAAGATCCTCAATGCCACTACGCACGGCGTGGTCGACTACACCGTGGTGCTCTTCCTGTTGCTTTCACCCATGCTCTTCGGGCTGATGGGTACGGCCGCCACCTTCACATACGGGTTGGCCATTGTGCATCTGGTGCTCACCATCACTACACGCTTCCCCTTGGGCTTGATCAAGATCGTGCCGTTCAACATCCACGGCATCGTGGAACTCGTCGTGGCCGTGGCGCTGGTGGGCGTGGCCTTCTGGTTCGGCAGTGCAGGCGACGCATTGGCCAGGACCTTCTACCTCTGCTTCGCTGCGGCGGTCTTCCTCACTTGGCTTGTTACGGATTATCGTTCGGCCTGAGGACCTCGGTGCTTTATAGGCCATGTGAAACTTATGTTCATACGCGGCACGATCTCAAGCCGGAACCGCCGGTAACGCCGATCGCGATGGGCAAGGCCACGCGGGGCGTGGAGCTGACATACGTGAACGATGTCGACGAAAGCCAGGTAGCTTCGTGGATGAAACAAGCGGCGACCATGCCATTCGCCAGCGCGGCGAAGCATCCTCGTCCCGCATCGGCGGAGAAGAAGTAACGCTGCACTACGTCTGGAAAAGGAAACCTTGTCCATGACCTTCAGGAGCGACCACCGGGACCTGAGCTATACGGGGATCACCTATCTGGCATTGAGCACGCCGACAGTGAAAAGGTGAAGCCCGAGCAGCAAATACCGATGCTTGATGCGGT
>JBKJNF010000118.1:0-11644 GCA_046596155.1 Flavobacteriales bacterium | reverse complement strand
ATCTGTCCGTAGGTCACCTGGTAATGCCGTTCCAGATCGCCTGCGGGATCGCGTGTGTGCACCACGTACAAGGCCCCATCGCGGAACACGTACCGCTTCAGCACCGGCACCACTTGGGCCTCGTAAACCACCAGTGCTTTTTCGCGGAAGAGGTGCATGATCGACGTGGAAATCGGCAAGGGCCGGGCTAGAATATAGGCATGGGTTATGAGGAGTGGTCAGCAAGCAGCAAACAGACGGCAGCACACAGTGGGCATGCTGCAGATCCTGGGGAAGTGGGGTGCAGTTGACCAAGGCAGCTGGCAGCCGGGCACCGATGGAACACAACAAAGGCGAGGGATCGCTCCCTCGCCTTTGTACGGTGGTTCGGTCGGACTACTTCTTCTTCGGCTCCTCGCCAGGAGGAGGCATCAGGCCCAACTGCTGCATCATCTTCATGTCCTCCATGTAGCCCCAATGCTCTGCGGCCTTACCATTCTCGAAGCGGATCACATCGGCCCCCATCACATCCATTTTCTTTCCGGTGGCGGGCATGGCACCCCACGGGCCTGAGTTGGTGCCGGTGAGGTGCAGATGCAGGAACGTGCGATCACCGGAGGTGCTCATGCTCACGATCTCCTGCTTGAAGTCGGGGAAGGCGGTATGGTACATGGCCATCATTTCCTTCACGCCTTGCAGGCCGGTGGCCTTCACAGCGGGGTCCTGCTGATGGTCCATGAAGTTGTCGGCCAAAAGGTTCTCAACACCATCGGTGCTGGCGGTGTTGAACAGATCAATAACGGCCTTTGTGGTCGCCTCCTGGGCGGCCACTTGGGCCTTCATGCTGCTATCGGCCTTCATCATTGCGGCATGTTCCGCGGCCTTGGGGTCGGGGTTGCCATTATTGACGCTACAGGCCCCCAAGAGGAGCAAAGCGGCAAGTGGAACGGATGCATGGAAAATGGACGTGTTCATGTGGTGGGAGTGTTGGTGTGTCCCCGAAAGGTAGTCCGTACGAACGACACTACCTATTCACGCCCGCGCTGGTCTGGTTCCGCAGCCCACATCGCGACCGCGATCAGCACTCCTCACACCTTCCGGGTACGGATATAGCGTGCGGCGTCGATGAAGTAGAGCACCTTCAGCGAGAAGCTGTTGATGCCGGGGGCTTGAAGCGTGCTGCGCAGGTCGTCCGCATAGCTACGCAGTACAATGTTGTCACGGGCGAAGATGTTGTCCTTCCAACCAAGGGTGAGCTCACTGCCTGGAGCGAAGTTCCAGCGCAACAGGATGTCCGTTGTGAACGCATCGAAGTCCACATTATGGCGCGAGCTGCCATCGTCGTACAGGCCGGTGTAGTCCGTATCGGCGAGGCTGCCGTCCGCGAGCAATTCGTGGTACGCCACGTACTCCGCCCGGCTCCAGTAGTGGCGGATGCGTGCGGAGAGCACCACCCGGTTGGTGAAGCTGTAGCTGCCTTCAAGCCCCACTGACGTGGTGCGCAGATCGCGCTGGCCGAAGATGATCGCCGCGTCATCGAAGGCCACCCAGCCGATATCATCGCCATTGAACTCCTGTTCGATGGGGAGGATGAAGAACAAGCGATCGTTGGGCCGGAAGCGCGGCTCGGCGCTCAGTGAAAGGCTTTTGCGGTCGCGCTCATAAAAGCGGCGGTAATTGCCGCGCAGGTCGATGGCAAAGGGCTTGTTGTAGTTCGTGCTGATCCACGCGTTGTACATCACGTTCATAGGGAACTCGTACAAACGACCAGGCGCGCGCGGCTCGAAGGGGTCGAATGTCCTGATCGGTTCGATGCGCACCCCGCCACCGAACGCGTTGAAGCCCCGTAGTATGCGGAATGTGTTCACGCCAATAGCGAAGTTGAAGAAGTGATCTGGCCGCACTACGCGCAGGTATTCCCCTTCCAGCGTAACGCCCCAGCGCTGCCACGGCACCTTCGGTCTGTAGTTGGTGTACGAAAGTTCGGACTGCACACCACGGTTGTTCGTGAACTGCCAGAAGCCAAGGTCGTTCGGGTCGAACTCCGGCGACACTTCGTTGTATTCCGCTCCATAGGTCCAGGAACCACCGGTCTTGGACAGTCCCGCGGTGTACGAATAGCCCGTGGTATTGTCCACACCATCACCGAATTTTTGGGAGATGCGCACAACACCTCCGCCTTGGATACTGCGTGCCTTGTTGTTCAAGAGGAAGTCGAGCGCAGTGGAGTTCGCGTCGTACACGCTGCCATCACGCATCACGTTGGTGTTGATCAGGCTCACATAGCCGTTGTTCTTCACCTGCTGGTCGGCTACGATCACGCTGTAGTTGGTGAGCGGGTCGGTGAGCACTGCGCGAGTAGTGCCCGCGCTGTCCGTAAGGGTGCCATACGTGGCCCGGGTGATGGCATTGAGCACGCCGAGCCCGAAGCCCTTCGCACCGCGTCCGCTCACCTTCGTCGCGTTGATCAACTTGCTCACACCGGGATCCTCCGTCACTGTTTCGCCAGCTCCGGCGGCTTCGTACAGTGCCCCGCGCAGCAGCGGCTCGCCGCCGATGCGGCGGCTGTAGAAGATGCCGCCGCGTTGGAAGAGCTCTGTGCCTTCGGTGAAGAACTGGCGGTTCTCATTGTACTGCACCTCGAAGGGCGAGAGGTTGAGCACCACATTGTCGCTCACCACCTGACCGAAATCCGGGATCAAGGTCATATCCAGCGTGTAGGCATCGTTGAGGCCCACCTTCACATCCATACCACCGTTGAAAGTGCTGCTCCAGTCCTTCACCGTCGGATCGTTCTGGGGGAAATGTTGCGCGTAGGCCGAAACGTAGGGGTAGAGCATGAGGCGCAGCGGCGCCTGTACATCCTTTATACCGGAGATGGTGCCGCACTGGCGCAACCAGCCTTCCTGCAGGGGATCGATGGGGTTCCAAAAGGTTTTCTCGCGGGTACGGCCCACCGTGCGCACGAACTGCACGCTCCAGGTCTGCTCCTCGCCCTTGGGAAAACGGAAGGCGGAGTAGGGGATGGTCATCTCCACGATCCAGCCCTCATTGTTGACGCGGGTGGCGCTTTCCCACACGGCGTTCCAGTTGCCATCCTCCTCTTCATTCGCCACGATCGCGTCAGACTGTACGTTGGCGGCGCTTACCGTGAACGCGAATCCGTTGCGTCCACTGCGGTAAGGGTCGATGGTGATGCCGAACCAGTCGGTGATGCCCAGATCATCACGCGCGCCAAGCCGCTGCATAATACTGTCCGGACGGGGGTCGAGTAACTGGGCGCCCACGTGGATGGCGACATCATCATACACCACGCGCACGGAGCTGTTCATAGTGGCGGGCTCGTTGGGCTGCGGTTCGTTCTGTACGAACTCATCGCCCACGGGCGCAGTACTCCAGATGAGTTCGTCCAACACACCGTCCACCGTGATGCGCTCGGTAGTGCGCACGGCCTTGATGTTCTTGCAGAGCAGGCCGCTGGTCTGGGCCTGGCACCACAACGGCCAGCAAAGAAGAAGGAGCACGGAAGCGCGCATGGGGCGCGAAGGTCGGGATGGAAAGGGCTCGGAACGGATCCCGCCGAACGCAGCATCACGGGATGAGCGGTTCACTACAATGGCCGAACACAGCAGACGGCTTCAACGTGCCATTATCCTGTGGGAATTAGCTATCCCATGCGAAAGCTTAGGCCACTAATAGAGGCTGCTGCGCTGCAACTCAGCATCCAAGAGCCTGTACGGTTCTGGGGCAAGGCCACCTCGAGGTCGGATGTGCGTTTGCGAACATGCCGTACTCGCGACATTCCGAAGGCGTGGTGTTTGTAGGATGAACAGCAAAAGCAGTAGCCATGGAGAACCGAAGCAAGAACCCGAGCACAACGCCCCCGAGTACACCTCAGGGTCCCGAGAGCAACGATAACTTGGTATCGCCAGAATACCGCAATGGACCTTATCCCGGCGACCGGGTTGACAAGCCTGCCGGAGAGGGTAGCACGGTGGGCACGCACCACACAGGCATTCCTGAGCCGGGCAGAACGGCCGAGAAGGAACACACGGAGAAAGCGGATGGGGCGCCGCCGAACACCCAGGCCGCTTGACCTGGTCGCGTTCCGTTCTCCATGCTGACGTGTGCTTATACTGAGCATCTCCTGTGGAACCCGTTCCACACTTCGGGGAACATGATGGATGACCGGGCATCTGACAGTTCTCCTTGCGAACCACGCGGGGCGCTACAGCGACAGCGGGAACAGCTATTCGCGACCGCGGCATCGTGGATCGGCAAACAACATGTTCCATTCGCAGATGGACGACTAGCATTCACCTTGAACACATACGCTCATGAACAACATGTTCCGCGGACTCTTTGCCGGTGCGGCGGCCTACAAATGGGGAGGGGGTTGCTTCGGCACCATCCTCGTTTTTGCGATCGTCTACATGCTGCTGGGTCACTGTTGACTTGAAGCGTAGTACGTCATGCATGGTATGCCCATCGGGAATAGCGCTTGCGCTGGTGTCAGCCTGTGCGGTAAAGACCGATGAGGGGCAGGATAGGTTGCCGCTGAGCAGGTTCTGAAGCGTGACCGTAACAAGCGCTGTTCGGGGCCTCTACGGAGCTCATCGTATCGATGGTCGGTGAACGGCCCTAGAAGTGCATACGCGACCGGGTTCACGTGCTGGACTTCGGACGGTTCCGGCCCTTCATTATTCCGTGGTCGAAGAGACAATGACTACCTTGAACGCGTGTCGGATCTGAAGGTCCGCACGTTACCTGTTCAACCCACACCCCTGCTCATGAAGTTCGTACTACCCATTCTGGCCTTCTCCGCGCTTACCACGCTCACCTGCTGCAACGAGGCGCCAAAGGACGCCCCGCCCGCAGCCCCCGCTCCCGCTTCCGCTCCTGCTGCACAGGAGGAGAAAGGAACATCCGTGGTCATCGGTGAAGGTGGTGTCAAGGTCGACAGCAAGGGTGTTGATGTCAAGGTCACCACCGACACGGCGGGTGTGGAGATCAAGGTGCCCTGATCTTGTAAGGTGCAACGGCTGATGCGGTGTCTCTAAGGGCATCCGACCTCTTGCGTCCTATTTTTGCCGCCGAGCAACTGTATACGCGGCATGGCATTGATCGAACTGGGACTGGACACATTTGGAGATGTAACGGTGGGCGAGGATGGCCTGCCTCTATCACACGCTGAAGTGTTGCGCAATGTGGTGGCCGAGGCTGAACTTGCCGACCGCCTTGGTCTCTCCTTTTTCGGCGTAGGCGAACATCATCGGGCGGATTTCGCCGTCAGTGCGCCGGATGTGGTACTTGCGGCCATCGCAGGCCGCACCAAGCACATCCATCTCGGGTCGGCCGTCACGGTGCTCAGCTCGGATGATCCGGTACGTGTGTTCCAGCGCTTCAGCACGCTGGATGCACTGTCGAATGGTCGTGCGGAAGTGATCATCGGGCGAGGATCGTTCACTGAATCGTTCCCGCTATTCGGACTTGACCTGTCGCAGTATGACGTGTTGTTCAACGAGCGTTTGGCCTTGTTCGCGGAGCTGCTCAAAGAAGGTCCGGTCACGTGGAGCGGCCGCACGCGAGGTGCATTAAAGGAGCAGCGCGTGTATCCGCCCACGGCCAGCGGTCATCTCCGTACGTGGATCGGCGTTGGCGGAACACCGGCCTCGGTGGTACGCGCTGCGCACTACGGTCTACCACTGATGCTCGCCATCATTGGAGGTGATCCGCGCGCATTTGCTCCCTACGTACAACTGTATCATCAGTCGTTGGCCGAGGCGGGCAAGGGTCCGTTGCCGATCGGTGCGCATTCGCCCGGATACATCGCCGACACGGATGAGCAGGCGCGCGAGGAACTATGGCCACACTATGCGGCCATGCACGACCGCATCGGTGGTGAACGTGGATGGCCCCCGCTCACACGCGCAGGATTCGAACAGTCTGCTGGTCCCAACGGAGCCTTGTGTGTGGGCGCACCCGCCACGGTGGCCGCGAAGATCGCGCGCACCTGCAAGGCCCTTAGTCTTTCGCGCTTCGACATGAAGTACAGTGCGGGCACATTGCCCCATGCGAACATGATGCGCAGCATCGAGCTATACGGCAGCCAGGTGGCGCCGCTGGTGCGCGAAGCGTTGGCGTAGATAGGTGGACATGTCCCCATGCGAACAGGTGCGCATGCAGGCAGGTGGACATGATATTCTCCTCAATGGCGTGGACGCGATCCGTGCCGTAGAAGCCGAACTCTCCGCTGAACCCGGATCTGCTCGTAATGCATTTCAACCGCAGATGACACAGATGGCGCAGATGAATGCAGCATCCGCAACTGGTTTTCTCCCCTCCTGGGTGGCGTCCCGCAGGGGCAACGCCACCCCTACAAGCAGGGGTGGGGGTGGTTTTCGATCTTCTTAGACATGGAAGCTTGCTGGACGCCTCCTTCATCCTTCCTTCGCAGTGCGTGGGCACTAGTGCAGCGCTTGACCACACCAGCACCATGAACGAACGCAAGGTCTTCAGCCTGCTGCAGGTGAGCCGTGCGGTGAAACAGCGCATCGAGGATGCCGCTCGCGGCGGTTCGTTCTGGATCAAGGCGGAGATCGCGAGCATCAAGATGCCGGGGCATGCCTACCTGGAACTGGTGGAGCATCGCCATGGAGTGAAGGTGGCCGTGATGCGCGGCATCATCTGGAACTCCGCGTTAGTGGGGATCAACCAGGCGCTGGGCGAGGAACGGGGCAACATCCTGCGCGAAGGGGCGGAGATCCTGTTCCGTGCCAGCCTCAGCTACAGCGAGGTCTACGGGTTGAGCTTGCGGATCGAGGAAGTGGACCTCGCCTACAGCCTCGGTGAGTTGGAGCGCCGGAAGAAGGAGACCATCGACACGTTGAAGCGTGAAGGCCTGTGGGACCTGAACCGCTTCGTGCCCATGCCCATGGTGCTGCAACGCATCGCGCTGATCTCCTCCATCGGTACGGCTGCTTACGAGGATTTTATGCAGCACCTGGACGAGAATGAGTACGGCTATCGCTATCACGTGCGGGTATTCGCCTCCGCTGTACAAGGGGATGGAGCGGCGAAGGAGCTTCGGGCTGCGCTGGAACGTATCGATCCGCGCCAGTTCGATGCGGTGGTGATGGTGCGCGGCGGCGGATCCAAACTGGACCTTGAACCCTTCAACGATCTGGAGCTGTGCCGTGTTGTAGCGCGCATGCCCATCCCCGTGATGACCGGTATCGGGCACGATGTGGATGTGTCCGTGGTGGACATGCTCGCGCGCAGCCCACACAAAACGCCCACGGCCATCGCTGACTTCCTCGTGGATCGCAGCCTCTTCTTCGAGACAGCGCTCAGCGGCTTCCTGGTGAACATCCAGAACACCGTGCTCGAAAGCTTCTCCGAGCGAAAGGAAAAGCTGGGCCGGTATGTGGAGATGCTGCAGGTACGTCCCGCCATGCAGTGCCAAACGCGGCGTGGTGCCTTGCATACCGCCGTGGGCCAATTCGCGCGGCAGGTCACCGAGAAGCTCGTATCGTCCAACCGGCTATTGGATGGGCACGTATCCAACCTTGCAGTGCTACCCCGCCACAAGCTTTCACATGTGGAGGGCGCGAAGGTGCGCGCGCAGGCCACGGCACTGGAAGGCATTGCCCAGCGAGGCTTTCAAGTGTTATTGAGCCGGATCAATGGCATGCAGGAGGCCATCCAGTTGCTTTCGCCGGAGCGACTGATGCTGCGCGGCTTTAGCATCACGCGTTACAAGGGAGTGGCCCTTACCGATCCCGGAATACTGAGCGAAGGAGATCTGATCGGGACGACCTTTGCCAAAGGGACCGCATGGTCCACCATCACCAAGATCGAGCGCCATGGCGGATGAACCAATGACCTACGAGCGGGCGTACGCCGAGCTCGAAGCCATCATGCAGGACCTGCAGGAGGACAAGATCTCCGTGGACGAGCTTACCGCCAAGGTAAAACGGGCCGCCGATCTCATCACGTTCTGCAACACCATGTTGCGCACCACGGAGGCCGAGGTGAGCAAGGTGGTGAAGAAGCTGGGGCTTTAGTGCAGCGTTGGTCGACCGGCTGCTCGTTAGAACCGGATGGGCACCTCCGGCGTTAAGTTGCGGACCTTCTGCATTCCGCAACGCAATGAGAACCTTCAGCTTGTGCCTCTCCCTCTTGCTGGTCTTCGCCATCAAGGCCCAATTCAACAACATGCTGTCCATTCCGCCCGCGTTGGAAGAGGACACCTTCCACCTGGTAGTGGATGAACATGTGCACGAGTTCTATCCCGGTGTGTTCACGCCCACTTACGGCGCCAGTGCGGAATACCTCGGTCCCACGCTGATCCTACACACCGGCGACACCGCGCACATCCAGGTGCAGAACGAACTGGCGCAATTCACCAGCATGCATTGGCACGGGCTTCATCTCCCTGGCGAATTCGATGGCGGACCTCCCCGCATGGTGATGCCAGGCGAAACGTGGGACGTGAAGTTCGCGGTGAAGAATCCGGCCGCGACGTACTGGTATCATCCGCATCCGCATGAGCTCACAGCGGAGCAGGCCACCTTCGGGGTGTCCGGCATGATCATCGTGCGCGATGATGCGGAGGCGGCGCTCGATCTGCCGCGCACATACGGCGTGGACGACATTCCACTAGTGGTGCAGGACCGCCGCTTTCTCGCCAACGGCAGCTTCGCACAAGGGCCTTTCGGCGATTCCGTGCTCGTGAACGGAACACCACGTCCGTACATCGACCTGCCTGCGCAAGTGGTCCGCCTCCGCTTGCTGAACGCATCCAATTCCCGCGTGTACAACTTCGGCTTTGATGATGGTCGTACCTTCCCGGTGATCGCGGGGGACGGAGGACTGCTGGGAGCTCCCGCTTCTACCGATCGATTGAAACTTAGCAACGGCGAGCGCGCTGAGGTGCTCTGGGACCTGACCGGCATGCAAGGCGACAGCTTGATGTTGATGAGCTTCGGATCGGAACTGTCCCCAGCCATGCCGGGCAGTTCGTATATCCTGTGGGAGAGCAGCGCGCTCAGCGGCATTGATTTCCCCGTGCTGCGCATCCGGGTGACGGCACCAACGGCAACACCGGTCACCTCGATCCCAACGACGCTAGTGCCCCCTTCGCCACCGAGCATTCTCGATGTGAGCACCTTCCGCTACAAGTCGCTCTCCGGTGTGGGCATGGCCGGTATGGGCCAGTTCTTCATCAACGGCCTCCAGTTCAACATGGACGTGGTGAACGACACCGTGCTACTCGGTGCCACGGAGATCTGGCGCGTGGAGAACGCCTCCGACATAGCGCATCCCTTCCACATCCACGGCGGCTCGTTCTACATCGTCGACCGTAATGATGCGCCGCCGCCCGCGTGGGAGGAAGGGGCCAAGGACGTGGTACTTATCGACATGGCCGAGCATGTGCGCCTGATCATGAAGTTCGAGGACTATACGACGGATGGGTGGCCCTACATGTACCACTGCCACAATCTGATGCACGAGGATAACGGGATGATGTTGCAGTACGTCGTTGTGGATCCGAACGTCGCTATTGCAGCGCCCGCGGACATCAACGCTGTTTCCGTGTACCCATCGCCCACACAGAACATCCTTTCCTTCACTGCACCATTTCCGGTGGATGAGTTCGCTGTGGTGGATCGCTTAGGGCGCGAAGTGATCCATCAGCAAGTGCCGACGATCACCGACGGTAGCATTGACATGTCGGCGTTGCAGCCAGGCCCGTACGTGCTGCTTTTGCGAGGAGGGACCCGCTCGGCGAGGGTCGTGGTGATCAGAGATTGAGCGGGCCGGCCTCAGCGCTCTTCCAACAGCTTCTCCATATCCGCGATCGCGCGGTCCACATCCACCGTGGAGGTGCCGTCGTAGAAGCCGCGCAGGCGTCCCTGTTGATCGGCGAGGATGAAATTCTCGGTGTGCACGAAGTCGTTCGGGCCACCATCGCCGGTGTCCTTCACAGCGAACCAGCTCTTGCGGGCCAGCGCATAGATCTGCTTCCGGTCGCCGGTGAGCAGCCGCCACCGCTTCGGGTCCGCACCGTGCAGTTGGGCATAGGCGTGCAGCGCAGGCACGCTGTCGATCTCGGGTGTTACCGAATGGGAGAGGAGCAGCACACGATCATCGTTCGTATAAGCCGCCTGCACGCGTTCCAGCTGGGTGCTCATCTTCGGGCAGATGCTTCCGCAGGTGGTGAAGAAGAAGTCGGCGAGCACCACTTTGCCTTTAGTGTCCACCAAGGTCACAATGCGGCCATCCTGATCGGTGAGGTGGAAGTCGAGGAGGTGGTGCACCTCGTTGGACTTCTGCAAGGATCTGTCCACCAGCTGCGGATTCAACTGGGCGGGCGTGTAGATAGGAAGCTGCCCGCTGGGCCGGATCATGAAGTAGGCGACGGTAACGCCGACCGCAAAGACCAGCAGGAACAGGAGCAGGCGTATCAGGAGTGGTGATGGCTTCATCGGTTCCAAGTAGCGCCGTAGGCCACAACAACGATCCAGCGATACTGAGGGTTCGCGAGGTTCTGCTCACGGTCATACCGCACACCGAGGTCGATCGTGTTCTTCTTCTTCTTGTCCAGCGCCACGGTGGTGCCGGCCTCGTATCGCAGCCCGATGAGCTTGTTGCCGGTGAAGTGCATCGCGGTGAACGTTTCCAGGCTCAGGTGCGGATCGTACTTCCAGCCGGGGATGTTGTACTCCACGCTCACCCGGTTGCGCAGGATATCGCGGTACCGGATGGGCATCACGAACTCATGTTGGAAGATGGCGCGGTAGTCCAGGCCCACACGGTCCTTTTCCATGCTGAAACGACCCTCTGCATCAAGCCGGTGCGTATTGGTGGTGTAGCGATCGCGTACATTGAAGCGGTGCTCCAGCCCGAAGCGCAGCTGTTTGCTCAAGCGGTAGCGCGCGCCCACCACGGTATAGAACAGCTTGCTCGAGGTGAGGTTCTCGTTCCCGCGGTAGCCCAGTTCGCCCAACGCCCGAAAGCGTTTGAAGAACTTGTGCTCGTACACTTGGCCGCTTTTCTTCTTGAAGGGCTTCACCTCCACGCCGGCGCTCAACCAGAGCTCGGCATCCGTGGAAGGGCGGAGCAGCGGTTTTTCCTGTGCCTGTACGATCGAGCACACCAGGACGAGCAGGACGAGCAGGACGATCCGCACGGGCGTTCTCACCAGTTATTGGCCACGAGCGTAGGCACCGTCACCACTTCGGACTTATCGGAGATCTGCACGCTGCGGCTCACCGCCACCACACCGCTGGAGCAATCGGCCGACAGGGGATCGCACTCGCCAAAGGTGTACACCTTGTAATCGCCTTTACGCAGCCAGCTGAAGACGAAGAGCCCATCGGGACCGGTCCGGATGTCATCGTCATAGAAGTCGTGATCGCCGTACACGATGTACACCCGGGCCTCCGGATAAGGGTACGGATCGCCGATGGGTTGACCGGTGTTGTTGTTGATGTTCTGCCGCAGCACATAGCCGCGGACCTCCGCCCTTCCACCCACGCCGGGTTCTTTCGCACAGCCGGAGAACAAGATGAGCAGGACGGCCAGGAGTACGGGGATCAACGCGCGCATCATGTTGGGTTCAAGATGCGCTAAAGTATGGGCACGGGCTCAGGCCTCGGCG
>JBKJNF010000014.1:0-4902 GCA_046596155.1 Flavobacteriales bacterium | reverse complement strand
GGCGCATTGGCGGCACCTTGGTGCGGCTGATATTGGTGAACGTGGCCGTCTTTCTGGCGATGCTGGTGGTGGACCTCGTACTGCTCTTCGTGATGCAGGACAAGGCGGGTGCGGCGGAGGCCGGACACACCTTCATGCGGCAATGGATCGAATGTCCGCAGGACCTGCGGCTGTTGATCACTCGGCCTTGGACGGTGGTCACTTACATGTTCGCGCACAGCGGCATCGGGCACATCTTCTTCAACATGCTCATGCTCTGGTTCTCCGGGCAGCTCTTCCAGAACATCCTCGGCGACAAGCGCCTGCTGGGCACCTACATCCTCGGCGGCTTCAGCGGCCTGCTGCTGTACCTGCTGTTCTACAACCTGATGCCCATGTACAGCGGTGGCAGCTGGATCGTAGGAGCCAGCGCCAGTGTGATGGCGATCCTTGTTTGCATCGCAGCCTACCGCCCGCAGATGGTGGTGCACCTCATGCTCTTTGGCGCAGTCAAGCTCATGTACGTCGCGGGCGTCCTGCTCATCGTTGACCTGGTGTTCCTGCGCGATGGCGATAACAGCGGTGGGCACATCGCTCACTTGGGCGGGGCGCTCTACGGCTTCCTCGCGGCGCGAAGCCTTGATCGGGGACGCGATTGGAGCTTGTCCTTTACCAATGGGCTAGAACGGATCTCTGAATTCGTTACCCGCCGGAAAAAAGGTCGCATGCGCGTGGTCCCGGCTCCGCGCAGGCGTGTAGCGGTAGAGGCTGACCAGGGTGTTCCGCGCACCGACAAGCAGGCACGCGTGGATGCCATCCTGGACAAGATCTCTCGCTCGGGTTATGACAGCCTGAGCAAGGAGGAGCGCGACTTCCTCTTCAAGGCCAGCAAGGACAAATGAGCATTGCTGCCGCCGAAGTGACCGCCCAACGGCGACCCAGTCGCTGGCACGGCCCCTTCTGGTGGCTCAATGGGCTGGCCGTGATCGCCCTGCTCCTCGCTTACCTGAGCATCCACATCAGTCCGCGCACATTCTGGCCGGTCGCCTTCTTCGGCATGGCCTACCCATATCTCCTGGCGAGCAACTTGCTCTTCCTCCTGTGGTGGTCGATCTTCCGGCGTAAACGCATGATCCCTTCGTTGGTGGCTGTGCTACTCGGCTGGGGCCATATGGGGGAATACGTGCAGCTTGTGGGTGATCGCGTACAACCGGACGAGGTGAACTCGCCCTTCAAGGTGATGAGTTGGAACGTGCGGATCTTCGACCTGTACAACTGGAATCACAACAAGCGCACGCGCGAGGAGATGCTGGATCTGATCCGCGTGGAGGATCCCGACATCCTGTGCATGCAAGAGTTCCTGAACGAGGACAAGGGAGAAGATCAGCCGGTGCGCGACCTATTGCTGAAGGACTATCGATTCACCAATTCGGCCGAAGAATACACGGCACACACGCGCAGTGGTCATCACTTCGGCATCGCCACCTTCAGCACATGGCCCATCTTGGCCAAGGGTGCCATCCATTTTCCGGATGATCTTAATAATCTATGCCTGTGGGCGGATATCAAGGTGGGCAGCGATACAGTGCGGGTCTACAATGCGCACTTGGCAAGCCTGCGCTTCGGGCGTGCCGACTACCAGTTCATGGAAGAGATGGGGAATGGTGAACGCCAGCCGGACCTGGGGCCTGGTGGGCGTCGGATAGCGCGCCGCCTGAAAAGCGGATTTCAGCGTCGGGCGGCACAGACCGATGCCATCGTGGAGCACATGCGCACCAGTCCACATCCCGTTATTTGGGGCGGCGACATGAATGATGCACCGATGAGCTATAGCTACCATCAGCTGCGCGAACTCGACCTAAAGGATGCGTTCGTTGAAAGTGGCCGGGGTGTGGGACACACGTACATCGGGGCTTTTCCCAGCTTCCGCATAGACCATATCCTGCACGGACCACAACTGCGTTCGTGGGCCTTTAAGACCCTTCCGGACGAGTTGAGCGATCACCGCCCCATCACCTGTTGGATGGGCATCGAGGCAGCGGTTACGAAGTGAATGTTCGGTGATCCGCTATCAGTGTGCGGCCGGGGGCCCCACTGCCACCACCGCATAACCGCCGTTACGAAGCAGTTGTAGGATGCCTTCCTGCCCGGGAAGGTGGGCCGCACCCACAGCTGCGAACACGCGTTTGCCAGCGCTGATCTGTGCATCTAGGCGTTCAGCCATGCGGACATTGCGCTCCAGCAACAGGGCCTTGTCCGCATGCTCGGGCAATTCATCATGCTCCATCAAGGCCATCAGCGCGTTCAGGTCATGAGCCGCATAGGCGTCCAACGCGGCCGTGGTCGAACTGCGTGTGTCCTTTTCGCGCAATACCTGAAATAGCAGACGGGCCTGTTCGGTCAACGGGATCTGCTGCACAGCGCCCAACTGCTCGGCCACCGTCTCCAGTCCGATGACCTTCTTCCCGCGCTGCACCGCATATTCCTGCAACCAAGCATCCAACATTGTGGCGCTGTCGCCGTTCATCTCCATCTCTGTGAGCATGGTAAGGATGTAGAATGGACGAAGCTTGGTGCATAGCGGTGCCAGTGGTCCCAAGCGCTCCTTTAGGGTGGCGGCCACCAGCTTGTATTCGCGTTTGCTGTAGAGCGCCTCCAACGATCGACCACTTGGCAGCAACATGGCGTTCGTCAGGGATGGGCTCATGCGCTTGATCTCCTCCAGCACCAATTCGCCGGCGATCAGGTCGCAACGCTCGAAGAAGAACAGCGTGCTATCCTGCAGCTTGAACGCTCGCGCGTCCCGGCTGTGCAAGGTCCCATAGATGAACGAGGTATCGCGGGTACCGACACGTGTGATACGCCACAGCAGGGAATTGTGGATCGGCTGGGAAAAGACATGCAGCGCAAAAACGCAGAAGGAGGCCAGCGTAGCATTGCGCACTCCCGCAAGGTAACGTGGGAGTTGGGCCGCTCAGGTCAAAGGACCAAGTACGCGAGGCAGAAAAGGGTGGCGGAGAGTAAGGCGCTGATGATACCGCTGGTCAAGATCAACGTAGAGCGGCTGGCCGAAGTGGAGCGAGGCATCGTGTGGTTCATCTGGAGCAACTAGAAGACGACGTTGATACGGGAGGGTTGCCACCAATGTTCAAATATTGCAGTCCACACGGACTCCCGGTTCGGCCTGCCAAGCGCGCGAACCGGAGGCCAGTAGGTTACCCATAGCGCCAACGAGCCGCGAACCGACACATATAACCCTGTGGATCAATATTTTACGAATGAAGCCATGAATGCGCCCAGATCGCTTTGTACGCGGAGCAGATAGGAACCGGCGGCAATTACGAGCACTGGGAATTCCGCGTCTTTTTCCACACGGGCCGTCATTACTGTGCGACCATCCAAGGTGAGCACCTCCACCGATACAGGGCCAATTACCTCCAATGGAAGCACCAAGCGAACACGATCATGTGCTGGGTTCGGGACCACACAAAGCCTGTCCTTCGTCTGCTCGGGATTCCCCACGCTGAACTCCGCCAGAACCGAGGCCGTATTGGTATGGATCGGCTCATTGAAGTCGAAGTAGATGTCGCTGGCGTTGTCGATGTAACTACCACCGACGAAGAAAGGTGCTGGCGTGATGCGGAAATTCACGAAGCCGTGACTTGCCGCTTCGTTCGTACCACTGTCCGGAAGAAAGATGTTCTCGAAGCGCCACTCCACCACGCGGTCCGGTTTGAACGAAAGGGTGAACGGATCAGAACCCGCACCGGACTCGAAGCTACCCATGTCGAGGTCTTCGCTTAGCGTATCTGTGATCACAACCGAGTAGGCCGTATCCGTTCCAGTGTTCTGGAAGCGGATGGTGTAATCCAAGTGATCATCGATATCCAGGAAGTAGATGTCGCTCGGCGACACCACTTTCTCATTGGGATCGAAACTGCCGCTAACGGTAGTGGTCAGGTTGGCCGTGTTGTTTACTGTGTTGGCGTCCGGCAGCGTGTTCGCCACCATTAAGCTTGCGTACAAGGGATAGCCCAATGCGGTTCCTGCCGGAACATCGAACTGCGCGGCGATCATGATCTGCTGGTAGGCGGTGAATAAGGGCAGTTCCCAAACAAGCGTAGTGCTCGTCACGGTCGTCGGCGCGATGGAGGCGCTCACATAGCTGAGCACCCCATCAAAGCTCAAGATCAGCGTTACCGGACCGCTCACTTGCGGACCGAGGTTCTTCGCCTTCACCGCGTATGAAAGTCCGAAACCCGGATGCGCCGCACTACTGCTGATGAAGGCTTTCAGGTCCAGTGGCACGGTGCTGCTGTCCGCAAGGTCGATCACCGCCTGGTTCGAAGCGATGTTAAAAGGCACCGGAACGTTCGCCGGGCAGAGCTGCACAAGGGTGGGATCGCTCTGCGCGAGCGTGTAGCTGCCGTCAGCGAAATCGAACGCAAAGTGCCCGATGGCATCGGTGATGATGTACTCAGGCCCCGGTTCGATCGCCAGCACGAGTTCCGGCACGCCCACCTCTCCCCCGCCTTGCATGCAGTCCTGATCGTTATCGATGAAGACCAGGCCGCTCACCGAACCGCAATCCGGACCAAGGTCCGGAATGGTGAAGTCGACACGATCGAAGGGATTACCATCACAGGGGAATGCCATGTAGGTACCGGAAGGATCCCAGTTCCGTGTGAAGTGATAGTCGCCCGGTGCGAGCGATGTGAACGTCATCGAGTTACCCGCGTTGAAGTCGCCGGCCACAAACATGTCCAAGGCATCGGCCAGCAGGAACTGCGGGATTTGGAAGAACGATCCATCATTGATATTGGAGATGGTGACCGACCCACCAGCCCCGCCCGAACAGGAGCCGTGGATATTCCAGACCAGCATATTGGGGCCACCCGTCATCTGCGGCGCTTGGACGTACTC
>JBKJNF010000204.1:0-4822 GCA_046596155.1 Flavobacteriales bacterium | reverse complement strand
GATCGGCACGGTGCAGTTCGATGTGTTCGGTGCAGATGGGCGGTTGGTGATGCGTTCGGCGGCGAGCGTTGGGGCCTCAGAGCGGAAACTGGATGTTTCGGCCCTGGAAGTGGGGTCCTATGTACTGAGGGTCTGCGATGTAAATGGCTCATGTGTCGGCACGGCACCCTTTATCATCCAGCGCTGATACGAACGTCATTAACCCACTGATGTCTTGCTCGTTCCGCTTTCGCTCTTGAAAATCAACACTAAGGGCGTTGTCCGTGATCAGGGATCGCGTAAGGCTTGGTACATGGCATCAAGCAAGCCACCTTTCAGCTTGTCATCCCGCAGTTGCCAGAACATGATGCCGGCAAGCCCTTGCTTGCGCACGTACCGTGCTTTTGCCTGGACGCTCTGCACATCGTCCCCGGTGAGAAAGCGGCGCTCGGCCTTGTTGTAGGCGTATGCCGCTCCAGCGCCCTCATCGCGGAACCATTCCCAGCCATTCGCTTCGGTGATGGTGGAGTCGATGGCGCTGAAGGAGATCGCCCGCTCGAAGCTGCCAGGCTGAAAAAGCCCGTGATCGGTTGGCGATACATCCTTGAAGATGCGATCGTAGGTGGCCGCACCGATGACCACTTTGCCGGGCGGAACATAGAGTGAGTCGAGCACGTGCACGGCATGCGCTGCGGAAACCTGTTGCCCCTTGACCGGGAACAAGGAGGTGTGGTGGCCAGTATGCGAGCTGTAGCCATGCACCAGGTCGTAGCTCATGATGTGAACACGGTCCACCACCGGCATGATGCTGTCCCATTCAAACCCTTGAACAAGGCATTCATCCGTGCCACCGGCTGCGAAGCTGATCTCATAGCGATCTCCCAGTTGTCTGCGTAACTCGCGCACCAGCAGTGTGAAGTTGTGTCGATCCTCCAGCTTGAATGCATGATCGGGCGGACCTTGCACGGCGGGGTACTCCCAGTCCAGATCGATGCCATCCGTCCAGGTGCGTTCCAGTAGCGCACGGATGGCGGATGAGACCTTGCGACGCCCCTCCTCTCTACTGAATACCTCGGAGCAGGTCGCGCAGCCGCCCCAGCCACCCAGCGACACCAACACCTTCAGGTCGGGATACTCGCGCTTGAAGCCGATCATCTTGCGCAGCACTTTGTCCTGCGCTTTGCTCATGGGCGCTAGGCTATCGCCCTGTAACGTGGTAAAGCACCAGATCAGGTGGGTGAGCTTACCGATCTCGCGGCCGTACAGATCAGCACCATCGGCGGCGTAGTAGCCGATCAACACAGGCGACTGGGCCGATGCACGACCGATCGCACAGACCAACATGATCATGAGCACCAAGCGCAGCATGGCAACAAGATAGCTGTCCGGGAACTTCGTTCCCGGACAGCAGAACGGACCTGACAGGACCTTAATTCTTGGCGGCCGCCTTCTTCGGGGCCTTCTTCACGGCGGCGGTGGCCTTCTTCGCTGCGGCCTTCTTCACTGCGGCCACGCCTGCAGCGGCAGCGGCGGTCTTCTTGGCCGTAGCGGCCTTGCGCTTCGCACGGGTGTTGCTGGACTTCGCCACTACTTTCCCAGTGCTGCTCTTGCCTTGGCGGCGGGTCGCTTTCTTCGTCGACATGTGATCTTGAGATTTCGTGCAAGCTAGGCGCCCAGTGACCTACGCAGAACAAGCAGGCCTGCGTACATACCACCAACCCATTGTCAGTGATGGACTATGCGAGGGCCAAGAGACCTGCGTGCCGTACATGGTGCCATTCTGATCTCCCTTGCCCCACGCGGCCTCCACCGATCCCGTTCGGAGGGCCTTAACTTTTGCGCAATTCGAACGTAGAACGCCCCGTTCGAGGACCGAACGAACGCGCCATCATGACCAACGCACCCTACTTGAAATGGCTGCACGAAGTGCAGCTATCCGATCTGCCCACCGTGGGTGGTAAGAACGCCAGCCTGGGCGAAATGATCCAGAACCTCGGAAAGCTCGGAGTGAAGGTGCCTGGTGGATTCGTAGTGACCGTAGCCAGCTATGAGGCCTTCATCGCATACAACGTATTGGACCAGAAGATCCGCGACATCGTGGCCAAGCTGGACCACGACGATCTGGAAAGCATCCGCCGCACCGGCCTCGCCGTGCGGACACTGGTGAAGAACGGCACCTTCCCGCCGGAGATCGAGAAGGACATCATCGCGCGTTATGCGGAAATGAGCCAGCACTACGGCCAGGAGGCCACCGATGTGGCCGTACGTTCCTCCGCCACGGCCGAGGACCTGCCCGATGCCTCCTTCGCCGGACAACAGGAAACGTACTTGAACATCCGCGGTCCACAGGACCTGATGGTGGCCATCCGCAACTGCTTCGCTTCCCTGTTCACCGACCGCGCCATCGTGTACAGACAGAGCCTCGGCTACGACCATTTCATGGTGGGACTTAGCGTGGGTATACAGAAAATGGTGCGCTCCGATCTGGGCTCCAGCGGCGTGGCCTTCTCGCTGGATACGGAGAGCGGCTTCAAGGACATCGTGCTGATCAACGCCAGTTACGGCCTGGGCGAAATGGTGGTGCAGGGCAGCGTTAGCCCCGATGAGTTCAGCGTGTTCAAACCCACACTGGCCCAAGGCTTCAGTGCCATCATCGAGAAGAAGCTCGGCAACAAGGACCGCAAGATGATCTATGGCGTGGATCCCAACAAGCCGGTCAGCATTGTGCCAGTGGAGCGCCCGATGCGCCATCGCTTCAGCATAACCGATGATCAGGTACTGGAGATCAGCCGCAACGTGGTGGCCATCGAAAAGTACTACAGCGATCTCAAGGGCTATTGGTGTCCGATGGACGTGGAATGGGCCGTGGACGGATTGAGCAAACAGCTTTTTATCGTGCAGGCCCGACCGGAGACCATCCACAGCCGCCTGGACAGCGACCGCGTGGTGGAATACCGCATCAACAAGACCGGCAAGGAAAAGGTGATCGCCCACGGCATCGCCATCGGCGATCGCATCGGCACGGGCACTGTGCGCATCATGTACGCCCTGGACGGACGCGATGGCAGCACGGATGGCAAGGACTTCAAGGAAGGGGACATCCTGGTGACAGAGATGACCGATCCCGACTGGGAGCCGATCATGAAGAAGGCCGCCGCCATCATCACCAACAAGGGCGGTCGTACCTGTCATGCCGCCATTGTGGCGCGCGAGATGGGCGTGCCCGCCATCGTAGGCTGTGGTGATATAACGGACCATGTAGAGAACGGCATGGTGCTCACTGCCAGCTGTTGCGAAGGCGCCACCGGCATCATCTACGCAGGCAAGATCCCCTTCGAGAAGCACGAAACACTGCTCACCGACCTGCCCAAGGTGAAGACCCCGATCATGCTGAATGTGGCCTCGCCGGACATGGCCTTCAAGTTCGCTGGGCTTCCGAACGCTGGCGTGGGCCTGGCGCGCGAGGAGTTCATCATTAACAACTACATCCAGGCGCACCCGCTGGCGCTGCTTCAGCACAAGGAGCTCGGTGACGTGGCCCTTAGTGGCAAGATCAGCTACCTGATCAACGGCTACGAAGATGAGGAGACCTTCTTCGTGAAGCGCCTCTCCTACGGCATCGCCAAGATCGCCAGTGCCTTCTACCCCAACAAGGTGATCGTGCGCTTCAGCGACTTCAAGAGCAACGAGTACAAGAACCTGCTCGGCGGCGAGCATTTCGAACCGCACGAGGAGAACCCGATGATCGGCTGGCGCGGCGCATCACGCTACTACAGCGATGCCTACAAGGAAGCCTTCGGCCTCGAATGCAAGGCCATCCGCCGTGTGCGCGAGAAGATGGGCCTGCAGAACGTGGTGGTGATGGTGCCTTTCTGCCGCACCGTGGATGAACTGCTGAAGGTGAAGTCCGTGATGAAGGAGTACGGACTGGAACGCGGCAAGGAAGGCCTGGAACTCTACTTGATGGCCGAGATCCCCAGCAACATCATCCTCGCCGAAGAGTTCGCGAAATACATAGACGGTTTCTCCATCGGCAGCAACGACCTCACCCAGCTAACGCTTGGCCTGGATCGTGATAGCGCGTTGGTCGCGCACCTCTATGACGAGCGCAACCCGGCCGTAAAAGCGATGTTGAAGATGCTCATCACCTCCGCCAAGAAGACCGGCACCAAGGTGGGCATCTGCGGACAGGGCCCCAGTGACTTCCCGGACTTTGCACAATTCCTGGTGGAGCTGGGCATCGACTCCATCAGCGTAACACCCGATTCATTGCTGAAGACCATCAAGGCGATCGCGGAGGTGGAGGCGAAGATCCATGCCGTTAACGGTGCTGCGGTAAGGGCGTAAGACGCCGAAGTACAATGGGCGCGGGAAGCTGCGCAGGCTCTTAGCACCCGACCGCCGAAATATCCTTCCCCTCCAACACCGGCCTCGCAAAGCCGTCCAATGCCACGCGTACCATGGCCCGACCTAGGATGGTCGTAGTGGTGATGCTGCCCGGGAAGACCGGCTTCAAGAGGCGGAAGAGCGGACCCAGGACGACATATAGCGCGTTCACCCAACCCGTGCGCGAGCGCACACCACCCTCCGGCAGGACCATGGCCGGGCGGAACATGAATGCGTGCTGGAAGCCCATGCGCAACAGGTCATTCTCCGCCCTCCCCTTCACGTTCGCCCAGTCCATGTTGCTCTTCATTGCGGAGGCTGTGCCGGCGCCGGAAACGTAGCAGAACGTCATTCCCGGGTTCCGGGCAAGCAGAACCCCGGCCACGTGCAGCGTTAGGTCGTGCGTGATGCGGCGATACTCCTCCTTACTGACGCCCATGGATGAGGTGCCCAGACA
>JBKJNF010000187.1:0-4832 GCA_046596155.1 Flavobacteriales bacterium | reverse complement strand
CTCGCCACCGAGACGATCGAACAGGACCACAGCCGCACTCAGTAAGAGCAGCGCTCCGCACACCACTGCCATGCGATGCCGCAGCAGCCCGCGCAACTTCGGGGCGTACCACCCTTGAAGCCGAAGGATCATCCGTTCGCTGAAGCTCTCAGCTTCGGACACACGCTTGTTCAGGAAGAGCGAGGACGCCCAGGGCACGTAGGTAAGACTGAGCAGCAACGCGCCAACGATGGCGAAGCTTACGGTAAAGGTCATCGGCCGGAACATCTTACCCTCGATGCCTACCAAGGCGAAGATGGGTATGTACACGATGAGGATGATGACCTGACCGAATACGGCGCTCTTCATGATCCCGCTGGCTCCGGCGATGGTCTCCCGGTCCATGTCAGCACCGGAAAGACGCTTGCCTGCGAAACGTTGGTGCAGTGCGAACATCAGGCCTTCCACCACGATCACAGCGCCGTCCACGATAAGTCCGAAATCAAGCGCGCCCATGCTCATGAGGTTCGCACTTTGCCCCGCCAGCACCATGCAGCCGATCGCAAAGAGCAGACTCAGTGGGATCACGCTCGCCACGATGAGGCCCGCGCGCCAGTTGCCCAACATCAGGATCAACACGGCGAGTACGATCAGGGCGCCCATCAGCAGGTTGTGCTCAACAGTACCAATGGTGCGGTCCACCAACTTCGTTCGATCCACGAACACATCCACATGCACACCTTCCGGCAGACTGTGTTCCACCTCCACCATCCGCTCCTTCACCAATGCGATCGTGCGCGAGGCATTCGCGCCTTTCATCATCAGCACAACGGCACCCACGGTCTCGCCTTCCCCGTTGCGCGTCATGGCACCGTAACGCACTGCGTGCCCGAAGCGCACCTCAGCCACGTCCCGAATGCGTACTGGACTTCCACCGCGCGCGCTGACAACCACGTTCTCCATATCCTTTAGCGAGGTGATGATGCCCTCGCCTCGGATGAAGTAGATGTTCGGTCCCTTCTCGATATAGCTGCCGCCAGTGTTGCCGTTGTTGTTCTCCAGCGCGGTGAACACGTCCATGAGCGAGAGGCCTGCACCGGCGAGTCGCCGTGCGTCCGCGCTCACTTCGTATTGCTTCAGGAAGCCACCGAAGCTGCTCACGTCGATCACACCGGGCACACCGAGCAATTGCTTGCGTACGACCCAATCCTGTATGGTGCGTAATTCCATCAGGTCGAACTGTGCCTTGTGCGCGCTATCCACCGTCAGCGTGTATTGGTAGATCTCTCCGAGGCCAGTGGTGGCCGGGGAGATCTGCGGGGTGCCGTAACCTGTGGGAATGTTCGCAAGCGCTTCTGTGATACGCTCAGCCACCAGCTGCCGCGCGATGCTCACGGGCACATCGTCGGGGAAGACCACCGTGATCACGCTAAGGCCGCTGCGCGAGATGCTGCGTAATTCCACCAGGTCAGGCAGGTTCTTGAAGGCCTGTTCCAGCGGGAAGGTGATGAACTGCTCCACTTCCTGTGTGGCCAGGTTCGGCGCCACGGTGTTCACCAGGACCTGGTTGTTGGTCACATCCGGCAGCGCGTCGATGGGCAGCTGCGACAAGGACCATCCGCCCCAGCCCACGAGCGCCAATAGCAGCACGCCCGTGATGAGCTTGTTCCGTACGGAGAAGGAGATGATGTGGTCGATCATGCGGAATGACTTCGATGGGACAAGGATGAACCAATGCACGTGTGCACCGGCCCGGTTCGCGGCATAGAGGCGCGTGGCCCTTCTCTCAGACCTGTGGCGGCTGCCAAACACGGGTGGCAAATCCACCCAGAGGTCCGCCTATGAAGTGGACAATGTGCTTTACCTCCCTGCACAGCCCGGTGATGCGCACAGCGCAGGGATGCTCCTTGTCCACCACCGTTACCTGGCAATGGTATCGGTAGTCCGTGGCCGGATCGTGCGGCGCGCGACCGTCGCGGTCCAGATCCGTTCCGGTCATGCACTCTGCCACGAACTCGAGCATACCGTCGGTGGGATCGCGATCGTTCTGGAGGTAACAGGCGACCAATCGCGGCAGCGACACGGATCCGCTCGACGTCGACATGCCGACGAGTAGCATGGAAGCGATAGCGATGATGAGGCAGCGACGCATGGTGCGAAAGTAGGAAGCGCGGCATCGGGCCGGGCCAATACACCCCGGCCCGGCACCCTATCGCGGTCAATCCTTTTCCTCGCCCTTTTCGTCGTCCTCGTCCTGTTTGCGCTCCTCCACCTTGCTTTCCAGCACCTTGCCATCGGCAGCGAAGACCACCTCAATACTCTGCTCGCCCTTCTCCATGTCCACCTCGTATACAGTACCTTTCGGTGATTCCGCTACATCGATGCCTTTGGCCTTGTGGTCGGCGTATCCTGCGGCGATCGCTTTGCGCACCGCCTCAGGCAGAGCATCGGCTTTAATGGCGTGTTCGGTCTCCATCCACGTACCATCGGTACCGTAGCTCGCCGACAGCTCATTGCCTCCCTGTTTGAAGTTCACTTCGTATTCCGTCTTTGACTCCATTTCCCACTTGGCATGTTCGGCCTTGGGGAATTGTTCCATGAAGGCGGCCTTCACCACTTGTGGCACCTTATCGTCGGCCAGACGTTGGGCAGAGGTCGCATTGCATACGAGCAGGCCCGATAGCGACAGCAAGGCTGCGCCAATGATGTTCTTGTTCATGATCGTTGGTATTGTTCCTTGAATGAGATGCGTTCTTCGTGCGTTCGCACGAGCCGAACTCAACCCAGTGGAGGTCGGAAGACCTGGGAACGATACAGATAGCGGTACCGGGATGAAAGCATCTCGGAACAGGCGCTTGGCAGGCTTTGCGGCACCGGCACAAGGGTGTGGTGAACGAAGACTTCCACCGGCAGGGGCATATGGGTCCGGTTGGCAGAGGCGGGGGCATGCGGCCGTTGTTCATCCCCGGGTGGATGCGTATCCAACAGCGCATCGAAGCAGGTCAGGTGGTCTGTAATGAAATCAAGCGGCGTCAGATCCTTGTCCTCCGTGGCCTTGCAATGGGCATACATCGCAGGCAGATCACGCAGCAGGCCCACATCCCCGCAGGGAAACAACAAGGCACCCAGCAAAGCGATCACCAACAACAGGAATGAGGTCAGCCGCGTTCTCACGGTATGAATCTAACGCTTGGCTGGTTGAGCGAGCACAAGGCGGCGCACAATTACTGTGAAGTGCACGTCGATCAATGGTCCAACACCACGCGCCGCACATGGTCAGCGATGCGCACGATATAGGCTCCGTTCGCAAGGGCGGAAAGCTCGCATCCTGCCACAAGATCCCGCACGAACAACGACTTCACGATCCTTCCTTCTGCATCCAGCACCTGTACCGCCTCACCCGGGCGGAAGGAATGGGCGCCCACGAGTTTGATGGCGCCGTTGGTAAGTGACGGACTGATCTGCCAATCCTGCTTCTCAAAAGCCTCTACCAGCACGGGACCGGCTTCTACGGCAAGCAGCTGGTGGGTGGTAGCATTCACCGCCCATATGCGGCCATCGGGGCCCACCTTGATGCCCATGATACCGGGGCTGTTCGTGTGGATACGGCCAAGCTCGGGCACGCTCGCGTTGGCGATGTCATACACGATGATATCGCCGTTCGCATGGTCACTCACCAGCAACCGATCGCCGATCACTTCGATGCCGGCCGGCTCAACGAGGCCATTGGTGATGATCACCTCCTTCTCATAGCCTGTTACCATGGTGTACTCCAAATAGGACTCAAAGGGGCCAAAGTCCCCGGGCCCGCTTACCGTTCCTGTGGCCGTGTTCAAGCGGTACACGCGCTGGCCACCATGGTCCACCACATACAACCAGCCTGTGGCCTTGTCCAGTGCGCAATGGCTTACGATATGGTCATTGGGATCACGGGTGATCTGGATTTCGTCATAGCGGCGGATGATGGCGTTACCGTGGTAGTCATTGCCGGGACCATGGTCCTTCTTGAAATCGTGCATCACCACATCACCGTTGAATCCATCCACCACCCAATAGCGATTCCAGGTCTCCGCCGCAATGCCTTGTGCATTGGGCGTAACATGCAGCATGTCCAAGTGACTGCCCAAGCCACCGAAGATGGGCTGTGCGTAGATCGCGGGATCACTACTCCACAAAGCGGGGCCGGTGAAGGGATCGCCCCCATTGTGGTTGGCATCGAACACGCCGGGGCTGGTGGCGAAGTTGCCATTGTTGCCGAAGGCGATGCCAGTGGGCAGGCTCATGAAGTGCCAGTTATTGGGATCTTCCTGCATCAACCATGTCATGTCTCCCTCGCCCACGTTCGTGAACTTTACGGTGCTGCCACCGCTGGCCTCGGTGTCCTTGTTGATCACCCACAGTTCGTTGCGGCTGAGGTCCGGATGGAAGTCCAGATCGCGAGGCACAAGAAGGTCCTGGTCGCTGTTGGCAATGCTTTGCACGGAGTAGGAACTGCCGAGGATGTTGTCGATGATGTTCGGGATTGGTGTATTCACTTTCAGCTCGGCCTGGCGCAGATCATTGAACGTGGACATATCCTCGCCGCCGTTGATGTTCGAGGCCCAGACGTCCAAGGTGTACATGCCTGTTGCGGCAGGAACCCAAGGAACAGCGTGGTTGAATTCATAGGTTTCACTGGCCAGCAAGGATATACCTGTGATAGTGGTCGTTACCACCGTACCTCCGTTCAGTCGGTAGTTGAGGTCGAAGGAGGTTACGGGGTCCGCCCCGAAGGAGGTCACAGTTCCGGTGACGCGAACGCTTTCGCCCACCATACTGTAGAGCGGTGTGGTGAGGTCCGTTATGCTCATGTC
>JBKJNF010000166.1:0-2682 GCA_046596155.1 Flavobacteriales bacterium | reverse complement strand
CTTCCTCAAAGCCGCCCACCCAGAAGCACCAGATCCGTGAACAAAGGAAAGGCGAAAGATTCGCGAAGAAGGAGAGGACCATGCCCATGCCTCGTGCGATCAAGAAGACGGGAGGCGAAAGGACGGTCCGCTTGAAGTAAGGCTGAGCGAACCAATGGAGCTTCACGCCGTCGCTGCTGAACTCCACACCTTGAAAGCCACCTTGGAAATCCTTTTTGAAATAGTATGGGAACGTGACATCGAAACCGGCCTTATGTTCGGCATGCGTGAATCCCCGACTGAAATGAGGGACGCGGATGATGACGGTCGCATCGGGTTTCGCGATGCGATGTACCTCCTTCATAACAGCGAAGGGATTCGGCAGGTGTTCGAAGCAGTGGTCGCTCTCAACATGGTCGAACGTGTTGTCGGCAAAGGGATAGGGGAAATTGCTCAGGTCGTGCTCTACGTCCGGCTTGCTCACCGAATAGAAGTCAACGTTCACGAAGCCTGGTTTCAGGAATTCGCCACTGCCAAGGTTCAGTTTGGACACGTGTTCAGAAGTTGATGGTTTCCCGGACAGAGAAGGGACTCTTGCGCTGGCTTTCGTAGTAGACGCGCATCATCATTTCAGCGAGCACACCCATAAGGATCATGACCACCCCCACGATGAAGAAGACCGCTGTGAGTACGGGCAGGGGTGTTTCCACGAAGTCCTTCTGTCCGGTCACCTTGAAGTATACGGCGATCGCCGCGGTCAGGACGGCCACCAGGAAGCTGAGGAAACCGGCGCCCCCGAAGAAGTGGATGGGCTTGGTCATGTACTTGTCCAGGAACTTGATCAATAGGAGGTCCAGCATCACCTTGTAGGTGCGGAACAGGCCATAGTTGCTTTTTCCGAACTGCCGCGGCTGATAGTTCACCGGCAATTCTCCTACCCGCCCACCCTGCCAGCTGCAATACACAGGAATGAAACGATGCATCTGACCGTAAAGCGATACGCCTTGGATGACATCGCGTTTGTAAACTTTCAGCGTGCAACCATAATCATGAAGTTGCACTCCGCTGATGGCGCTGATGAGCTTGTTGGCCAGCAAGGATGGCAGCTTCCTCGTCAGGAATTGGCCCTGCCAACGGTCGCGCCTCCAACCGCTCACCACATCGAACCCTTCATCCAATTTGGCCAGCAACTTGGGTATGTCCTCAGGATCGTTCTCCAGGTCACTGTCCATCAACACCAGGATGTCGCCCTTGGCGTGTTGGATCCCGGCATTGATGGCAGCGGTCTGCCCGAAGTTGCGGCGGAAATCAATGGCCTTGTACCGCGCGTCCCGCGCACACTGGATACGGAGTACGTCGAAGGAGCCGTCATGTGATCCGTCATTCACCAGCAACACCTCATGGTCAATATCCTTCAGGGCCGCTTGTAAGCGATCGAAGAGCAGCGGAAGACTGCGTTCCTCGTTGTAGACAGGTATGATGAGCGAAACCAAGGCGGAAAGGCTGAAGCTTGGCGAAGATGCAATGAAATACTTAGGTGGAAGTGTTACCGCGCAAGACAATCGATCAGCCGATCAACATGCTGCCACTTGCTTCCAAGCTCCATCAACGCTTCACAATGCGTCTGGATCCATGTGCGCCATCAATGATGAGGTTGATCGTGTAAACGCCACTTGGAAAGGTGCTCAGGTCGATCTCCAGTTCATTCGTGGGAAGTCGGGAACCGCTAGTTGAGATGACCACCTGGCCCAATGCGTCCTGCAGGTTGCAGACGAATGGATGGGCACCCACCTTTGACTGAGGGAGAATGATGGCAAAGATCCCGGTGGTTGGATTCGGCGCAATGCGGAATGGAACAACAGGCACCTCCGGGACACCCGTATTGATGGCGACACAGTTGCAATCCGCCGTGTATGTTTCGCCAAAGGTGTCCGGGTTGCCATCATCGCAAGCGGTTCCCGGTAGGGCGGGACCTCCCGGAGCGCCTAAACAGTCTGGCGCGCAGGCCCCCATGTTCACTGCCGTAGCCTCGATGGCGCCGGTCTTCTCAACACCGCCAAGCGACACGAAGAAATCCCGTGCATTGCCTGGTGAACTGGTGAAGTCGTCGTTCACGATCTGGAACTCCGTGCAGCCGGGGTTGTTATCCACCGGTATGGTGGTTACAAGGAGCCAGGTATCCTGAGGCAGTGGACAACCTTCATCGCTGAGCAGGCTGGTGCCGAACGCGTTGAAGGAGCGATAGTTGAAACCGCTCGGGTTACCGTTCACAGTGGGGTTGGTGACCTGTATTGTGGGCGACACGGAAATACCGGCAGGGCAGCTGTTCACGCGTGTCCCCAATGTGGCCGTGGAAGTGGTCACCCATCGGATCGTGAAGGTCAAGCCGCTGAACACCTCATTGAAGAATGCGCCGTTGGCCCGCACATATACGTCCAACTTGGCCGGATCTACCGTGCTCTGCCGAAGATCAATGTCGACGGATGCGGGATCCTGTGCATGAGCCGAACCGAAGCAAACTGCAAAGCTGATGACGGAGAGGGAAAGCTTCTTCAATGCGGACATGGCGTAGTGGGTCATCGATGGTTCCCTGATAGCAGCTTCTTCCAGCTTGATCAGGCAAGTGGAAAGCGGCCAATGCACTACCGGCCACCCCGAAGTTAACCCGGGATCACTCCATCACCTGCAGCGCATCGAATTTCA
>JBKJNF010000066.1:0-20664 GCA_046596155.1 Flavobacteriales bacterium | reverse complement strand
CGCCCGGCCTGCGTAGCGCGCACGACGGCAAATCCCTTGACGGATGCATCGAGCGCCACGCGTGCGAGTGCGCCAATGTTCATTGTGCGGGTGTTCTGCAACATGCGTCCGGCTGGGTCGAAGACCTGCATGTGTATGGGTCCGCCCTCCGCAGCAACGCCCCGGAAGACCATGGCACGTTCGGTGGGGTCGTACCACATCTGTGGTGTTGCCGATGCGTTCGGCCGAACGAGGCCTGTCGAAAGCGCCGTGCAACTGATGGCGCCTTCAGGAAGGAAGATGGCGGAGTCGAAGCTGGCGTCGTTCACATCGGCGATCGCGATCTTCAGGTGGTAGGTGGCACCCGGCACTACCACGGCGCGCGCGGTCAGCACCACGGTGAATCCATCCATCTGGGTGCCTTGGCCGAAGTCGTTGTTGATGTAATAGATGGTGTCCTGTTCCCAGCCGGGATTCATGCCACAGAGACCAAGCGTACCTTGGTTTCCCGCGTTGCCATTGTTCACGGTGTTTACGGTGACGGGTAACCCGCTGATCGGCAGTGTCGCCATGTTGATGCCAGCATTCGAAAAGGCCCCACTGATGCCCGGTCCGCTGAGGAAGAATCCCATGCGGTCGTCCTTACTGCTGCACGCATACTCATCATATTCTTCCGAGGCGAACACGTAGCGTATGGTGAGCGTGTCGCCCCATGGTACTAGGTCCAATTGAATAATGCCCTGATCCCCGATCGATCCGGGATAGAGCGGGCTCATGGTCTGGAGATCAGGGTCGCCACCGAAAAAGCCACCGCCAAAGGTGCCGTTGGGCACATTGTTCGGGCCAATGACACAGAAGTAGAGTCCTGTGCAGATCACCAGCCCGGTATCCAACCCCACAGTGGCCGTGCTATCACTGAAGATGCCCACCTGCATAGGGTCGATCGTCTGGCTGAAAGCGTTGGAGAGCATCACATTCGACCCTTGCAAGTGGTCGATGGCCGCTACTGCCGGGTCACCGGCAGGCCATGCGATCACTTGGGCAGTCGCGTTCAACACCGCAATAGCGCTTAGGAAGGAGAGGAGAGGCCGAGCAAAACGTGTGTTCATGCGTTGAGATGACCGTAAGAAGGTGTTGGAGGTTGCTTATCCTAGCCGCTTGGTCTTTCCAAGTTGTCAGATCACCCCGTCCCGCATCACCAACTTCCGGTCCGCCATGTCAGCGAGTTCTTCGTTGTGTGTGACGATCACGAAGGTATGGCCGAGTTCCGTGCGCAGTTCGAAGAAGAGCTGGTGAAGCTCGCGGGCATGGGCGCTATCGAGGTTGCCGCTGGGTTCGTCGGCAAGCACTACGCTCGGGTTGTTGAAGAGGGCACGGGCCACGGCCACGCGCTGCTGTTCGCCACCGCTGAGCTGCGAAGGCTTGTGCTCCTTGCGGGCGATCACGTTCAAGCGCATGAGCAATTCCTCTGCGCGGGGTCGGCATTCGTTCTGGCTCTTCCCGGCGATCAGCCCCGGCATCATCACGTTCTCCAGTGCACTGAACTCGGGCAGCAAGTGGTGGAACTGGAACACGAAGCCGATGTGCCGGTTGCGGAAGGCTGCCAGCTCGTTGGATCGCATTGTGGAGACCTCCTGGCCTCCGATGGTCAACATGCCACTGTCCATCCGCTCCAAGGTGCCCAGGATCTGCAGCAGGGTGGTCTTGCCAGCGCCACTGGCGCCGACAATGCTCACCACTTCGCCCTGGGCCACTTGCAGGTCCACACCCTTTAGTACAGGTAGGTCGCCAAAGGTCTTGCGGATGCTTTTCGCCTGGATCATGTGATGCAAAGGAAGCAGCCTCGCCGGTTATCGATCGGGCTTTACTTTCGCCCCACACTTTTCACCGCATATGAACCTTCACGAGTACCAAGGCAAACAGATCCTTCAGCAATTCGGTGTCACCGTCCAGCGCGGCATCGTGGCCTACAACGCCGATGAGGCTGTTGATGCCGCCAAGCGCCTCACCGCAGAGACGGGTACGAAGTTCTGGGTGGTGAAGGCCCAGATCCATGCGGGCGGACGCGGAAAAGGCGGCGGCGTGAAGCTCGCCAAGAACTACGACGAGGTGCGCGAAAAGGCGGGCGGTATCATCGGCATGATGCTGAAGACGCCACAGACCCCGCCGCAAGGCAAGAAAGTGAACAAGGTCCTCATCGCGGAGGATATGTACGGCCCGGGTGTCAGCGAGATCAAGGAATACTACATGAGCGTGCTGTTGGACCGCGGCACCGGCCACAACGTGATCGTGTACAGCACTGAGGGAGGCATGGACATCGAGGAGGTGGCCGAGCACCACCCGGACAAGATCCAAAAGGAGTTCGTGGATCCCCGTGTAGGTCTACGTCCGTTCCAGTGCGCCAAGATCGCCACCAACCTGGGGCTTAGCGGCACTGCCAAAAAAGAGATGGTGAAGTTCGTGGCCGCGCTCTATCGCGCCTACGAAGGCTGCGATGCCGCCATGTTCGAGATCAACCCCGTGTTGAAGATGAGTGACGACCGCGTGGCTGCCATCGATGCCAAGGTGCGTCTCGATGGCAACGCACTTTACCGCCACCCGGACTACGCCGAAATGCGGGACAAGACGGAGGAGGATCCCATCGAAGTAGAGGCCGGTGAAGCAGGCCTGAACTACGTGCGCCTCGATGGCAACGTGGGCTGCATGGTGAACGGCGCCGGACTGGCCATGGCCACCATGGACATTATCAAGCTAAGTGGTGGTGAACCCGCCAACTTCCTCGACGTGGGAGGCACAGCCGATGCGGCCCGTGTGGAAAAGGCCTTCCGCATCATCCTGAAGGACGAGCGCGTGAAAGCCATCCTCGTGAACATCTTCGGCGGCATCGTTCGCTGCGACCGCGTGGCCCAAGGTGTGGTGGATGCCTACAAGAACATTGGCGATGTCAAGGTGCCGATCATCGTGCGCCTGCAAGGGACCAACGCAGTGGAGGCCAAAAAGCTGATCGACGAAAGCGGACTGAAAGTGCTGAGCGCCGTTGCGCTGCAGGAGGCTGCCGATAGGGTGAAGCAGGTACTGGCCTGATGAGCAGCCAACGTTCCATCAAGAAACTCCTCGTCGCCAATCGCGGCGAGATCGCCCTGCGGGTAATGCGTTCCGCACGGGAAATGGGCATCCGCACGGTGGCTGTGTTTTCCGAGGCCGATCGCAACGCCCCCTTTGTACGCTTCGCCGATGAGGCCGTATGCATCGGGCCCGCCGCCAGCAAGGAGAGCTACCTGGTCTTTGATAAGATCATTAAAGTGTGCACTGATTTGAAGGTGGATGCGGTGCACCCCGGCTATGGATTTCTGAGCGAGAACGGCGATTTTTGCCGGGCACTGGAGAAGGCAGGTGTGATCTTCGTGGGACCCTCGCCGCACGCCATGAAGGTGATGGGCGACAAGCTCGCGGCCAAGGAGGCCGTGAAAGGCCATGGCGTGCCATTGGTACCCGGCACCGAAGGCGCGGTGAACTCGCTGGATGAGGCCATCACGGTGGCCAAGACCATCACCTTCCCGATCCTCATCAAGGCTGCGGCCGGTGGCGGAGGCAAGGGCATGCGCATCGTGGAGCAGGAGAGCGAACTGAAGGAAGGCCTCGAACGGGCCATCAGCGAGGCGCAGAACGCCTTTGGCGACGGTAGCGTGTTCATCGAGAAGTACGTGGCCGGTCCGCGCCATATCGAGGTGCAGATCATGGCCGACACCCACGGCAATACCTGCTACCTGTTCGAGCGCGAGTGCAGCATTCAACGCCGCCACCAGAAAGTGGTGGAGGAGGCGCCAAGCGCCGTGCTCACGCCCGAACTGCGCAAGCGCATGGGCGAGGCCGCAGTGGCCGTGGCCCGCAGCGTGGACTACACCGGCGCCGGCACCGTGGAGTTCCTGCTCGACGAGCAGATGCACTTCTACTTCATGGAGATGAACACCCGCCTACAAGTGGAACATCCCGTTACGGAAATGATCACGGGGCTGGATCTCGTGAAGCTCCAGATCCGCGTGGCGGAAGGGGAGAAGCTACCCTTCACGCAGGAGGAATTGAAGATCAACGGCCACGCCGTCGAGGTGCGCGTGTATGCTGAGGATCCTGCGAACAACTTCCTGCCGGACATCGGCACACTTACCACCTACAGGCCGCCGCAAGGACCCGGCGTTCGCGTGGACGATGGCTTCGAGGAGGGCATGACCATCCCGATCTTCTATGACCCCATGATCGCCAAGCTGATCACCTACGGGGCCACGCGCGAAGAGGCCATCAGCCGCATGGAGCGCGCTATCGATGACTATTCCATCGCCGGTGTCGAGACCACGCTGCCCTTTTGCCGCTTCGTCATGGGACATCCTTCGTTCCGCAGCGGGAAATACGACACCCATTTCGTGCGTGATCACTTCCGGCCGGAGCTCCTCCTGGGCACGGATGAGGGGGAAATGGCCGCCGCCGCCTTAGTGGCCGGTCACCTCCAGGCGGCCCGATCCAACCGACCTTTGGCGACACCCGCGCAGGCTGGCGGGATCTCGGCATGGAAACTGAATCGGCGATAAGCCGTTAAAGGGATACTGAACAAGCCCTTCGGACGTTGCTAACTTGCATCTTCCGGTACGTTTCCATGCGCACGATCGCACACTTCCTTCTCATTGGAGCTTATATGCTCCTAGATAGCGGCATGTTTGCTCAGGCGCAGGTCTTAACGCCTGTGGCCATTGAGGGAGTGGATACCATCCCGATGTACACCTTGCCCGAGGTCACCGTTGAGGCCAAGCTTATGGGCAAGGCCAAACGTCAGGCTGGGCGGGTCGACAAGCTCACCCGCAACGTGCAGAAGGTCTTCCCTTACGCGCTTACTACGGCCAAGTTGCTCGACCAGTATGACCATGACCTGACCACAATCGCACGGGAACGCGACAAGGAACTGTACCTGAAGCTCGCCGAGGCCGAACTACGGGCGGAATTCGAGGAGGAACTAAAGAACATGACCATCAGCCAGGGCCGTCTGTTGATCAAGCTGATCGATCGGGAGACCGGACAGACGAGCTATGAGCTGGTGAAGCAGTTGCGCGGATCGTTCAACGCATGGGTCTGGCAGGGAGTCGCTAGGTTATTCGGCAATGACCTGAAGGATGATTATGACCCTACCGGCGATGACGCTGTGGTGGAGAGCATCGTGAAACGCGTGGAGAACGGTGAACTTACCTGCACGTCACGTCCAGCGCGTACCGAACGCGCCCAAGCCCGCTTGGAAAAACGCAAGGCCCGATTGTACCGCAAGCATGGCCTGCCTCCTGTGCCTGTCAGCATGAACTGAACCGTTCGCGCAGTGTTGAGCTACGGCCGTATGGGCTGTTGTGCGTCGTACGTGATCCCGTAATCACCATCCCGTGCACCACCGTTCCGATGGATGTACCATAGGAAGCCAACGGAAACCAGCAACTGGGCCAGCAACAATCCGGTCAACACGCGTTGGTGGCGCTTCAGTACCAACGCAACGAACACATAGGAGAAAGGGAATGCACAGATGAGGTAGTGCTGATATATCGTCACCCCGCTCAAAGGCATCATTACACCCAGTCCGAGCAGGATGCCATGCAACTGCAAGCTTGTGTCGCTCATGTCCGCACAATAGCTACGGAGGCTACTGGCAGACCGTATTCTATCGGAGGCCCTGCGGATCATCCCGAACAACTCCTTTATATAGATCACGGTAATGCCCAGGATCACCACATGCAACGCGGCCATGATGTAGGTCGGTCCTCCCGCGATCAAGGGTTCGCGCAGGAAGGCCCAGAATTCGTCGCGCAGCGAGTACATTGAATCCAAGCCCATGGCATCAATTATCCAATAGAAGTAGAAGTTCAATTGGAACACGTTCCATGGGCTGGCCGTGGAAGGCTGAGGATGTTGAGCCAGATGGTTCAGCCACGCGATCATGCTGAGGCCACCCAAGGCGCTGCCAGCCAACCAGGCCACCCATCGCAATGGCTTGCCCCGCAGATGGTCATGGATCACGGTCACCACGAACAGGCCAAAAGCGAAGTAGAAGCCGCTCATGTGCACCTGGCCCATCAAGGCCCCCGCCATGCCCCAGATGAAGGCCCCCCATGGCCTGTGGCGTTGGCCGTGTGCCAGGATGATGACAAAGGCAATAGCCGGCAGCAGGTCCTGCGCCCAGATCTTCCGCGCGAACAGCACAGCAAGCGGACTGACAGCGGCCAGTGCAAGTCCATTCAGCCAGGTTTCGCGATCCGCTCCGCGGGATCGTGACCCGGCCAACGCAACAAAGCCTAGAAGCGCCAGCACATTCACCCATTGTACCACCCGGACCATGGATACCGGGTCGTTGGTAAAGGTGGCCACCAGTGCGAAGACCCCCACGCTCAGTCCGGGGTTCACAATACCGCCTCCGCTCTTGATCCCCACGTCCGGCAAAGCGTGCGCATGGGCAGCCTCATGTGCCAGACCGTAGATCAGCTTTTCATCCGTCTTCCATTCCATATCCACCGGCCACATAAGCCGGAGGATGACGCCAGCAAGTATCATGACCAGCAAGAAGGCGTGGTGACGTGTCAAGTTCATACGTGTACCCGTCAACGCGCGCCTTGCCCCATCGGCATGAGTGGCGTACTGGCCACCATGCGGCCGTTGATCAGCAAAAGGGCGCGGAAAACTCCCGATGCACCCCGATGCGTATAGGTGATCGCGCCGTGTTCCGAATTCAGATCCACCGGCATTCGGGCCACCACCTTGCCCAGGACGTCCAAGATGATCAGCCAGCCCTCGCTGCCCATCGGGACGAGTTGACCGTTTACCCGAATATCGGTATGGTCCGTGAACGGGTTCGGGCTGGCGGACATGACGAACGCATCCTGCTTCGCGGATAGTTCAGGCAGACCGATCGTGGCGCAGTTGACACCGTAGGGTAGGTCGTCCACTATGGCAGGCGGCGTGTCGGCATCGTTGCTCTTGCCGTATTCACGGCTGAAGGGGCTCATGATGCCGGACTGATCGATGGTGGCCGCGCTGATGTAATACAGCACACTGGCGGACAGACCGGGGACCACGAAGCTGGTATCTGTTGTCCTGTAAACGGCGGTGAACTCCGGATCGCCGCTCCCGGCGCGTACACCGATACGATATGCCAGGTCGCCCGGGGCAGCCGTGAAGGACACCCGCAGGCCCGTGGGCTCATCATGCACTACAAAGTCAGGTGGCTCGGGACCCAATGCGAGCAAGGTCGCCGTGAGCCCATTGATGACCGTGTTCCGTTGCAGGTAGTTGAAGTCCACGAAGAAGCTATCCACCTCAAGGTCACCGTCCGTGTCAACACCGATCACATCGCGCGAGGTGTGTTGGCGGTCCTGGTAGGTGCTGTCCTCCACGTTAGCGTTACCATGCTCATTCGCCGAGGTGAAACGGACATTGCGGAAGTCATCCATCCGGAAAGGAATATGATCCCCCCCTCGATCCGTGCGGTCCTCCACGTTCATCAGCTCGATCGTCATCGGAACGGCCACCTGCGAGCGCAGCTTCTCCTGGTAGTACATTTTGATCGTGCGGGCGAAGCCGCGATAGGTGCGTGTGACAGAACCGTTAGAGAACAATCGTAGATGCAGGCTGTCCACATCGCCTTCCCCGGGGCATCCAGGTTCAGAGGATGTGGTGCCGCACCAAATGCCACCGACGATGTCGTTGTTCTGAACGCCCTTGATGGCAATGCCTTGTTCAACGCAAAACGTGGACATAGCGGTTGCACCGACAAGTCCTTGTTCTTCCCCAATGGTCAACAGGAAGACCAGCGTATGGTCGAACGTGTAGCGGCTGAGCACGCGCGCCAGTTCGATCACCAAGGCGCTTCCGCTGGCGTTGTCATCCGCACCTTGAGCGAGGCAGGCAGGATCGCAATTGTCCTCGCAACGGCTGTCCAGGTGTGCTTCGATCAGCACGATACTCTTGTTGCTCGTGTCCCTTCCAGGGAGTACGGCCATCACATTGCGAAGGTCCTGCGCGGTACCGCACACATCATCCGTATGGTCGAAGCGTAGATAGGCAGGGATCAGGCGCCCATTCTGCGCATCGCTGAATGCCTGGAACCGGTCGAATGCCCAGCGCCGAGCTGCGCCGATGCCTATGCTGTTCGATAGCGTGTCGGAGAAGGTGTGCCGGGTCTGGAAGGAGACCAAGTGCTCGATGTGTGCTTTCAGGGAGTCGGCAGAGATGAGCGTTCGCAGCTCGCAAATGATCTGATAATGATCGTCGATCTCAGGAAAGGCGGTGTAGACCGATGGATCGTACAGCCCCTTCATCACCTGTAACGCAGTGGCGTCGCTACAACTGATGTTCGTGATCTGTTGCGCGGGCAGGAGTGAGGCGGCCAGGAAGGCGACCAAAGTGATGAGTTCACGCATGACGGTAGGGTATGAATATAAGCTCGCCTCAATTAGAGCAGCTCGGTCCAAACTTCTGAAAAGCACTCACACCGTCGGTTTCAGTCCAACAAGCTCCGTGGACGCACGCAGTTGGACCTGATGGACGCTGGTCGATCCACGCCAATGGTCGCCATTCTTGCCACCACGTTAAAGGGAATAACCTTAACGGGTCGTTCCCGATCTATCCATGATCAAGACCGTTGTGCGGAAGATGGGGACCCCATCGACAAGACCTTGAAGAACATAGCTGCCAGAGGCGACGGCGCTGAGATCAAGTGACCTTGGCAGGGGCGCCTGCCGCATAAGGACTTCACGTCCGTTGACGTCGCATAAGCGCACCGCTTCTATGTGCGCCGGAAGTGTCAAGGTCACGGGCCCGTTCGTCGGGTTCGGGAAGAAACTGAATACCGCACCTGTGCTCTGCCCGAGCCCTGTGTTGTCGTTCACCACCGCAGTGGATGCTGTTGCACACCCCTGAGCGTCAGTAACGGTCACCTCATACGTGCCGCCGATCAATCCGGTGATCGGAATGGTGGTCACTTGTCCATCGATGGCAACGGTGTAGGGCATGGTTCCTCCAAAAACGAACACGCTGATCACACCATCAGCGCCGACCTGTTCCGGAGATGTCTCCAGGACCAGATCCAACAGCGGTGGAGCGATAAGTTCTAGGTCACCTTCATTGGTGCATCCGTTCACATCCGTGTAGAGGTAATGATAGATACCTTCTTCAAGCCCTGTGATCAGTTCGCCCATCGATCCATTGCTCCAGAGGACCTCCTGTGCTGCCACTCCGGTAAGATTCTCGATGCTGATGGTGCCGTCCTGCGCCGCGTTGCACGAAGGAGGATCAATGGAATCCGCGATGAAGGGAATGGGGGCAAGCGTGATGGTGATGGGTGCGCTCTCCACCACGACCCCCAGCTCCGTCGTGATGGTCACGGAGTAGCTGCCAGGTGTACTTGCGGTTATGGATCGTAACGTATCGCCAGTACTCCATGAATAGCTAAAATGCTCACCGGCATCCAGCACAACAGCTGCCCCGGGGCAGATGTTGGTCGATCCCAGCGGTGTGATGACCAAGGCTATGGTCTCGCCTTCGGTCACCTGAAGGTCCTGGTCCGCTATGGGACCATAATACCGGTCGATGTGGCCGCTCTGATATTCCACCTCCACGGAGTCGATTTCGGTGTTGGCACCAAGTCCAAAGATGCGGTGCTGTGAGCTCTGACCTAAATGATCTTCTCCGCATAGCGTGTATTGTGTCTGGCAGATACCGCCACTATACACCCGTATCCACGTGCCAATGGCCATGCGATTGGACACTGTGCCGTGCGGGGTGATCTTGATGTAGTGGTTCATTCCGCCTGAGTTGAGCCACAAATAACCTGGATCCGGGGCCATGTTCTGAACAAAAAGGTCCGGGTATCCGTCGTTGTTCAGATCACCACGCGCCACGGTCAGGCTGAGCGCTTCGTGTCCGCTAGGGAAACTCCCCGGAGAAGGTTCGAAATACGTGCCGGCCATGTTGCGCATGAAGAGTATGTCGGTGGAGTAGTTCAGTGGTGGCCCCGTTGCAACGTACAGGTCCTGGAACATGTCATTATCAGCATCCACCCAAGCCGCCCCCCACGAATTCGCTTCGATGCCCAGACCATACTGAGCAGCCTGATCCTGGTACGTGCCGTCACCTTGATCGATCAGGAATCTTCCTGGATTTTCCGCTGTTCCAGTGTTGGTCATGAAAATGTCCAACCCACCGTCATTGTTCACATCACCAACGGTCAGTGACATGGGAAAGGAATTCGGTACGAGGCTTCCGTTGTCAGCAGCAATATCCGTGAATGTTCCGTCGTGATTGTTGGAATAGTAGGCATTGTTGCTTTGCACACGGTCGTTCATCACATAGAGGTCCTGCCAGCCATCATGGTCAGGATCGATCCATATAGCTTGGAACGTCTGCTTGATCCCATTGCCAACACCCGCTTCAAGCGTAACGTCCGTGAACGTATCGTCTCCGTTGTTGCGGTAGAGATGGTTGAGCTTCTCAAATTCACTTTCATCCCCAAATCCCTCATACGTACACACGTATACGTCAAGGTCCCCATCTCGATCATAATCACCCCAGCTCGCACCGTAGTTCTCTGCAGGAATGAGGCCGAAGCCTCCGTGTTCCGAGATGTCCGTGAATTGGAAATTCCCGTCGTTGCGGAACAGTCGATGCGTTCCTTGTTTGGTGGTGATGAAGAGGTCCATCTCACCATCGTTGTTGTAGTCGATCCAGAGGACATGACGCGTGGCGCCAGGTCCATCGATGAATGAAGGCAAACGATCCAGTTGGCCCTGCTGGTTCTGGTGGAACTCGATGCTATCATTCCACATGCCAACGGTCAGATCATCCCATCCGTCATTGTCAAAGTCGTAGAAACTGACCGCCGTTCCCTCGAAATCACTGTTCACTGAAAAGTCCACGCCCTGGACCGTGGCAATATTGGTGAACGCTTGGCCTTGCAACCGACCCGTGATACCGACCAGGAGGCATGTGATCGCGCCAACAAGCATGCGTAGACCAGATGCCGTCGAATGGTTGTAAGAGTGATCCATTTGAGTTGAGGTTCGAAGGGTTGTTCAGGTTTGCAAAATCCGCAGGGAACAGTGTCGTGTCAACAGAGCGGTCGCGTCTTTATTGACCCAGAACGATCAGGTGCTGCGACCGTCGGGCGATGGTCGTTCCAGTAAGTTCGACATTGTAAACCCCCGGAGCGAGATGCGGAATGGCAACGGGCACAGGGCCAGTTGCATGCTGGGTGAACCGTGTTGCGAAGACGAGCGATCCACGAATGTCCATAACGCGGAGGGCCACGGTCGCAGATCCCGCTGGGAGCTGTGCGTTGAATGCCGACCCCGTTGTCGATGGGTTGGGGAATAGGATAAGGTCTCCACTGTTCGCGTTCTCACCCACACCATTACCCGACAGATCAACGGAAAATAGATCGCTCCACTCAGATGGTGCTTGGATATTCCCGTTGACATCCCTCCCCATGCTGATCGTCACGCCTGCACCAGTGATCAAGGCCGCTATGTCGGTCACGGTGAAAACACTGGCGAATGTGGTATCATCGACCCACAGGGACGAGGCAGGTAAGTAGGTCAGAATGGCATTCAGCTCAGGTGGGCCATTAAATGTCACCAATGGTGTGGATCCTGGATCCATCAGTTCGTCGAAAGCGCTCGTGATGCCGAATCCGCCGACACCTACTTCCGCATCTGTGATCTGGTCGGTACTGGGAGTTATTGATATTACGACCGGGTTCCGGGTATCTAATCCCAACAGGTCATTTGCGGTGTATTCCTCCTGCACGTTTCCTGCAAGGTCAGCAGCAAAGCTCACCGTCGCCCCGATGGAACCCACCTCCAGACCGACGTCTGTTACATTGAACACGGCGTGGAAGGTGGTCGCGTTGAACCATGAACTCTGTGACGGACTGTACTGGAAAGACCCCCCTAATGCATCCGAGCTGAATAGGTCGATCAACGGTAATTGCGAGTTGCTCATCGCTTCACTGAACTCGACATTGACGTAGAGTCCTCCCAAGCCAACATGCATGTCTGCAACCGTTTGCAAAGATGGGGTGATGCCAATGACCAAAGGGCGGTGAGTGTCTATAATGAAGGGGCTAGGAATATCCGGTTGCACTAGGTTATTCCCTGCAATATCCCGGATATCGGCGAGCATGGCCTGGATATTCAGCAGTTCCTCATTTCCATTGGCCAGGTCGTAGGTCAAATGCCAAGTGTGATCATCGACCCATTCGGTGAGGAAGGGGTTCACGGAAAGGGAGAATGCCAGTGGATCATCCTGTGTGAATTGAAGCACTGGTAGAGCGGTCGGGTCCATAGGTTCATCGAAGGTGAACGCCATCTGGAGCGCTGCAGAGCCAAGGTCCATGAGGTTCAAGACCGGGTCGCTCACATCGATAGATGCGATCGCTGGTCCTCGTGTGTCGATGTTGAACAAGCTGTCCTCGATAAGCGGCTCTATCGGGTTCCCTACCACATCGAATACGTTGGTCACGAACAGGCCGATGCCGTCCATTTCCAGCTCGGTATCATTCGCCATGAAGACGGCCTCGTAGTGCACGTTATCGGTCCAGTTACTGTTCGTAACATCCAGTTGAAGTGCGGCAGCCACTTCCGGTCCACCCGTGAAGGTCAGATCAGGTGTTTGCATTTCATCACACGCTTCGCTGAAGGTCAAGCTTACCGTGTATGCGCCCTGCGCTGCAATTGAATCGTTCAACGTCGGAGTCTGAGGTGCGATCAACTGCACGGTCGGTAGCTCGGTGTCGATAAGGAACGGACGAGCCGACAAGTGCGCATTCTGTTCCAGTCCCACTACAGATCGTCCACTTGTGATGCGCATAAATATGTCATCAAGACGGATGGACGTGCTGAGGAGTGCGAATGTCAACGTGAACGAATCCGCACTGGTCCAGGCCATGTTCATGTTCGAGATCGCGTTAGACAAGATCGGATCATCAACAACGAAAACCACCTGCGGAAGGCTGTCCAATAGCATTGGGCGATCGTAGGTCACCATCACAGTTACTGTATTGCCAATGTCGGCTGCGCTAAGCACTGGATCAGAACAAGTTACCGATTGTACCACGGGTCGGTCTGCAGTGATCAGCGAATTGGTCGTATTGACCGCATCAGGCCCGATCACCTGGCCAAGGATGCGACCGGGGATGTCGTCCATGGGGGGGTGTATCCCCCCCCAAATGCGCGAAAGACTACACTGGTCGCTGGCATCGCGGTAGGTGGCCCATTGAAGTATCACATCCTGGGAGGGCCCGTTCTCGAAGACCAGAAAATTGTCATGTGGTGCCAGGAAGTTGCTCATCCCTCCTGGGAAATAGGGGTCACCTGTGATCATCGTGAGTACTTCGGCTGCGCTGCGCGAATAGGTGGAATGTCCGGAAACGTATCCAGCAAAAGGAGGTGACACGAAGGTGGGCCGTTGATAGGGGAACCAGTTCTCGGCCAGTATCCAACCAACCCCTGCTGTATCCGTGTTCGGAGTGGTGATGTAGGATGGCCCGCGCCATGTGTAGAGCTTCACTTTGTCCACGTTCTGGCTCGAGTCCCCTGCGAGCATATCTCCAGGTTGCACTAATTCCACATAACCTGGTAGCAGCGGAAGGCCGGAGGAATGGTAGTTCGGAAGTTGTGGATCGCTGCACTGTCCATGATCGCCCATATACCGGATCGCTGAGACCGGGCGTGAGGAGTCATACCAACCCTTGATGCTCCATGCACTAATGGCCGCATCGTGCAAGGCCCCACCCAAGGCGAAGTAGGACTTGATGTCGTATTCCAAAGGGTCCAACTCAGCGCCGATCCCCATCCATTTTCGCACGAACAGGGGGTGATCGCTCACCGTGTGCAGGATGGAAAACCAATGGCCGGGAGGTGTTTCCGAATTGGGGCCGTCCGCCCAGAATTCGGCCAGCACGCGCGCATAGTCCCCACGCTTTACCAACTGTGGGGTATAGGGCAGTCCTGTCACTGGGTTCAACGAATGTCCTTGTCCGGAATCATTGCCGTTGAAGAAATTGTAGAAGTTATAGTACTCCGCCGGGGTGGCAGGGTAGGTCAAGTTGTTTCCAACGGAGCCGGGAGAGATGTCCCAGACGGTGGTGTCACTCGGATCTAAATGCGACTGCCAAATGGGTACCAAGAGATGATTCCATTTGAAAAAGGAATCAAGACCGCTCGCATCCAAGGTGTCCAGGTAACTGGGTGGTCCGGGGTCGTGATAGACTTTGTAAGTATCCCCATCGCGGAGGAGTTCCGTCGCGTCTGCATCTGACATGGCGAATGGGACCACATTGCCCCACTCGGGAGTAATGAAGGGACGCGTGGCTTGCACTGGGTTGCCTTGTTGATCGACCGCGGTGGTGAGCGTGATGGGCTGCCATCGGTTGGGATCGATCATACTCGGGTTGCCCGGTTGCTCCACATGAAGGCTCGGGTTCACAGGAGCGTAGTACTGGTAAGCATAGTTGCCACTTTCATTCGCTCCATCCTGATATCCGAACGCGATGTAGGCGGCGGCGATGTAATTGCCCAACTCTGCCGGTCCTCCCAGTAAATAGTCCAATGAGGTATTTGTGCGATCAAAGCCGAGGCTGTCCATCAAGTTGTCCAACGGCGGTAGCGTGACTGCTGCACCCGGGGAATTCTGAAAGCGATGACGGATCAGGCGATAGGCCGCAAAACTGATGGCCTCCCGGCGCGCAACCTCTACATCCGCCGGCTGCGCTATACCGTCGAAGGCACAAGTGTATCCTCCACGGGAATGGCCTAGCAGCCAGGGGTCCACGCTAGGGGAATAGGCCGCCCATGCATCGTACATGGCGGCGGATACGTGGAACAGGTTTCGCGCCTGTATGGGTGGGCGGGCGAAATCCTTGATGATGTTGCCCAATAATTCTTCATTCCAAACTCGGGCCACGGAGTGCTGTTGCGCCAGCGTCGGAGCGGCCAAAAGCGACAAAAGGCCGAAGAAGGTAGTGCGGTTGGGCTGGGCAATGCGCAACATAAGAATAGGGTTGGTAAAGAACTTATGTCATGCTCCTATCGCTACTTGTCAGCTAGCCATCCGGAAGTCGGGTGGCTTAGTACTGTTCGAAGTTCTACGGCCCAGATGAGCGAAGCAACGGCTAAGCTAAGGGGTTGGATGCGAATTGGCTAGATCGACTGACCGGGATAGTGACATGCCTCTTCCTAACAACTGCTGTGCTGATCCTCAATGTAATGCCAGCACCATCACATGGTCGTCCATCACGTAGCCCTCTCCGATGTCCAGCACCTCATCGCGCTCGACGCTGAAGCCTTGACGCTCATAGAAGTGTATCGCCGGATTGTGCTTGTTCACGTTCAGTTCCATGGCCACATCACCCATTTCCCGAGCTTCAGCCGATGTTGCGTCCAACAAGGCGTGCCCCACGCCGTTTCCCTGGACCCCGGGCAGAACATAGAGCTTGTGCAAGCGCGTCCGCTTACTGCCTTGGTAGCCGTGCTCGAAGCCCGCAAATCCGATGGATGAACTCTTCTGCTCAGCAACAAGGAAGCGATGGCCTTTTGGCCCGAACTGAGCCTCCAACGCAGGTGTGCAGTACATCAGATCGAGCATATAGGCGATCTGCGCCGGACCGATGATCCCCGCGTAGCATACGGGCCAGGTCGCTTGTGCGATGGCCTGTATCAACGGAATGTCCGCCTGAGTGGCCTCGCGGATGGTCACCGCGCGAACGCCTGCGCCACCACCAGGTCTTTGCTGCCCGCCGTGTACTGGTAGAAGCCTTCGCTGCTCTTCACACCCAACTTGCCCGCCGTTACCATTTGCACCAGAAGAGGGCAGGGGGCGTATTTCGGGTTGCCGAAGCCTTCGTGCAGTACGCGCATGATCGCCAGGCAAGTGTCCAATCCGATGAAGTCGGCGAGCTGCAGCGGACCCATCGGGTGCGCCATGCCCAGCTTCATCACCGTGTCAATTTCGGCAACTCCACCAACGCCTTGGAACAAGGTCTCGATGGCTTCGTTGATCATGGGCATCAGGATGCGGTTGGCCACAAAGCCGGCGTAGTCGTTCACCTCCACAGGTACCTTGCCGATGGCCGCGCTCAGGTCCATGATGGTCCGCGTTACCGCATCGCTGGTGTTGTAGCCGCGGATCACTTCCACCAGTTTCATCAATGGCACCGGGTTCATGAAGTGCATGCCGATCACCTGGTCCGCCCGGTTGGTCACCGCCGCGATGCGCGTGATGCTGATACTGCTGGTGTTGGTGGCCAGTATGCAGCCCGCCGGGGCGCTGGCGTCCATGTCCCGGAAGATCTTCAGCTTCAGGTCCACGTTCTCCGTCGCAGCCTCCACTACCAAGGCGGCGTCCTTCACGCCCGCAGCCATGTCCGTGGCCGTGCCGATGTTGCCGAGCGTGGTCTTTTTCTGATCCTCCGTGAGGGTGCCTTTGGCCACCTGACGGTCCAGGTTCTTCGCGATCGTTGCCATGCCCAGGTCGATCCGGTCCTGTGCGACATCGATCAAAATGACGCTATGACCGCTTTGGGCGAAAACGTGGGCGATACCGTTGCCCATCTGGCCGGCACCGATGACGGAAATGTTCATGGTCGTTGAAAATGGGCGGCAAGGTAGGGGCGGGAAATTTGCCCCTACTTTCCGTCGCCCCGCAGGACGATCAACGCCGTATAGGCCAGGATCTTCAGGTCCACGGCCAGGCTCATGTTCTCGATGTAGAGGATGTCATACTTCAGGCGCCGTAACATCTGCTCTACGTTCTCGGCATAGCCGAACTTCACTTGACCCCAGCTGGTGATCCCTGGGCGCACCTTGTGCAGATGGCGGTAGTGCGGCGCCAACTTGGTGATCTCGTGGATGAAATGCTGGCGTTCTGGACGTGGCCCGACCAGGCTCATCTCGCCCTTGAGCACATTCCAGAACTGCGGCAGCTCGTCCATGCGCGTACGCCGAAGGAATCGGCCAACGGAGGTGATCCGTGGGTCGGTGGCGCTGCTCAACTGTGGGCCTTTGCTTTCGGCATTGGCCACCATGCTGCGGAATTTGATGATGCTGAAGGGACGGCCGTGCAGTCCAACACGCTCCTGGCGGAAGAATACGGCTCCAGGCGATGTGAGCTTCACCATCAGTGCGATCACCAACATGGGAAAGAGCAACAGCAACATGGCCACGACGCTGAACGCGATGTCGAAGGCCCGTTTGATCGCGAACTGCCAGGCTGGCATGATCTGCGGGTTCACCTCGATCAGCGGGGCACCGAAGATGCTCGTCATCTTCACGCTGCCGCTGAGAATGTCGTACATGTCCGGAATGATCTTGATGCGCACGGGTGTGCCTTCCAACTCGTTCACGATACGGCTGATGTGCTCGTGCTCGCTGCTTTCCACGGCGATGATGGCCTCTTCCACGGCGTACTGGGGGATCAGCGTACGCAGGTCGTGCCACTTACCTAGACGCTCCAACCCAGCACCTGCCAGTTGCTGATCGCCGCCATTCACGCTCACGAAGCCCACGAAGCGGTTGCCCGGGCTTTTCGGCATGCCTTCGATCTCCTGGTAAATACTGATGGCCCGCTCGTTGCCCCCGACCAGCAACGTGTTGAAGCCGATCTCGCGGTTGTGCACACGCCGGACTGTGCGGCTCGTTAACATGAAACGCAGGATGAAGGTGATGCCGAAGTGCAGGCCGAACAACATCAGAAAGGACTGATAGTAGTAGCGGTAGTTCGCCACCACATCATCCAACAGCAATAGAAAGAAGATCACTATTGTACCGATCAGTGAGATCAACATCGTTTGCCCCAACTCCTTGACCCGAAAGCGCCTCAGGATGTCCGTATACCCTCCAATGATCACGTAGAGGCCCACCCAAAAAAGCGGGATCAGGGCCAGTCCGATCCAGTAGTTGCTGTCCAGTTCCACAGGGACGGCATACCCGAACTTCTTCGGCTCCAAGTAGGCCTTGCGGAAGAGGTAGAAGAGCGTCCATGCCAGCGCCGAGCCGAAGAGGTCGGCCACGATGTAGAGGGCTACCAGAAGGCGCTTGTTCATGGGTCAATACACCACCTTCACATTGTCCAACGTGATCCGTGCTGCTGTGGCCCCGTTCTCCAGCGAGGCCTGGATGTAGAATTGACGCTGTACGGAGCCACTGTTTCCCCAGCCCGAACCCAGGTCCACATACACATGCTTCCACGGCATGCTGCCATCGCCACGCTTAGTGGGGCTTACATACACCAAGGGAATGCTGTAGGCTTGGCCGCCCAAGGAGAACTTCACACCCACCAAAAAACGGGTATCGCTCCGATAGTCCACTTCCAGGAAGGCGTTCAGCGAGCCGTTCGGGAAGTATTGGTCCGGCGTGCTCACAGCCCGGAACAAGTCGTGTGCCGGGTCCAGGAAGATGCCACCTGACTGCTCTCCTGTGAGTACGTCCTGTGACTCGCCAGCTTGTGCAGCATTGAACCTGTAGAATGTAGTGTCACCTTCTGTGGTCGTCAACTTCAGGCCGGCCTCCTCGAAGCCTTCGTTGAAGGGGAATGCGTCGTCGAAGTACTTGAAGACAGGTTGAATTAGGACTTCCGCGCCTTCCTGGAGTGTAACGCCCTGATTGAAGGTGGCCAGGAAAGGGTACTGGATGCGGTCGTCCGAGATGCCATTGCGTCGAACGCCAGCGATCACCTGCAAGGAGGTGATTCCTTTTTCGAGCACGGGAATGCGGCGTTGGGCCTGCCAAACACCCAACGGTGCGCCATTGGCATACACCCACATATCCGTGATGTTCGAAGGGAGTTCCGTGAGCCCATCCGCAGTTCGCACCTGGGGCGACGAGAGCCGTACAAAGCTTGGCACTTGGCCGTCCTTCTTGCAGCCGGCCAGGCCTATCAACAGCAAAAGGGCGACCCGCACAAAAGCGGACCGCAGGGTGGATAACATCATTCCTGTTCGGTGATAACGCACGCTTATTGAGATCAGTGCGTGGGTCATGCGTGTTGTACAGACATGGCGTCCAAGACCCGGTGCGCCGTATCCAGCGCGGCAAGTCCATCCTCCAGGCTCACTTCGGGGCGGGTGCCGTTCAGGATGCTCAGAGCAAACGACCGTAGTTCCTCGCGGATGGCATTGGTGGTCGGCACTTCCGGACGGTCGAAGCCGATCTCTCGATGCCCGCGCCCATGCCCCAGATCGATACTTACGGCGAACGGGTCCGGCGTTTCAACACGTTTCATGCGCACCACTTCGGTCTTCTTCTCCAACATGTCTACGGAGATGTAGGCATCGCGCTGGAAAAAGCGGCTCTTGCGCATGTTCTTCAGGCTGATACGGCTGGCCGTGAGGTTGGCCACGCAGCCTCCCTCGAACTGAATGCGCGCATTGGCAATGTCCGGACTGTCGCTCACCACAGCCACGCCGCTGGCGCTGATCTGCTCCACCGGACGGCCTACCACGTGCAGCACGATGTCGATGTCGTGGATCATCAGGTCCAGCACAACGCTCACATCCGTGCCGCGTGGATTCCACTGGGCCAGGCGATGGATCTCAATGAACATGGGCGCATTGAACGATCCCAAGGCCGCACGGAAAGCCGGATTGAACCGCTCCACATGCCCCACCTGTACCTGCACTCCATTTTCCCGCGACAGGTCCAGCAGGGCGCGTGCCTCAGCCAGCGTGTTCGTCACCGGCTTCTCGATGAAGACATGGCGTCCGGCCAGAATCGCGGATCGTGCACATTCGAAGTGGGCGAGGGTGGGGGTGACCACGTCCACGATATCGGCCAGTTCGATCAGCTGTTCCGGGCTTTCTAACGCCGTTATGCCGAGTTCCAAGGCCACGGCCTGCCGCTTGTCAGGGTGTGGGTCGAATATGCCGAATACTTCCAGTTCCGGGACCTGAAGGGCCTGTTGCGCGTGGATGCGGCCCAAATGGCCGGCACCCATAATGCCGATGCGAAGTGGTTTTCCCATGAAAAGCGTGCAAAAGTAGCCGGATGCCCCAACGAGGCAGAGCTTGGCTGCGGATAGTTTCGCCAGCCCACGGCCACATGAGCACCACCGCCGACGATTATCGCCACCAAGGCCTGCGCCGAAAGCTGGTGGAAGAGCTGCGCCAGAAGCGTATCGCCGACCAGACCGTGCTGGCCGCCATGGCCACGGTGCCCCGCCACCTGTTCATCGACGATAGTGCCTTTCTCAAGCTGGCCTACATGGACCAAGCCTTCCCGATCGCTTGCGGCCAAACCATATCGCAACCCTACACCGTGGCGTTCCAGACCCAACTTCTTCAAGTGAAGAAGGGTGATAAGGTGCTGGAGATCGGCACAGGCAGTGGTTACCAAACGGCTGTGCTTTCCGCCTTGGGGACGAAAGTGTTCAGCATTGAACGACACAAGCCCTTACACCTAGCCACTAAACAACGGCTCGAACGCTTAGGCTACAAGGCCACACTCGTTTATGGGGATGGATACAAGGGTTTGCCGTCCTATGGTCCATTCGATCGGATCTTGGTGACCTGTGGGGCTACGGAGGTTCCCCAGAATCTACTTGCGCAGCTTCGGGTGGGGGGAATGATGGTGATCCCGGTGGGGGCGGGAGCTCAGCAGACCATGCTCCGCTTGGTGC
>JBKJNF010000082.1:0-26647 GCA_046596155.1 Flavobacteriales bacterium | reverse complement strand
GGCCGAGATGCGCGAGTTCGAGAAGAGCTTCCGCGAAGCGATGCGGAGCAAGGCTCCGTTGCTGGACCGCATCATGCACTACATCGTGCAGCGCAAGGGCAAGCAGATGCGCCCGATGTTCACCCTGCTCAGCGCCCGCCAGTTCGGGCCCATCAACGATGCCGGCTATACCGCGGCCTCGCTGATCGAACTATTGCATACGGCCACGCTGGTGCACGATGATGTGGTGGACGGATCACCCATGCGCCGCGGCTTCTTCAGCATCAACGCCGTATGGAAGAACAAGATCGCGGTGCTGGTGGGCGATTACTTGCTTAGCCGTGGCTTGTTGCTGGCGGTGGACAAAGGCCAATACGAACTGCTGCGGATCGTGAGCCGCGCGGTGCGGGAGATGAGCGAGGGCGAACTGCTTCAGCTTGAAAAAGCGCGTGGCCTGAACTTCAAGGAGGATGTGTACTTCGACATCATCCGGCAGAAAACAGCGAGTCTGATCGCCGCTTGTTGTGCAAGCGGTGCCGCTGCTGGTGGAGCAACGTCTGAGGAGGTGGACCGTATGCGCAATTTTGGTGAATTGACGGGGATCGCCTTCCAGATCAAGGACGACCTGTTCGATTACGGATCCGGCATGGACACGGGAAAACCCACGGGCATCGACATCAAGGAGAAAAAGCTCACGCTCCCGCTCATCCATGCGCTGCAGCAGGTTTCAGCCAGCGACCGGCGGTGGATGGTCAACGTGGTGAAGAACGACAACGAGAACAGCGAGGCGGTGACGCGTGTAGTGGAGATGGTCACCCAAGCGGGCGGTATCGCCCATGCCACCCGGCGTATGCAGGAATACCGCGATCAGGCATTGTCCGTGCTGCGCAGCTTCCCCGAAACGGAGGCCCGGCGTTCGCTGGAAGACCTTGTACAACTCACCGTTGAACGGACCCGATGACGAGCGCTGTTCGCCTTGATGACATTATTCGCCTGATGGTCGGTGGCTGCGTGGCGGTTTGTGCGCTCCTTTCATCCTGCCAACGCCCGGCCGATCTGGACAAGGCCCGCAGTGCGGTCGACTCCGCACAAGCCCTCTTACGGACCGACAGCCTTGCGAAGGCCGCAGTGGCCGACTCCCTCAGCGAAGGACATCACACCTACCGGGATGCAAAAGGCCGGATGTACATGGAGGGCGACTTCCAGAACAGGCAACGCCAGGGCGTATGGATCAGCTATGGCGACAATGGCAGGGTGAAGAGCCGGAACGAATACCGCAATGGCCAGGTGGAAGGCCTTTCGACTGTGTTCCAGGACAACGGCGCACTGAAGTACAGTGGCGAGAACCACCACGGGCACCCGGTGGGCGAATGGCGCCTCTTCGACGCCACGGGCGGCCTGGCCAAGACCGTCGTCTTCGATAGCACCGGGCGCCAGGTCAGATAGCGGAGTCTGTTTTTCAACGATAGTTGATAGGCGCGGCCAGGTCTGGTAAATTCACGCCCCCTTTCGGCGCACCCCATGATCAGTCTCCGTTCCGTTCAGCAGGTCAAGGACTTCGTGCGCATAGAAGAGGTGCTCGGCGAATTCCTGGATCTCAAGCGCAAGGGACCGCGGTACCTGGGCCTCTGCCCCTTCCACAACGAGAAGACGCCCTCGTTCAACGTCAGTCCGAACCTGGGCATCTACAAGTGCTTCGGTTGCGGCGAGAGCGGCGACGCGATCAGCTTCCTACAAAAACAGGAGCACCTCTCCTTCTCGGAAGCGATCCGCTGGCTGGCGAAGCGCTACAACATCGAGGTGGAGGAAGAGCAGGCCAGCCCCGAGCAGGAGTTGGAACAGGGCGAGCGCGAAAGCATTTCGATCATCCAGCAATGGGCCATGACGTGGAGCATGGAGCAGTTATGGAACAGCGATGAAGGCAAGCGCATAGGCCTGTCGTACTTTCGGGAGCGCGGCTTCAGCGACACTACGATCAAGGAGTTCCAGCTCGGGTATGTGCCCGAGCGCGGCGATGCCTTCGCCAAGGCGGCCTTGGCCCAAGGCTTCGATGCCGACCTGCTGGAAAAGGCGGGATGGATCAAACGGCGGGAGGACGGCACACCATGGGACTTCTTCCAAGGCCGGGTCACCTTCCCCATTCATGGTCTTACCGGCCAGCCGATCGCCTTCGGTGCACGCACCCTGCGCAGTGATAAGAAGCTGCCCAAGTACTTCAACAGCCCGGAGAGCCTGCTGTATGTGAAGAGCCGTTCGTTGTACGGCATCGCACAGGCGCGCAAGTCCATTGCCGAGAAGAACAACTGCTGCTTGGTGGAAGGCTACACAGATGTGATCAGCCTGCACCAATCCGGCATTACCAACGTAGTGGCCAGCAGCGGCACCTCCCTTACCCAGGACCAGGTACGGCTGATCAAGCGGTATGCCACGGCCGTCACCATCTTGTACGATGGCGACCCGGCGGGTATCAAAGCATCGCTGCGCGGCATCGACCTCATCCTGGCCGAAGGGCTCAGCGTGAAGGTGGTGCTCTTCCCGGACGGAGATGATCCGGATAGCTTCGCGCGCACCCGCAGTAGCAGCGAGATCACGGCGTTCCTGCAGGCCAACGCGAAGGATTTCCTTGTATTCAAGGCCGACATGCTCGTGCGCGACGCCGAGGGCGATCCCGTGCGCAAGGCCGCTGCGATCCACGATCTGGTGGAGAGCATCGCGCAGGTACCGGACCACGTGCTGCGTTCGCTTTACGTGCAGCAATGCGCGACCATCGTACAGGTGAGCGAGCAGGCGCTGGTGAGCGAACTGAACAAGGTGCTGCGCCGCGCGTATCGCAAAAAGCTCGGTGGCGATGCGCCTGCATTCGAGGAGATGGTGGCGCCGGACATCGCACCACCGCAACAGGAAGTTCAGGAACTGGGCACCAGCACACAAGAGCGCGACCTATTGCGCATGTTGTTGAACTATGGACACGAACGTGTGATGGTCCCATTGCAGGAGGAGGACGGCACTTCGGGCGATGACGAGATGACCGTGGCAGAGCTGATGTTCATGCAGCTGGCAACGGATGACATTGGCTTCGATGAGCCACTCTTCCAATCCATTTATTTGGACTACCGCCACAAATCCAACCTTGGCGAGGACGTAACCGGCACTCGTTATGCCGCGCACGACAACAAGGACTGGAGCCAACTGGCCATCGACCTGCTCACCGAGAAACACCAGTTGAGCCCCAACTGGAAGGAGCGGCACAAGATCCATGTGACCCGCGAGCAGGAACAATTGCTGGACGCCGTAGCCGAGGGCGTGGACATCCTGAAGGAACGCCGCGTTGATCGCATGATCCGCGATGAGCAAGAGAAATTGAAGACCGCCGACGAAATGAACGTGCTGATCACCTTGCAGGAGATCCTGCGCCTCAACGAAATAAAGAAGGCACTGGCGCGCAAGACCGGTCGCGTGGTGGTGGGCTGAGCGCATACATTGCTGCACGCAAGGGCTTCATGGGCGATCACGGACATACGCATAATGGCCCTGCGCACGACCACGGCCATGATCCTGGCCTCGGTGTAAAAGCGCTGCGAACGGCCTTCCTGCTTAACCTGGCCTTCACCATCATCGAGGCGGGCGGTGGTTTGTGGACGGGCAGCATTGCGGTGCTCAGCGACGCGTTGCACGATGCTGGTGATTGTCTGGTGCTGGGCACCGCATGGTACCTGCAGCACGTTGCCCGGCGGGGACGTGATGCATTCTACAGCTACGGCTATGCTCGCTACCGCATGTTGGGGGGATGGCTTACCTCGGGGGTGCTCATTGTCGGTGCACTTGTCATGATCGGTGCCTCCATTCCCCGTCTACTGCATCCTTCGCTGCCCAATGCGGACGGCATGGTCACGATCGCGGTGTTCGGTCTGGCCATGAACGGGATTGCGGCATGGGCACTACGCACCGGAAGCTCATTGAACGAACGCGGGGCCTACCTGCATCTGCTGGAGGATGTGCTCGGCTGGGCGGCAGTGCTGGTGGGCGGCATCCTGATCCATTTTACTGGATGGGCCTTTGTTGACCCGTTGCTCAGCATCGCGATCAGTATTTACATCTTATTTAACGCCACGGGCACCTTGCGCAAAGGCACGGGTATCCTGATGCAACAGATCCCGCCAGTGATCGACCTGAAGGAGGTGGGAGCGCGTCTGATGGCCATACCGGACGTGACCGGGATCCATGACCAACACACGTGGACCCTGGACGGCGAGCTCATCGTGCATACTGTACATCTGGTAGTGGGCCGGGTGGAGTTGCCGCGCGCGCTGGCGATCAAATCCATGGCCCGCAACACGTTGAAGGCGTTCGGAATACACCACACCACCATCGAACTTGAATGGGCGGATGAGGACTGCGAACTCGAACAGCACTGACCACGGAACGCCATGAGGAAACGCTTCTTCCGCCTGCTCGCCGCCCTGAACCGGAGCGTGCTGCCCAAGCAATGGGACAAGGACCTCACGCGGCTCAGCAAAAGCCGCAAGCTTCTGGCTGGTTACAGATACTGGGTAACGCGTAACGCGCTGGACTGAACGGAAAAAACAGGGCCGCTGGTGATGCACCAGCGGCCCTGCAAAATGATGGCTATTGAACTCACTTCACCATCAGGCGGCGCACAACGGAACCATCGACGGAGCCGATGCGCACCATGTAAGCGCCACGTGGCAGTTCGCTCACATTGATCGTGTGGCGCAGGAACGTACCTGCCATGTTCAGGGCCTCCGTGCGGAGCACACGGCCGTTCACGTCGATCAACTCCAGCCAATGATCACCGGAGGAGCGCTGCAGTTCCAGCTCCAACACCACCTCGGTCTGCGCGGGATTCGGCATTAGTTCGAATCGGGCGATGTTGCCGTCCAATTCATTCATGCCAATGGTGCATGGCGGGCCTACCAGTGTGACCACCACGAAGCTCGTGTCGTTCGGGCATGGTGGATTGGACACCAGGTAACCGAACGACTGTGCCCCATTGAATGCGGGATTGATCGGCTGATTATAGTTCGCCAGCGTGAATCCTGCCTGGTCGATCCAATGCCCAGAGGTCTGTTCGCCTGTGACGATGAGACTCAAATTCTCCGACGAATCATTGTAGCACAGGGCGATGCTACCACCGATGCCAGCATTGGGCGGTTGCACGCATTGCACGTTCACTGTGGACGAAGCGGTAGCACAGTTTCCCACGCCTGGAACCGTGTACGTGTAAATTCCGCAAGCATCAACGCCGGGTACGAACGTGCTGCTGTGGGAATTCCCTCCGAATGTCCATGTGCCAGGTATATAGGGCGTACCGCCCAATTCCGAGAACAGGTCCACCGACGCACCGCCGGCCGCGCATACTTGCACACTTCCGTTCAGGCCTGGACTGTTGCTCTGGTAATATTGGATCAGCACCTCTTGCGATGCACTATTGCAGGGAGCGAGGAGATCGAACTGATAGGTGTAGAAGCCTTCGGCCGATTGTCCGGGATCAAAGAGTCCATTGCCTACCGGTTGGTTGCTCGGATTCAACCATTGACCACCAGCATCCGGTGTGCCATCCAGCACGGAGAACAGCGGGAAGGCGGGGCCGCTGTTGCACATGATAGTGTCGTTGAAGAGCCCAGCATCCGGGTTAAGGTTTCCGGGGGCCACGGTAAAGGCGCGGGTGAAATCATCCATCACAGCGCTGTCCGGCAGATGGATCAGCCTCACAACGATCCAATGGGGACCGGCGGTGAATTGGGCGACACCCGGAATGGGTTGGCTGAACGACGCACTGCCCCCACCGCTGCCCGTGTAGCGCAGCTTGATGTACAACGTGTCATTGCCCGGGGAGAAGGAAGGACCGAAACCCTGAAGCTGACCATTGTTCGGCGTTGTCCCACTGATGGTCACGCCCACCAGCTGACATTCGTTCGGGTTGTTCGGTTGTACGGTCACATTCGTGAGCGTCTGCGCTTGCGTGGAAACGCCCAAGAGAACGGAAAGCAGGATCGCGGAAAAGTGTTTCATGGTGATGTGTGGACGCCAAAAATAGGAGGAACGCTGCCCCTGATCCCGCTAATTTGCCCCTGTGCTTCGCGCCTTTTCAACGATCATCGTGTGCCTTACCGTGCTTTTGTGCAGGGGTCAGGGACTTGTGATCAACGAAGTGATGCCGGGAGGGAATGGTTCCCCGGACTGGATCGAACTTCTCAATACCGGCCCGCACATCGCAGACCTTCAGGGATTCTCCCTATCCATACAGGATGCACACTATCGGATCACCGTATCGCGCAAGGTGGCCAGGGGAGGCGTTGTGGTGTTGTACTGCGATGATGCACGAACCACAGCCGACACATTGATCCCTTTCCGGCTGCCGCGAAAAGGCGGCGGTCTTCTCCTGATCGCCCCCGATGGGCGCACCATAGCGGACCTCTTCACCTGGCCGGACCTACCCCAGGGCTATTCCGTCGGTCGTTCACCCTCTGATATCCATGGCTGGCGGATATTGGATGTCCCAAGCCCCGGGCGACCCAACCCTCCAACGGCCGGATTCGCGCGCTTGCTAAGCGCCCCTGCGCTCGTGATCAGTGGAGCTAAGGCATCGGCCCCGCATGAACCTGATGTGGTGGTGCATTATACACTGGATGGACATGCGCCGGGAAGCGATTCACCCATCCTCGAAGGCACAGTGGACATACCGTGCAACGCGGTCATTACCGTTCGTGCATATGCCCGGGATGCGATGCCGTCGACCTGCATGTCGCACACCCGCCTGTGTGGCCCAGCGGGTACCGTACTCGCCTTACGCATCGCTCCGGAGGATCTGTATGACCCTGATCGCGGTCTGTTCGCCACAGGTGCCAACGCCAACTTCTCGCGCAGTGGACCTGAATGGGATCGCTCCGCCGAACTCGAATGGCTCGCGGAAAGTGCCACCGCAGCGCGTAGGGTGGAGGTCAGCATCAGCGGAAGCGGCACCCGCAGCCTGGCGAAGAAAAGCCTCAAGGTCTTCGATGAGACCTCAGGGCTCGAGACCATCCTACGGGCCGACGCGAGCCCCGATGCGTTCCTGCGCAACCTGTTCATGGAGCGCGTTGCAGCGCTCGGCGCTCAGGTGGATGTTCAGCGCAGCACTGCTGTTCCGTTGTACATCAATGGTGATTACCATGGACTGTATCGAGCGATGCCCGCCAAGAACGCGGCGTGGCTTCGCACGTTAGGCGATGCAGAAGAAGTGGATCTGATCGGGGGACCAGAGGCTGAAGTGATCCACGGCGGCAAGACGCGCTACCGTCATGCGATAAGTCAGCTGCTGGGAGGTGCGCCGATGGATTCCCTGAGGATGTTCATGGACATGCGTAGCTTGATGGATCTGGCCTGTTTCGACATGTGGACCGGGCGCGCAGATCAGGACCTGAACGTTCGCTGCTGGAGGCCGCGGGTAAAAGCAGGACGGTGGAGGTGGATCTTGTATGACGAAGACCTTTGGTCATTGCCGGAAGACCGCACTGTGGAACGCATGCTCTCCGCCCCCACGCCGGAATCACCCTTCCTGGTAGCACTGGTCTCCGCACCCGACCGTCGAGCAGCATTGCTGGCCCGCACCAGCGCCTGGTTGGCCACTGCGCTCGCTCCTGATCGCGCGGAAGCACTTGCCCAACAGCTGTTCGATGCTCACTCGGCCGCCATGCACGATGACCATCTCCGGTGGAGGGATGAGTTGAACATGAAGGCGCCTGAGGCTTCTCTGGCGGGGCTGATGGCACAGATCGCCGTGCGATCCAGCGTGTTGCTCGAACAACTGGAAAAGGCCACAGGCCAACGTGCGCAACGGTTACGCATTGAGGTATTGCCGGCATCCGCTGGCCGGGTCTTCGCGGAGGACCTGTTGCTTACCGACAAAGAGAGATCCATCGCGGTTTTCGAGGATGCTCCGGTACACGTGCGTGCGGAGGCGGCCGATGGCTACCGGTTCGTGGGATGGCAGGGAATGGGAACTAGCAGCGCCACGGTGCTCGTTCCCAGCTCGGGCAAAAGGACGTTCCGTGCCGTGTTCAAGGCCGTCGCACCCTCAGGCAAGGACGCCTTGGAGCAATGAGGTGAAGATGGCCTTGCCATCCGTGTTCCCAAGGCGTTCATCTGCGGCGCGCTCAGGGTGGGGCATCATGCCGAACACGTTGCGTCCACTATTGCACACGCCAGCTATGTTCTCCAGGCTTCCATTGGGATTCGCGTCATCACGCAGACGGCCTTCTGAATCGCAATAGCGGAACAGCACTTGATCCTTTTCGTTCAGGTCGCGCAGCGTAGCGCTGTCAGCGAAATAGCGGCCCTCACCATGTGCGATGGGGATCATCATCGGGTGATCCTTCAGTACCGATGTGACCATCGTGTTCCGCGTTTGCGGTCGGATGAACACGTTGTGACAGATAAATCGCTGGCCTTCATTATGAAGCAAGGCGCCCGGGAGCAGGCCCGCTTCACACAGGACCTGAAAACCGTTGCACACACCCAGCACCGGGCGACCCTTGGCGGCGTGCGCCGCTACTTCCTGCATGATCGGGGAGAACCGCGCGATGGCGCCCGAGCGGAGATAATCACCATAGCTAAAACCACCGGGTAGGACGATCAGTTCGCAACCTTTCAGATCATGGTCCTTATGCCAAAGGCGTTCCACCTTCATGCCCATGGTGTGCTCAAGCACAAAGCACATGTCCTCATCGCAATTGCTGCCGGGAAAAACGACCACGCCTGACTTCATGGGGACGAAGGTAGGAGCGGAAAGGGTGCGTGGAAATGCCTGCGCAGTGTCTACCACCACCTAGCCCAAACAGCCAGCAGAACCAAGGCCAGCACGCCCAGGTTGGCCAGGAGCAGCCTGCGTGTCTGCAGCAAGGGCCAGGATAGGAAAACCGATAGGGGCAGGGCCACCAGCACGGGCGTAAGTGAGCTGTGCAGCAACCAGTCGAAGACCACCAACAGGGCGCAGGCGAACGTGAAGGCGAGGAAGGACGAGCGGGTGTTCTTCTCGCGCATCACACCGCGGGCGTAGCCCCGCGCGAAGGACATGGACGCACTGACCATGAAGCCCGCCGCCAACACCACGAGCAGCACACCGTACACCCAATGCAAGCGGGCCAGGGATGAAAGGGGGACCGAACGCATGTCCAACGAGCCCCGAACGTGCCAGCTCTGCGGATCAAAGAACTGCAACACACCCCAACAGAGGAACAGGACGACGGCCACACCCAGGACAGGCAACACGTAATCGCGCCAATGGAATGGGCGCATCACCGCGATCGAAGCCCAGAGAACGGCGATCAGGAACGCGTAAGGCAGGTAGACAAGCGTGGCCAGCCCGATCCACAGACCTGAGTCGAACACGGGGCCCAACGCCCGGTGATCCGCCTGGGAGCCCCAGATCCGACGAAGCGCAGCAAGCACGAACGGCATGCCCACCATTGCCGGATCGGGCACAAGCCCGCCTGGGGCAAGGCCCAGCAGCATGGGCAACAACAAGGCGGGCAGGTAGTTGCGCCGTTCGAACAGCTCACTCTCATTGGCCACGTAGGTCAATTGCAGCGCAAGTGTCGCCACCCAGATGATGGATAGGGTGGCACAGGCCCACGCGCTTTGGGCCATCATCCAGGCTATGGGCCGGTACAGGGGCATTCCTTTTGGAAGCGACCCTAGGATCTCCTGCGACGAAAAAGGGCCGCCGGGCCACAGCAGGATGGCCAGGGGCACCAAGCCGACCAATACGGCCGGCTGATTCTGCCTGTACAGGCCTACCACCATGGGTTGATGCGGTTATTATGCATGCAGTGAAGCGTGCAGCTATCTTTGGCGCGGTTCCAAACCAAGCTGTACATGTCCAAGATCTGGTTCTCCTTCGGCCACTTTGTGCAAGCGACTTTCAAGTTGGTGCTGGTGCCCCTAGGTTGGGCGCCAGTGGTGGTGTTCATGCTGGTGCTGGCCTTCGGTGCCATTTACTGGATGAACGCTCAGGCCAAGTACACGCGCCGCGCGAAAGAGCGGAACGAATACATCTGAGCAACGGGTCTCAAGCCTGCGGGGCCGGAGCGGCCTGCTTGGTTGCAGTCACCTTCACCAGATCGCGGCCGATATCGGTCCGTACCGTACGACCTTCATAGTCGATCAGCACCACGCTGCGATAGGTGTTCAGCATCGCTTGTTCCACATCCTTGCCGAATCCTGAAACGGCCATCACCCGGCCACCGTCGGTCACCAAGCCTTCTTTGGTTTCGGCGGTACCTGCTTGGAAAACATAGGCGTTCGTAACGGCTTCGAGCCCCTCGATGAGGTCGCCTTTGCGCACCTCGTCCGGATATCCTTCCGCGGCCATCACCACGCTCACACAGGTTCGATCATCCACATCCACGTGGCGCTCGCTCAGGGTGCCGGTGGCAATGCCCTCGAACAGATCGAGCATGTCGCTGCGCAGACGTGGCAGGATCGCTTGCGCTTCAGGGTCGCCGAGGCGCACGTTATATTCGATCACGTAGGGTTCACCGTCCACATTCATCAATCCCATGAACAGGAAACCCTGGTAGGGGATCCCCTCTGTGCGCAAGCCTCGGATGGTAGGAGCCGCTACACGGTCGTGCACCTTCTGCATGAAGTCGCGGTCGGCGAAGGGTGCTGGGCTAACGGCGCCCATGCCACCGGTGTTGGGGCCAGTGTCGCCATCGCCGATCCGCTTGTAGTCCTTGGCGGCGGGCAGCATTTTGAAGGCTTCGCCATCCGTGATCAGGAAGGCGCTCAATTCGATCCCTTGTAGGAACTGTTCGATGACCACGCGTTCAGAAGCGGCACCGAAGCGGCCACCCACCAACATATCCTTCACTGTACGCTCCGCTTCCTTGCGGTCCTGTGCGATCACCACGCCTTTGCCTTGAGCGAGGCCATCGGCCTTGATCACATAGGGGGGCTTCATGCGGTCGAGGAACTCGTTCGCCTCCTTCAACTGGGCCTTGCCGAACACGCGGAACGCAGCGGTGGGGATGTTGTGCCGGAGCATGAACTCCTTGGCGAACTCCTTGCTGCCCTCCATGCGGGCACCCTGGCTGCGGGGGCCGATCACGGTGACATTTCCGGAAAGCTTTGGATCATCGGCGATACGATCGTGAAGGCCCTCGACCAAGGGTGTTTCAGGGCCGACCACCACCATGCGGATACGTTTCTCCAGCAGGAAGGCGCGCAGGGCCTTCTGATCGTTGAGGTCGAGCTTCACATTTCGACCGTGCCTCACCGTGCCGGGGTTGCCCGGGGTGATGTACAGCTCATCCAACAAAGTGCTCTGTGCGAGCTTCCAAGCCATGGCGTGCTCACGTCCGCCGCTGCCGATCAATAGAACGTTCATCCGTTGCGCGATTGACCACAAAGGAAGCTGCCCAGCTCCGGCTTTGGCCATGAAGTTGCGAACAGATCAACAGGGCCGCACACCGCTTGATGATGCGTGACAAAAATGGAGAGGCACCTCGATGATCAGTGCGCAGCTGCCACCCGTTTGATGCTGCAACCCAGGTTACGCGTGGTCGCAGGATCGATGTCCTTGCCGCTTGCAAGTGCCTGCATGGCGTTCTTCAGGTAGGGCTTGGTGACCGCTTTAGGGTCATCCACGTTATCGTCGATCGCGCCCTTGTACACCAGCTTCAGCTCCTTGTCAAAGAGAAAAACGTGCGGCGTGGTGCGGGCCGCGAAGGCGTCAGCCACTTCGTTGTTCTCGTCAAGGAGATAGTGCGCATTGTAGTTCTTCTCCTTGTAATGCGCCCTCATCATTTCGAAGCTGTCATCCCCTTCACGCCTGGCACCATTACTGTTCACGAGTGCGAAACCGATCCCTGCCTTGCGGGCCAGATCCCCGATCTCCGGATATCGACCTTCCCAACCGGCGCTACCTTCCGAGCCTACCACGAAAGGACACGAATTGCATGAGAAAATGACCAACAGGCCCTTATCTCCGTTGAGCTGAGCCAGACCCATATCCTTTCCTACCACATCCTTCATCACCTTTTCGGCCAGGGGCATGGGTGCTCCGATGGCCAGGTCCGGGGAAGGCTCGCGGGCGGCCACGAGGAACATGGTGGAAAGTGCGAATGCAACAGGAAGTGCTTTCATGGTTCGTTCGGTTCGTTGGGTAAAACTAAGTCGACACGCAGCAATGAACACGCCAGGATGCCCTACAGTTCATTGATCCGCCTCAGAAGACCAAGACCGCCTTGTTGGCGATGCGCACGACCTCAGCGCCTCCATGCTCTCGGCCTTGTAGGGCCATCAGGACAATGCGATCCACCGGATGCATGGGATCATGTACAATGCTGGCTCCGCACGCGGAATGACGGTGGTCACCGTAACGAGCTAAAGCGGAATGTTCCCGTGCTTCTTCTTGGGAAGCGTGTCCACCTTGTTGCGCAGCATACGCAGAGAGTGGATCACCTTCAAGCGTGTGTCGCTGGGCTTGATCACCTCGTCGATGTAACCACGGGCCGCCGCCTCATATGGATTGGCGAACTGTTCCTTGTACTCGGCCTCCTTCTCCTTCCACTTCGCATCCTTGTCCGCCGCACTAGAGATCTCGTGCTTGAAGATGATCTCCGCCGCTCCCTTGGCCCCCATCTCCGCGATCTCGGCGCTGGGCCATGCATAATTCATGTCGCAGCCTATGTGTTTGCTGTTCATCACATCATACGCGCCACCATAGGCCTTGCGAGTGATCACGGTGATCCGCGGCACCGTCGCTTCGCTGAACGCATACAGCAGTTTGGCCCCGTGGTCAATGATACCGCGCCATTCCTGGTCGGTGCCGGGCAGAAATCCGGGGACGTCCACGAAGACCAGCAAGGGTATGTTGAAGGCATCGCAGAACCGAACGAAGCGCGCAGCCTTGATGCTGGCATCGATATCGAGCACACCAGCGAGCACAGCGGGCTGATTGGCGACGCAGCCAACAGTGCGGCCTTCTACACGGGCGAAGCCGACGACCATGTTGCGGGCATACTCCGCATGGACCTCCATACTGCTTCCGGGATCGATCACTGCGTTCATCACCTGCCGGATGTCGTAGGGCTGGTTGGGGTTATCAGGGATGATCGTATCCAATTCAGGGCGCGTTTCGTCGCCAGAGGTGTACGGAATTACCGGTGGCTCTTCTTCGCAGTTGCTGGGGATGAAGCTGACCAGTCTGCGCAATTCGCTGATAGCCACCGCCTCGTTGGGCACGGCGAAATGGGCCACACCACTCTTGGAGGCGTGCGTGGAAGCACCACCGAGCTCTTCGGCGGTGACCTCTTCGTGCGTCACCGTCTTCACCACATTAGGACCTGTGACGAACATGTAGCTGGTACCCTCCACCATCATCACGAAGTCGGTGAGGGCGGGTGAATAGACGGCACCTCCGGCGCAGGGGCCCATGATGGCACTGATCTGCGGAATCACGCCGCTGCTGCGCACGTTGCGGAAGAAGATGTCGGCGTAGCCGCCGAGGCTCACCACACCTTCCTGGATCCGTGCCCCGCCGCTGTCATTCAATCCGATGACCGGAGCACCGTTCTGCATGGCCAGATCCATGATGCGGCAGATCTTACTGGCATGCGCTTCGGCCAGTGAGCCGCCCAGCACCGTGAAATCCTGCGAGAACACATACACCAGGCGTCCGTCGATGGTACCATGGCCGGTGACCACGCCATCGCCGGGAAAAGTCAACCTGTCGAGCCCGAAGTTGGTGGACCGGTGGGTGACCAGTTGCCCGAGCTCCTGGAAGCTGCCCTCATCCAACAAGAGTGTCACACGTTCACGCGCGGTGAGTTTTCCTTTCTGGTGTTGCGCCTGGATACGTTCTGCGCCTCCGCCTTCCAAGGCCAGTGCGGTCTTCTCTTCCAAGGTCCAGAATGCCGGGTTGTCGCTCATGGGTGGTACGAATGAAAAGTCGCGCCGAATGTAATGGGCAGTGCCGATGCGCCCCCCGTTGCGCCGAAGTACATTCGCCGACAACGATGCAGCTGCGATTTGCCGACCTGCCCATACGGACCAAGTTCCTCATCACCTTGGGCATTCCGGTGATCGGGCTTGTGCTGCTGATCGGCAAGCAGTTGGACGGCAGCCGCAAGCGGAAAGATGTATTGGGCTACGTGAGCATGCAGGCAGGCAATATCAAGTTGCTTGGTGACCTCGCGAACGCCTTACAGTTGGAAGGGGCCCAGTCGGTGGCGTGGCTGGTGGGGGCGGACCAGAATGGGCAGCGTATGGTGGTGCGGCGCAACACCACCGATCAGGCCGTTATCCGCTTGAACGATCCTGGATTGGGCATGGAGCTGGAGATCCGCCCGGGGCAGGAGTTGACAGATCTCAATGAACTACGCGAACGCGTGCTGGAGCGCAGCATTCCCGCCGTGGAGGCCGAGCAGGCCTACCGACGAATGAGCATCCGTCAACTGGAGAAGCAAGTGCAAACATTCCGTCAGGCGATGGACCCGGAGATCAATGAACGGCTGTTCGCACACCTCAATTTGCTGAATGCCAAAGAGAACTTGAACGATCTGCGCACGGGCATACTACGCGGGTTGGCCGAGCCGGGAATGAACAATGCACAGATCACGGACCTGAACGAACGTATCGCACAGTACAACTCCAACACACTTCTCTTCCAACGCGACGCGGCATCGGAGGTGCGCGACCGTTACGTAGCGGTGTTCCAGGGCTACGAGGTCAACTTCATGCGCACTGTGATCGGCACGATCCACGAGAACCGATCCCTGGAAGGCATGCGCATGGTGCCGGGGTCGTGGTGGGACATTAGCGGCAAGGCCATGGAGCAGTTGCGGATCGTGGAGACCGCCTCCATCGATGCGATCATTTCGTTGAGCACGAACAACGCACGATCGGCCACTTATCGGCTACTGATCGTGCTGGGGGCCTTGTTGGGCGTGGTGGGTGCGGTGCTGGTGATGGCCATTGTGATCATGCGGGGGATCCGCAGCACGGTGGAGCAGGTGACCAGCGCAACTTCGGCCCTGGCGTTGGGCGATGTACGGGCGCATGTTCCGGTGACCTCGCAGGACGAGATCGGCCAGATGGCGCGCACGTTCAATGGCATGATCGACAACATCCGTTCGTTGGCAGCCAGTGCCGATGCCATCGGGAAGGGCAATTATGACACGCCGGTGCCCGTGCGGGGGGAGCAGGATGTATTGGGTAATGCCTTGGCCCGCATGCGCGACAACCTGAAGGCCGCCCGAGCGCGGGACGTGGAGCAGAACCTTGCCCTGACCCAGGAAAAGGAGAAGCTCACGCGTGCGAACGAACGTATCAAGGTATTGATCAAGGAGATCCACCATCGCGTGAAGAACAACCTGCAGGTGGTGGCCAGCTTGTTACGGTTGCAGAGCGAGACCATTGAGGACGAAAAGCTGCAGCAGGTTTTCGGCCAGAGCCAAAGTCGCGTGGCCTCTATGGCGCTCATACATGAGAAGCTTTACAAAGGCGAGGACCTAGCGGAGATCGACATCGGCCAGTACATCAAGGAGCTGTTCGCGGAATTGGTCCAGCTGAACAATGTTCGTGACTCGATCCGCTACCAGACCACCGTCGAGAAAGGGATCGCCCTGGATCTGGACACCATGGTGCCGCTCGGCCTGGTGCTGAACGAACTGATCACCAATTCATTCAAGCACGCTTTTTCGGGGCGTGACCAAGGGATGATCGACCTTCAATTACACCGCGTGGCCGACAATGAGTTCGAATTGATCTACGGCGACAACGGCGTGGGCATTCCGCAAGAGAAGTTGTCAGCGGAAGGTACGACCCTGGGCATGAGCTTGATCGACAGCCTAGTGGAACAGCTGAACGGTTACCTCACCGTGGAAAGCGATGGCAATGGCACGCGTTACCATATCCGGTTCCGCACCGACTGATCGCCCGGGGAGTACCCTCAGCCCTTAGCCAGTTCGGCCTCCACGTCCTCGGCCAGTTCCATGTTGTGGTACACGGCATTCACGTCCTCGTCCTCCTCCAGCATGTCCACCAACTTCATCACGTTACGGGCAGTGTTCAGGTCGGCCGGCAGCGTGGATAAGGGGAAGCGTTTCAGTTCAGCGCTCTTGGATTCCACCCCGAGCTGCTCCAGTTTGTGGGCCATGCTGCCGAATGAGGTGTAGGGGGCGAGGATGATGAAGGTGTCCTCATCGCGGATCACATCATCGGCACCGGCATCGATGGCTTCCATCTCGAACTCATCGGGATCCTTGCCCTTCAGCGCGGTCACCTCCACCACGAATTCGGCCTTGCGCTCGAACACATGGGCCAGTGATCCACTGGTGCCAAGGGTGCCCTCACATTTGCCAAAGAAGCTACGCATGTTGGCCACGGTGCGCGTGGTGTTGTTGGTGGCAGCATCCACGAAGATGGCGACGCCGCCCGGGGCGTAGCCTTCGTAGGTGACCTCGGCGATATCCACACCTTCACCTCCGGCCGCCTTTTTGATCGCTCGGTCCACGATCTCCTTGGGCATGTTCATGCCCCGGGCGTTCTGGATGGCCATCCGTAGGCGGGTATTTGAATCGGGGTTGGGCCCACCGGCCTTCACGGCCATAGCGATCTCCTTGCCGATCCGGGAGAACAGCTTGCTGAGCTTGGCATTGCGCGCGAAGATCTTGTGCTTGCGCTTTTCGAATACACGACCCATGGTCCGGAAGGTTGGGGTAAGGGCCCGATGGCGGGCTTTGGTGACTGCGAAGATGGACGGTAAAAATAGGCGAAGCCTCGACGATCCGTCGAAGCTCCGTTCCGGCGTGTAAAAAGGAACCCTCGTTGCCAGCGCCGTGGATCCTAGTTGAAGCCGATCAAGGTAAAGCCGACGGTGACAGGCATTACTGGAGGAGCGGTATTCTTCTCGAAGAGCGGTGTAAGGCCGTATTCGGCGAAGAGGTTCAAACTGCCGATACCGATCTGTGCGCGGGCAGCTACCCGGTAGGGCAGCAAGTTGTAGTCGCCCTTGTCACGGAACTTCTTGTTTTCACCTCCTTCGCGGTACTTCTGTTTGTACATCGTATCGAAGTGCCAACTGCCCACCAGTCCCGCTGCGATATGGAAGTTACCCTTGCGACTGAACCCGTTATCGTGATGGAACGCCTTCCATTCCTCCGGTGTTGAAGGGAGCGGTGCCTTCTTGGTGTTGAACTCGAACATCAGCGGCAAGCGCAGCCCGATCTGGCGCAGCTTATTCTTGGTGAACTGCGGGTCTTCGATCGCCAGAGCGTACGTACTGTCCCCATTATATCCCAATGTTGCGTTCTCGCTCAGATGATAGCCTGTGAACTCCAGGCCAAGGCCCCAAAAGAAGCCTGCGTGGTGGCTGCCGAACTCATACTTCTGCTCCATGAAGTTGATGCTGATCCAACGGCTGCGCAGGTTGTTAAGTAGCATCGGCCCCGCCTTCGGTCCGTCACCGAAACGACCATCCGTAGTAATGAATGTGTTGATCCCGACATCGATACCGCTCCAATAGGTGAACAGGTTGCGCCGCTCTCGGCGTGCCTGCTTCAACAGCTCACCTGTGCTGTCCATATTGTCGCTGTCGGTGCGCGGCGTGGTGATAATGCGCATGATCTTGCGCTTCAGTTCGATGCGGATAGTGTCGTTGCCGGCGTTGTCGTTGCCTTTCACCTGGGCATACGCCCCCTTGTTATTGCTGATGCCGAGCTCAAGCCGATGGCCTTCGAGTCCCGTTCTGCTTGTGGTGTCAACAAGGGTACTATCGGATTGCGCCATGGCTAATAGCGGGAGGACCGAGGCCAACGTAAGGCAGTAGCGGCTTTTCATGTGTGACAGGTTCTGATCATAGGACCGGAAGCACCTGCGGAATGTTACAGGCACCTGTGATCTTTGCCATTCCCGGAAACGACAAAGCCGCCCATATCGGGCGGCTTCGCACAGTGTACGCTGGAGCTTCAAGCCTCCGGATGGAACACGAACTTCATATGCGTGGTACGCCAGGTGCCGGTGGGATTGTCACCGATGTCCACGCGCGCGAGTCGACGCAGCACATAGTCCCGCAACCAGCTGTTCTCACTGGTGGCGTCGATCACCTCCACGCGCCCTTCGCGATCGATCACGAAGCTCACGAGCACCACACCGTCGGCCACGTTCGCCTTGGCCATCAGTGGATACACGATGTGCTTGTTCAGCTGGTGGTCCAATTCAAGCTGCATCAACACGGGCACGGCGGCAGCACTGTTGGCAGCGTCAGCGGTCGCCAAACACGCATTCCCCGGAGGCTCCGAAGCGCGGACATTCCCGAACAGGGATACAGTGACAAGAACAAGTGCAATGCGATCGAGCAGGGTTTTCATGGGAGGAGGGATCTGATGTGTTTGTGCTCGTTGGACGCCCAAAGCTCCCGTCTTGTTACAGGCCATATCAAGCGAAATGATGGGGGGCGTTGATCGCGGGATGGATGGTGCAATGGCCAGATGAGTTCGGCAACAGAAAGGCCGGACCGATGGCTGTATGACAGAAAAAAGGAAGCCGCTCGTTCGGAGCGGCTTCCTTGAACTAGACCTAGCTACGGATCACGCCTCTGGATGGAAACGGAACCGCATGTGAGTGGTCTTCCAGGTACCCTCGGGATTGTCGCCGATATCCACTTTGGACAACATCTTCAGCACGTAGGTGCACAACACATCATTCGTGCTGTTGGCGGTGATCACCCGCACTTTGCCAACGGCATCGATCACGAAGCTGACGACCACCTCCCCTTCCATCTCTTTGGCGGGTTGAAGGATGGGATAGGTCACATACTTGTCGATCTGACGCTCCAACTCACGCTCGATGGCGGATGGAACCGATGCGGGGAGAGGCGTGGCGGGGCTTGCTGCGGACATGGAAAGTGCGCCGAGCAGCAATACAGGGAGTGTGATGAAGGTCTTCATGGGAGTATTTGTTGGTGATCGATGTTCGCTGATCAGGGGACGCGAAGTACCCACCTGTTGTTACGATCACCGATCGCTTGAATGACGAACGGAGGAACAAAGTGGATGAGCGGTCCATGGCTTGTTCGCGGTGCAAAGAAGCTCCACGCACATGACCAAGAAATGAAGTGTATCCTAACAGATCGGACGCCACGCTCAGCGACCGCGGCTGGCAGTAAGCGAGAAGCCTTGGCCTAAACGTAGGTGAAGACGCTCGCGCACCGGTGTACGCTTCACCTCAACATGGACCGCACCACCGGTGATCGTGCTCAAGCCCTTATCAACCGCGGCCACGGCATCATCGCCATCGAGGCCAGCATTCCGTTGCGGCGCATCGAGCACCCCCTCCCGTACCGTGTTAGCAAGCAACGTACTGATGGTGGTGCTACCCTGATGAGCGGGTCTCTCTGCATTTGATGGTCCGGCTAGTGTGGGCGCATTGATGTCGATCTGTGCCACCGCAGGTTGCTCTGCAGTTGACGGTCGCGTGTTGTTCTCTTGAGCGAGCTGAGGGCGTTGTGTCGGCTCCTGCGGCACCGGCAACTGTGGCTGCGGAAGAGTCTCGGGTTCCTTGCGCCCGACCGATGGTGTAGCCGGTACTGACCGTATAGGCCGCGTTGCCGTGCTGGCCTGTTCTTTGCGCTCGTTTGATACAACGGCTGCCACAGGCGCTTCGTTCTTCTCCGGTACCGATCGCACTTCAGGGGCGGATGGTGCGGTCTCTTCCTTCTGCGCGGCAACGCTAACGGGTTCAACCTGCTGCTCGCGCAGGAGCCACCACGCGGCACCCGCCACCAGCGCAATGCTCGCGGCCGCGGCCAGTCGGGGCCACAGCGGGATGACACGTGCCTCACGCTTCTTCAATTGTTCCTTGTTCGCGAAGTCGATACGCTCGATGCCTACGCGCGCCAGCTTCACCAACCGCGCCGCACGTTGCGCATCCGGATCAGCTTGAATGAACTCGGACAGCGCGGAACGCTGATCAGGGGATAGATCACCCTCAGCTTCGGCGATCAGGAAGTCGGTAAGGCGCTGCTGATCGGGAAGCCCGAGCGGCGGGAAGTTGCGCTGGATGCTTGGCTTCGCGTTGAAGGTGATCAACGATGCATCCGCCTTGCTCCGGGCCATCAGCTCCGCATCGCGCTTTGCCCAAGGGTGCTCATAGAGGAAACGGTCCAGCGCCTGTTCCTGCGCAGGGGTGAGCTCATGTTCCAGCCGCGCAACGAGGAAGTCGTTGAGCCGCGCAGCGTCCGGAAAGCCTTGGGGCGGAAAGTGCTTCTTCAGTTCATCCTTCCAGGCGATCGCATCGGCCACACAGGATACAGCAGGAAGCTCGTCCAGACCAGCGCCCAACTCCGGGTTCGCCGCCAGAAAGGCGTCAAGCTCGCGCACCTGATCGGGCGAGAGGCTTCCCTCGATGCGATCGAGCAGCCAGGCTTCATATGTGCTGCGATCAAGCTTCACAGGACGAGCTCAAGTTTGCCGATGTATTCCTTCAACGCTGTGCGACCCCGGTAGATGTACACCTTCACCTGCGTCAGGTTCAGGCCGGTGAGATCCGCGATCTCTTCATAGGCATAACCCTCCAGATCGCGCAACAGGATCACCGATCGCTGCACTTCCGGCAAGGTGGCCAATCCCGCGTCAATGATCCGTTTCAGATCGGGCTGCCCACCTTCGGAAGTGAACTGCAGGTCCTCATGATGCTCGTCGATGCGGGGGTTCCGCTGGCCGCGCTTCACCGTGTCCACAATAAGGTTGTGTGCTGTGGTGAACAGGTAGCTCTTGGCCTTGGCGGCATCCACGTCCTCCACCTTCTGCCACATCCGCGCGAAGCTCTCCTGCACCACGTCCTTCGCCGTGTCGGTATCGCGCAGGTGTTTCACTGCGAAGCGGTACACGCCATCGCTGTGCAGGTCAACGCAGGTATTGTAATCCTGGAGGGTCAAGTCGGAAGGTCTCGGGCGTAAGACAACCCAGGACCGGGAAAAGTTACATCTCCATCGGTACTGCGTCCCAATCCGGTCGCCACGGCCGGTCCAAGGCCACAACCCCGTAAATTCAACCCCTTAGTCCGTCCCATGCGTTTCGCCCCTGCCCTGCTCTTCTTGGCACTTACCTGTCGGCCTTCGGTAGTATTGGCCCAAAGCACCGCCATCACGATGGACGGTCGTTTCGATGATTGGGGCGCTGGTCTGGCCACGTTCACTGACAACAACTCGCCAGCCACCGGTGTGGACCTGATCAGCATGCAGGTGACCAATGATGCAGCGTATCTCTACATCAAGTTGGTGGTAGGCAGTGACCTCGACCTGCAGGACGACGTGGTGCCGCAGACCATCCGGTTGTACATCGATGCGGACAACACAACGGGCACCGGCACATCGCCACAAAGCGGCTACGGGGCTGAACTACAAGTGAAGTTCGACACGCGTGTGTGCACGCAGTATGTGCCCACGGCCACGAGCATCACCTGGTCGTCGATCGACCTTGTTCCACTGCCCACCACCACCAGCGACACCTTCGAGATCGCCATCGCGCGCAACGCCGTGCCCGATGGTGTGCATCCCTTGTTCACGTCGAACACCATCAAGGTGCTCTTCCGCGAGAGCGACAACCTGGATGCCATGCCCAATACAGGTTCGGTGTTCAGCTACACATTCGACCCTACGCCAGTAATGCCAAGCGTGCCCATCACCGTCACCAAGGATCTGGCCTCACACCTTCGGATAACGGCGTGGAACGTGCTGGCCGATGGCATCACCAATGCAGCGTTGCAGGGCGAATACCAGCGCATGCTCAACGCCCTATCTCCGGACATCATCGGATTCAGCGAGTGCGTTTCCAGTACGGCCGCCCAAGTGAAGACACGACTGGACGCATGGCTCCCCCTTGGGGGAAGCGGCTGGTACACCGCAAAGGACGACTACGACATGGTGATCGCATCGCGCTGGCCGATCCTGCAGACCTGGCCCACGCTCACGCGGCAATACGCCGCCCTCATCGACCTGCCATCGAACTACGCCACCGACCTGCTGTTCACGGCGGCGCACTTGCACTGTTGCACGGCGGACCTGAACCGCCAGAACGAAGCGGATGAGTATGTGCGCTTCGTGCAGGACGCGATGAACGCGGGTGGCAGCTTCACCCTGCCCACCGGAACGCCCATGGTATACGCCGGCGACCTGAACTCCGTGGGCTACGCGCAACAGCTCACCACCCTGCTCACCGGCGACATCCAGAACAACGCGACGTATGGCCCTGATGGACCCATGGATTGGGATGGCACCGCGGCCGCAAGCGCACACGCCCTGCAGACCGAAGCGCGCATGGGCTACACCTGGCGCAGCAACAGCAGCGCATACCCGAGCGGCCTGCTCGACCACCTGTTCTACACCGATGCCGCGATGACCTTGGCCAAGTCCTTCATCCTGCGCACGGAGATCATGCCCCCGGCCACCCTGGTAGCCCTGGGCCTTAACAGCGGTGATGCCGCATCGGCAAGTGATCACTTCGCGGTGACCACCGACTTCATCGTGCCACAGATCAACATTCAGGTGCGTGTCCGTGGCCTGTTGGAAGGGCCTTACGACAGCAACATTGGAATGATGCACGACAGCCTACGCGTGCAGGGGCTGATCCCCATCACGGAGCCGTATACAGCACTCGGTTTCACCCAGGTCAGCGGCGGTGGCGGCGAGACCCTTGCGCCATCCGTATTGAACACCACCGGCAGCAACGCCATTGTGGATTGGGTGCTGCTGGAACTGCGCGATGCAGAAGTTCCATCCACCGTGATCGCCACACGCTGCGCACTTATCCAACGCGACGGCGATGTGGTGGACGTGGATGGTGTTTCACCGGTGCTGTTCGCACGCACTCCGGGATCTTATCATGTCGCCCTTCGCCACCGCAACCACCTAGGCGCCATGACCGCTGTGCCCGTCGCCCTGACCGGATCATCCGCGCTCATCGACCTTAGCGCACCCACCACGGCCGTGTTCAGTTCAGGTAGCGCCGCCACAAAGGCTTCTGGTAGCGTGCAGCTGTTATGGGCAGGAAATGTGCACACGGATGCAACGCTGAAGTACACCGGCCAGGACAACGACCGCGACCCTGTGCTGGTGAAGGTGGGCGGCACTACCCCGAACGCGGTATTCACCGGGTACACGGTGGAGGATGTGAACCTCGATGGCCAGGTGAAGTACACCGGTGCAGGCAACGACCGCGACCCGATCCTGGTGAACGTGGGCAGCACGCTGCCCACGAACACACGGGTGGAGCAGTTGCCATAGGACATCGCCGAAGATCGGCCCACTAAGGGTCGGTTCCTTAACGCACAGGCAGCGTTCCGCCGCTCCGGGCTATCTTCACAGAAACCCCGGCCGCATGATCACACGCTACGCCGCCTTTGCCCTGCTTCTTCCGCTCAGCGCTAGCGCTCAAGTCGTGCTCCCGGGCTTTCTAGCAACAGACACGGCCATGAACATCTGTCCGTGGGATACAGGCACCTCCGTGCTCGGTTACACAGGCTGGGAAGCCTACCAGACGCTGGATGGCACGTGGGATGGTCCGGTGGACAGCACCGTCTGTATCAACCTCGCACATGTGGTTGGCCAGCTCGTTGAGGCCCGCATCGATTTCGATGAGACCAACACTTCGCAGCCGGTATTCCTCCGACTGAAGCTCGACTCTGCAACGGCGATCCCGTTGACGCCCGACAACGAATACGCCTTCACCCTTGATGGGTTCCCGTTGGCCAACACCTTCCTCAACTCACAGAACTCCTGCGCTGAAGGGCAGTGTACGGGAATCCGCGCTGCTGTGCGCATACCGGACAGCACAGGAACCGGGTATGATGTACGCTGGTATCAAGCAGCCTACTTCAGCAGCCAGAGCGGCTCCCCCTTCAGTGTGTGCGTGCCCACCGAGGGCTTCGCAGATAATGCGTTGCGCGAGTTGATCTTCAAGTTCAGCTTGTCGGCACCGGACCCCGGGCAACGATATCGTCTCTGGAGCGCATCGGGGTTCGACTTCCAGCAGGACGGCAGCCTCGTGCAGGTGACCGAAGCGTCCATGTCGCAGTTCCAAACAGGTCCATCGAGTTTCGAGTTGATCCCCTTCTTCGGCTACAACTTCCTCGCGATGTACGAGGACACCACGTATCCCGGTCCTGATCACGTGAGTTATTTGGATCTGACACCCTTGCCGAATGTATCAACGCCCACTAACGTCACCTTGACGCTCGACGCGTTCACGGGATTCAACTTGCAACCATACACGCAGTTGCGCGGCGGAGCGGTGCTCAACAACGACACCCTGTTCCACAACCTCACCGTAGTGAACAACGGTGCCGATCTCTGCCTAACCTACATGATCGCGGAACTGATCTGGGGCGATGGCGAGCGCTACGTGCACCAGGATGGCCATTTAGGCTTTGAAGGTGCGCGCTCCTGCTTCCTCTTCAAAGCGGGCAGCGCGTTGGAGGTGGCCCCCGGGGCAACACTGCACTATGGCCTTGGCAACCGCGGCATGCTGGCGCTGAACGTGGGGTGCGACGTGGTCATTGGAGCCGGAGCGGAACTGGTGATGCACGGCATGGTGGTGCTGAAGGAAGGCGGCGGCGTTGTGGTTCCGACCGATCTGCATACCACGCTCGGTAACGGCGCGAAGTTGACGTTCGCACCGGGCTCGCGCATTTTCAATGGGAACAGCCTGGATGGGAACATGAAGTGGGTGATCACGTTGGATGGCGGCCATGTTGATCTTGATGGCTTGAGCGAAGAGGACCGGGAAAAGGTGGTGCTGATCCAATTGCCCACAGAAGCCCTCACGGAACTGAACGCGCTCGTCCTGGAGAACGGTATCACGTTCAGCGTGGCTTCGCGAGAACCGCGTGCAGCGGTGCTTCGCTGCTTCGACATGGTGGGCCGCTGCGTGATCGATAGAAGCGTATCGGTTGCTGCAGGTGAGAATATGATCACGCTGGCCACGCCGGGCTGGCGTTCGGGACCCTACATCGCCGTGTTGGATATGGACGACGACCGCAGAGTGGCGCGTTGGGTCAGGCCTTGACGTTGCGGCCCAGCAACAGGTCCACATAGAACGACGGCCTCTTCAATCGCTCCCGCATGTCCAGGTCATTGAACATGCTGCTGATGGTATCGGCGAGCGCGGGGTTCTTCACGGCCTTGTTCACCACGAGGTTGAAGAGCCACGGATGGTTCGCCAGTTGTTGCAAGCGCGTGCTGATGGCGAGTTCCTTGCCCAGTCGCTTCCATACGCGCGCATCAAAAGCAGACAACTGCGTTGTTCCTTTCAACCATTCTGCAGCGACATCGCCTGCATGCATGCCGCTGATCATCGCATGGCTGATGCCTTCGCCGGTGAACGGATCGATGAGGTGGCCAGCATCGCCCACGAGCAGATAGCCATCGCCACTGAGCGCGCGGCGCTTGCTCGCCAGCGGAAGTCCCAAGCCCTGGATGGAACCTTCGATCTGGGCGTTCGCGAAGCGATCCTTCAGCTGCGGATGGGTGGCGAGCAAGTGCTTCAAGGTGGCCTTGAGATCCGTGCGGCGCTTGCGTACCACATCGCTGCGGAGGCCCAGCCCAACGTTGGCGCGCCCATGGGGCAACGGGAAGATCCACAGGTAGCCCGGCAGTAGTTCCTTGAGGAAGATGAGCTCGATGAAGCCCTGCGGATCCAGATCACGCACACTGCTGTAGTAGGCGCGCACACCAGCGCAATGATGCCGCGGGTCCATGTCGATGCCAGCGACGTGCCGCGCGAAATGGGAGTTCGCTCCATCGGCGGCGATCACCATGCGCGCCTGAATGCGTGTGCTCTTCGCCTGATCCGAAACGAGCCAACCTTCCGCAGTGCGCGTAAAGTCGTTCAGCAGAACACCTTGGACCACATTGATACCCTGGGCCTTTCGGGCTTTTTCAAAGAGCAGCTGATCGAAGTCCAAACGCGGCATGATCGAACCGGGCGCGGTGCCCACACCGGTGTTGCGACTGAACGGTACGCGCAAGGAGGTGCCGCCCGGCGAAGTGAACGTGACCCCCCAGCTCGGAAGCTGACACGCATCCGAACGCAGCACGTCACCAACATCGGGAGCAAGTCGGTCCAACACGCGCATCACCTTTCCGCTCAAGGCATCCCCACACACCTTATCACGCGGGAACGTGGCTTTGTCCACTAGCACGGCGGGCACACCCTGCTTCGCAAGTGCAAGCGCAGCCGCACAGCCGCCAGGACCGGCGCCCACGATCAATACCTCCGTTCGGATATCCGCTATCATGATTGCGGCCGTATCACTGCCTGTTCCGCGTTGCGTTCTTCGTTGCGCCTTCGCGCGGTGGCGCTGGAAACCGAACCCTTCTCACCCCCGAAAAGCCCCATCGGAGAACTGATCGAGGAAGCGCACATCGTTCTCCCAGTAGAGACGCAGATCGGGCACGCGATAGAGCAATTGGGCGATGCGTTCCACGCCCATACCGAAAGCGAATCCACTGTACACCTCGGGATCGATGCCGCAGTTGGTGAGCACTGCGGGGTCCACCATGCCGCAGCCCATGATCTCCACCCACCCACTGTGTTTGCAAATGTTACAGCCCGAACCTCCGCAAATGGAACAACTCATGTCCACCTCGGCACTGGGCTCAGTGAAG
>JBKJNF010000222.1:0-11988 GCA_046596155.1 Flavobacteriales bacterium | reverse complement strand
CACCGCCTTTTCTCGTTCACCCTTCGCGATCCAGTGTTTCCCGAAAGCAAGTGTGCAATTCACCGTGCCCTGCAACACGATCCCAATGATCACTTCGAATGCTTTGGGGCTGAGCCTTTCCGTAGGGCTGATGAAGTTGCCCGCCGCGTTGTTCACCAACGCATCGCAGCTACCGAAGCGCTCGTTCACCGAGGCCACCAAGCGGTCCACATCGAGGTGCTGGCGCACATCACAGGCCAAGGGCAGCACCTGGCCACCCGTTGAAACCGAAAGTTCCTGCGCGGTCTTTTCCAAGGTGTCCAGCTTGCGGCTGGTGATGCACACGTTCGCTCCAAGCCGCAGAAAGGTCTCCGCCATGGAACGGCCCAGTCCCGTTCCTCCTCCGGTCACGGTAATGGTCTTCCCCTTCAGCGCATCATCGCGCAACATCAAGTTCTCCATGGGCTTATCTATGGTGCGTTTGTGCGGGTGGCGGGTTTGGTCGCAGGCCGGTCCAGCGGCGCGTTTGGCGTTTGCAGGGGCACCCTCCCCTTCTCTGCCTCGGGGCAGTTCGTTGCTATCAGTTCCTTTACCTCCTTGCCGTATAAAGCTGTGTATCCGTAGTCCACCGCCCGACGGAAGGACTCGCAGGCCCGAAGGCTATCGCCGTCCGCAAGCGCGATGAGGCCGAGGTTGCGGTAGACGAAAGGATTGAACACCTTTTTACGTTTGGCCAAGCCGATATCCTTTAACCCACGGTCCTTGTGGCCCAGCTTGTACTGGCTCCATCCGCGATTGTTGAAGGCATAGCTGTAGTTCGGATTCAGCTTGATCGCGCGGTCGTAGCTTATGATGGCCAGCTCGTGCTCGTTGAACATCGCAAAGCGGTAATAACCGAGGCTGTTCCATATCACGGCATCGCGCGGGGCCATGTCCCGGGCCTTGCGCAGGAACTGGCCAGCCAGGGCCGAATCGCCAGCAAGGGCATGGCACTCGCCCGTGGTGCGGTCATATCGCGGATCCGTGGCTTCATGCTGGAGGACACGGGCACTATCCACCCACATGATCGCCAGCGTGGGTCGGGCATCGGTCTGTTCCATCAGGGCCATGCGGTAATACGTCTCCCTTCGAAGGCCTGCTGTCGGGGCGTCATTGTTGGTGGCCGAGGTCGTTAGACCCAGCACCCGGCCAAAACAGGTGCGCGCGCTATCCCGCTGCCCGAGGCCCGCATGGGCCACACCTGCTTGGAACCAGCTTTCGGCATCCCCCTTTACGATGTGTTGATAGGCGGCCACATCGCGCAAAGCCTTGTGATAGTCGCCAATGGCATTATAGCCTTCGGCACGGATGATGTGGAAAATGGGCTTTGGGTTCCGGCCGAGCATGGCATCGCTCGCGCGGATCGCTTTATAGGGCTTATTGCGCGCCAGAAAAGCCCGTGCGCTTGCGAGTTTCTTTTCGGTGGACTTGTCCTGGGCCGCAAGCGGCAGCATCAAGAGGGCGAAGGCCAGCAGGACGATCGAACGCATGCGGCGAAGATACCCTTGAAGGACCGCGGCTCCCCATGCTGGTAACTTCGCGGCCTAACCATGCGCACCGATTACCCCGCCAAAGTCCTGATCGCCTGGGGCGAGGCCATTGTGGGAAATGCTGCGCTGCGCGATTGGCTGATGAAGCATGGGTACCCGGAACTCGGGATCTTCACCTTCGCCCTGCGCCTGAAGAAGGATGCCCGCGCATGGTTGTTGAAAGAAGGCCATCCTCACTTAATGGCGTTGATCGCCGGCATTGAGGGCGACCAGGGGGCGTTAAAGTGGCTGGAACATCACAAGTTCGGCGTGCTAAAACAGATGGCCATGGCAGGCGATGGCGATCGCGAGGCCTTCAACTGGCTGATGAGCCACGGCCACAAGGAACTGGCCGTGGTGAGCATGAAGATGAACAAAGTGAAACGGGAGATCGATGATGATCATCACGACCCACACAAGTTCTCGCAGGAGTAAGTACGGCATTCCCTTTGCGATCGTTGGATCAACGAAAGTCGATCTTTGATCGACCTTGCTCAATACTCGGATACTGAGTCGGTTGAGGCGCCGGTTAACATCGAGCCGACGGACCTATTCAACCAGGACGCGGCGGACTACGGAATGACCGTTCACAGTGGCTCGGAGCAGATACATACCTGCATCCAGACCGCGCAGATCGATCTGCTCAATATGATTGGACCGTGCCAGGTTCCCCAAGCTGCGTTGAGTAACGACCCGTCCGGATGCGTCTACCAGATCCAGTGTCCAAGGACCACCGGTCCCCACTCCAAGGAACTCCACATTCAGCTGATCCGTGGCCGGGATCGGGTACACTCGGAATTGTTCAGGTGACGCGGAAGCGCCTGGGGCTGCATCAGGTCCCACTACGAGCCAATGCGTCCCTTCCACGGTGATAGCAGGTCCGAACACTGGTGTCACCGTTATCGAATAGATGTCCACGATGGGATAGTGGGTGCCGGCCTGCAGGAAATACGTGTACACACGATGGACGGACGTCGTTCCAAAGCCGTTATCATCCACATTATCCTCAACATAGGAGGCCCGGAGTACATCGGTCAGCGTGCCGTAGGGCATGATCATGGAGCCGTATCCATCCACTTCCGCTGTGATCGTCCCCGTCCTTGCCACCGGGAATCCACCGATCGAGAAGTTCGCCGCAAATATGTCGGTCCAACTGGTCATATAGGTCGCGGGATAGACCACCATCTGCATGGGGTCGGAATAGACGATCGTTCCGAGCCCCGTCAGACTCAAGCCCAAGAACTGGCCACCCGTGGAATTGAACACGGAATAGGCCAAAACGCTATCGTCATCAGCAGCGATGGTGGCCGTTGGGAATGAAGCTGCATCAGGCGTGGTGGCAGGGTCCACGAACGCGATCTGCACGAGACTGTCTGTAGTAAAGCCTGCAAAGTTCCACGTCTGCGCCATGCCCGGAGTTCCCGGCGTTTGCCAAGGGCAATCATGGTAGGTGAAGGCATCCCCCGGTACGGTGCCCACATCAACGAGCTCAAGCACTGGCTGAGCATTGATCTGTGCACCTAGAAAGAAGGGCAGGAGCGGAAAGAAGCGCGTTTTCATGACGGTAAGCTTTAGGTCCAACTAAAGCTACCCACACCGTTATGGCCAGAACAATGACTTATGCCATTAAAATGCGGAACGCGGATCTATTCCACTTCACCTTCCTCCTCCTCCCCCTCGTCTCCTGTGAGCACGCTGCCCATCACATCCGTGAAGCGCACAGCATCCACCAGCGTGCTCCGCCCGATCCGGCTCTTTTCCGCAAGGCCATGCAGCACGAACTCCATCCACAAGGGAACCTCGTTGGCCGGTAGATACGGATGGTCGGTAGTGACCAACTCGCGCAGCCCTTTCACCTTGTCCAAGGTATCGCGATACAACGTGTCCGATGCGTTAAGAACGAGTTCAAGGTGGTGCTCGTCGAAGTAGGCGATGATCTCCGCGTAGGGGTCGGGCTTGGCGCGCCCTTTGGCATCGGCCCGTGCCTGTTTACGCGCTTTTTCGGGATCGGGGAAGAGGCCGAGGAACACATTGCGCAAGGCTACGGTCAGCAAGTGTTGCGCCACTTTCTCGGGTCCTTCGCGCTCGCCTTCGTACACGAGTTCGATCTTGCCGTTGATGGCCGGTGTCACCGCGTAAAGATCGCCGATACGGGCCACGGTCCGTTTTTCGCCGCATCGTAATACACGCAGTTCAGCGGCACTGACCAGGCTTTCCATGGCGGTGATCGTGAGCCGCGCACTTACGCCGCTCTTGGGGTCCACGAACTCGCTTTCACGGGCCTCGAGCGCAATGCGCTCGATGAGCACGCGCAAGAGGTCCGGCACTTGCACACGTTGGATCTGGTCATTGGTGCTGCGCGTTTCTTGTGCGGTGATCTTCATGCCCAGCTCGATGGAGGCTGGGTAATGTGTAAGGATCTGGCTCTGGATACGGTCCTTCAGCGGCGTGATGATCGCGCCGCGGTTGGTGTAGTCCTCCGGATTCGCCGTGAAAACGAACTGGATATCCAATGGTAGACGAAGCTTGAATCCACGGATCTGCACATCGCCTTCCTGCAGGATGTTAAAGAGCGCCACCTGTATCCGCGGCTGTAGGTCGGGTAGCTCGTTGATCACGAAGATGCCGCGATGGCTGCGCGGGATCAGGCCGAAATGGATCACACGCTCATCGCTGTAATCGAGCTTCAGATTTGCCGCCTTGATGGGGTCGCTGTCACCGATAAGGTCGGCCACGGTGACGTCGGGCGTGGCGAGCTTTTCGGTGTAGCGCTGGTCGCGGTGTACCCAGGCGATGGGCGTGTGATCACCCTTGATGTCGATGAGGTCCTTGGCGTAACGTGATATCGGAGCGAGCGGATCGTCATTGATCTCACTGCCTTCCACGATCGGCATCCACTCATCGAGGAGCTGCACCAATGCACGGGCCGTGCGTGTCTTGGCCTGGCCACGCAGGCCGAGCAGATTAATGCTGTGGCCTGCGAGAATAGCGCGTTCCAATGCCGGGATCACGGTGTCCTCGTAACCGTGGATGCCAGCAAATAGCGGCTGCTTCTTTTGGATCCGTGCGATCAGGTTGGCGCGCAATTCCTCCTTTACGGAGCGTGATACGTAACCGGATTTCTTGAGCTCAGCGAGCGTTGTTGGGGACATGGGAGTTGCAGTTGGTTCGTTGGGGTCGGAAGCTTCCGGCCCGTAACAGGTTCAGGAGGCCTTGCGGTTGGTGGTGTGATCACGGAACACCATGTCGGCCAGACCTTGCAGCCCGGTGTAGAAGGCGCGACCCTGGTTGGCCTCGGTGAACTTTTCGATGAAGCGCTGCAAGTAGGTGTCGCGCGCGATCATGAAGGTGGTGATGGGAATGCCGGACTTCCGCGCACGTACAGCTGCGTCGAGAGTGCGGGCCACGATGTATTCGTCCAGCCCGAAGCTGTTCATGTAATACTCACCGTCGCGCTTGATGCAACTGGGCTTGCCATCGGTGATCATCACGATGCGACGGTTCTTCAGCTTACGGCGGCGCAGGATGTCCATGGCAAGTTCAAGGCCTGCGACCGTATTCGTGTGGAAGGGCCCAACTTGGAGATATGGCAGGTCCTTCAGGCTCACCTGCCAGGCATCGTTGCCGAAGACCACGATGTCCAAAGTGTCCTTGGGATACCGCCGCTTGATCAGTTCAGCCAAGGCCATGGCAACCTTCTTAGCTGGAGTAATGCGGTCCTCGCCATAGAGGATCATACTGTGGCTGATGTCGATCATTAGCACAGTGGCGCAAGCGCTCTGGTGTTCGGTCTCGATCACTTCCAGATCGTCCTCGCTCATGCGCAGGTCGTCGATGCCGCGCTGTTGGGCATTGCGGATGCTGTCGCTCATGGCCACCTGCTCGATACGGTCGCCGTAGCGGTAGGTGCGGCGATCGCTGGTGGCTTCATCACCCTGCCCTGTGCGGCGTAGGGCGTGGCTTCCGCGCTCAGTCTTCTTGAGCTTGCCGAAGACCTGCTGCAGCGCACGTTCCCGAATGAGCTTTTCCGCCTTACCGGTCAGCGGTGTCTTTCCGCCTTTTGCGGGCCGGTCGCCGATGAGCCCGTGCTTACGCAGATCGGCCTTGAAGTCCTCCAGCGTATAGTCCTTGCTGAAAAAGCCTTGTTCCTTGTCCAGCTCTTTCATCCAGTCCAGAGCCTCCTCCACATCGCCGCTGGTGTGCGTAAGCAATTCAAGGAACAGCGGCAACAGCTGCTCGAAGGGTGTACGATCGTCCTTGACCGGGACGTACTTGGCGAAACGGTGACCGAACATGGGAGCCGCCGAAGGTTCGGCGATGATGGATGGGATGTGAAAGTAACGCCTTCGAAGCGCCTTAGTTCGGTAGGAATGCAAAAGCCCCGGAGCGGACCCCGGGGCTTTCGTGAATGATCGTGTAGATGATCAGTTGCGCATAACGCGCGCCGACCGGATGCTCTTACCGTTCTCGGTCAACGTCAACATGTAGGCACCAGGAGCTATGCCGCATAGGTCAATGACCTGTTGCTGCACACCGGGTATGGCCCGCTGGCTAAGTATCACACGACCCGTGGCATCGCACAGATCCACGGTCATATTGCGTGTTGCAGGCTCAGCTAAACGCACATTCACGTTGTCTGTAGCCGGATTGGGGAATACCTGGAGATCCGCGGCCTGTGCCTTCTCAGCCATGCCCACCAAAGCGGCATCCAACCACTCAATGGCACTTGTGTTCTGCGTAAGGCCGATGGAAGAAGAAAGGCTGTCGGTATAAACGCGCACGATGGGCGTCTTCATGAACTGAGCGTAGTAGTCGTACTGCGCACGCTTATGGATCACCGTGACGGTCCCAAATATGGGCACCTGGGTCAGGGTGTTCACTTCTTGCGTATAGGTGTACACGCGGACCACTTCAGCTGCGGGCTCACCTCCAGGGATCGTGATCAGGCCGCTGCCGTCAGCGCTTCCATTGATGGTTCCGGAGCGCACGCCGGGAGAGGTATCCACCATGAAGTTGCCAGCTATGTTATCGCTCCAGCTCTGGCCATAGCTCAAGGGCAATTGGAGGTTCAGGGATGCATCTGTGAACGGCACTTCCGCATCAAAGCCCACAATGGATTGACGTTCGCCCACGCGCTCAAGACCACTGGTCGTTACGGTGAAGAAGAGCGTGTCGACGCCATTGGTGGCAGCGAGGATGGCCGTTGGAAACGCGGCAGGGTTTGAATATTCCGAAGGGCTGATCCATTGCCAGCCTGTAAGGCCTGTTTCAACCAAGCCGGAATAATTGTAGGTCATACCGGTACCCGCTGCGGGGGGCGCGGCGTAAGCGGCTTTGTGGTAGGGGAACACCTGACCGATGGCCGGTAGGTTGTCCGCGCTGGTAAGGGTCGGCTGTGCTGTAGCAGATAGTGCAGCAGCGGCCAGGATCAAGGAAGCGTAACGAACGTGCATGGGTTGGTTGGGGATGGGGTTCGGAAGTATGACGGCAATGTTAGGCAGAACGCTGCCTGTGCATTCCATCCGTATGCTGTTCTTTGCACCCAGAAACGGGCTCGATGAAATATAGCGTGAGTGAACTGACCGATCTGATCCGCGACCGGCGGACCATCTATCCCAAAGACTACACGGACCGAGTGGTTCATCGGGACATCATCGAGCGAATGATCCAGAACGCCACCTGGGCGCCGAACCACGGCATGACGCAGCCTTGGCGCTTTACCATATTCACCGGGGAGGCGCTGCTACGGCTTTCCGCATTCCTTGGGGAGGAGTATACCCGGATCACGCTGCCCGAAAAGTTCATGCAAAAGAAGTTCGAGAACCACACACAGCGCCCGTTACAGACCACCGTGGCCATTGCGTTGGGGCTGGAGCGTGATCCGAAAGGGAAGATCAGCGAACTGGAGGAACAGCTGGCCATGGCCTGCGCGGTTCAGAATATGCACCTGACATGCACCGCTTATGGACTGGGGGGCTTCTGGAGCACTGGCGCACCGCTCACGGGCCCAGGTATGGTGAAATTCCTTGGGCTCGGTCCGAATGACCGTTGCCTAGGCCTGTTCTTTGTAGGATATCCTACCGTAGAATGGCCGAAGGGGTACCGTAAACCATGGATCGAATTCGCCAAATGGTGCGAAAAGTGATGCGTTCTTGGGGGTTTCATCGTAAACTTTGCCTGGTACTCGGAATTCGGCATTCAGAATACCTGCCCAAATAAGAAACAACAACATGAAGAAGTCAAAAGGACATCCTCTACCGGACGCCTTTGAGCAAATGGTCTCCACGCCCAACATCTGGAAGAAGCTGAAGTTGAGCAAGCAGACCATCATGAACCGTCGGGTGCTACTCGGCAAGGATCAGTATCCGAAGGACAGCACCATGCGGGCCTGGTTGAAGAAGGCTGGATGGAAGCTGGCCGTTGTGGAGTTGTGGGCCAATTGAGCGCTCGCCGGTGTTCGGCTAGGCTAGGGTGAAGTATCCTCACGGGACGTTGGTCATATCTTCTTTGTGGGCATGATCGAACAGTTCTAGAGCGAGGTGTTCGTCATGGCCGTATATATCTTCCCGAAATTGTAGCTGGCCGTGGGCGTCCACCCAAGCGGTGAAGTAGTCCAACGTGACTGGCCAGGAAGTGGCCATGGACACGATCTGTTCGGTATCGCCGCGCATGGCTTTCAACACGCTGGCTGATGTCCAAGTGGAGTCTCGCGCAAGTACGTACTCAGCAAGTCGGCGGGGCTGGCTCAGGCGGATGCACCCGTGGCTGAAGGCACGCTTCTCCTGTGCGAATTTGTCCTTTGAGGGCGTATCGTGTAGGTAAATGCTGTGCTGATTTGGGAAGAGGAATTTAACCTGACCAAGGGCATTGCCCGGACCGGGTCGCTGGCGGATTGTGAACGGGACGCCATTTGTATATCGCTTCCACGAGACCGATCGCGAGGGCACCACCTTGCCCGCCATCACCACCTCCATCCGTTTGCGGTCCAGATATCCTGCATTGCGCTTAACAGCAGGAAGGATCTCCGAGCGGATGATGCTTTGCGGGATGTTCCAGTACGGTGCGAAGACCACTTGGTTCAACAGGCCGGTGAAGATCACCGTGTGGGTGGCCTCTGCGCCCACCACCACGTCCATCTCCCAAGCCAGGGAATCGTGCTCATACACATGCAGACGGAATTCCGGGATGTTCACTTCTATCCGGTCGGGATCGGGTCGTGATGGCATCCACCGCAGGCGCTCCATGTTCAGCAGGAGCGTGCGCAGTCGCTCGGCGATGGGCACGTTCAACGCGGCCAGCAATTTCTCATCGGGATGGCCGGTCTCCTTCTGGCCGAAGCGATGCTGAGCACTTCGAATACCGACTTGCAATGAACTGTCAAAGCTGTTGGAACCGTCGTTCATGGCGAGATCGCCCAGCAGATAAAGGCGTTCGCGCAGCGCCTTGCCCGAGCTGTCCGGAGGTACGGGCTGTTTGCGGTCGCACAGCCGCATGTCCAGCGGAGGCCATGGCAGGGTTTCGAGTGCAGCGTAGCGCTTCAGTTGATCCTTCAGCGATCGGTACTGTGGGTGGAGGGGCTCAATAGGACTGAGGTCCGAAACCCCTGCCACCAACGAATCAAGCAACATCTCGTAGTTCTTCTTACGGCGGGGGATGTACCAATCCAGTTCGCGCAGGTCGCGCTGTACGAAACCTCCGTATTTGGTCTCAGCCACGAGGAAGAAGCGCGCGGTGAGGGCCATGTCCGTTACCGCGATCAAGGAGTCCGTCCAGGCCAACGTGTCCGCACTTTCGATCAGCGCGTTCACCTCGTGTGCGAGTGTGTGCAGGTCCGCGGCACTTCTGATGCCCGAGGTGTCGATGGTGCCAATGAGCTGCAGAAAGGTCATGGCGGCCTCTCCGAGGCTGTCGCTGTGGAACCAAGCAGGCTGGAATTCGCGGCGACGATAAAACTCCATGACACCGGAGGAATCTATCTTGAATTGGGGATGCCCCTTCAGGAACTCCAGCACCAGCAGGCTGTCCAGCCGTCGCGGAGTGTATGGCACCGGTGTTTCGAACACGCGCTGGATGCTATCGGCGCGCTGGGCAACGGAAGGTGCCGGCATGTTGGGAACATGGTCACAGCCGATCAGGAGGATGGCCACTACCGGCACGAACAGGAGTTGTCTAAACATGAAGCCGACCTGCGCTCATTGACATCGGGCGCACAAAGATCCGAGGTTCGGCCGCAAGGCCGACGCTCAGCCGGCGTAGATGTATAGCAACGATCCCTTGGGCAGCAGTTGTACAAGCTGCATCATCACCTCGGGCGCAACGGCCGGGCAGCCCCAACTTCGTCCCAAACGTCCTTCGACTCGAATGAAACGGGCGCTCACATAATCGGCTGCATGGATGATGATCTCACGATCCTCCGCGCGGTCGTTCAGGCCACGGTCCAGTCCGTGCAGCAATAAGGCATCGCCATGCTTGGGGCTCACGATGCGTTCACCGATGCGCAGAAGCCCAGCATTGGTGCAAAGCGATCCGGGTTGGTTGCTCACGCGCACGCAGCGCTCCTCCCCGCTTCCCTTACCATGCGCCACCCACGTGCGCAACAGCAGCTTGTTGGTGCGCAGGTCCACCACGTAAAGGCGCTGCGCCGTGCTACGCTGGGTCATATCCGCAATGGCAAGCACGCGGGGTAGTGGGCCCTGCCGCTTCGCCCGTCGGTATGCGGCCATAAAAACCCGCTCGCTCAACTGGCCCTGCAGGTGGCATGCGTAGTATTCGGCCCGCGCTTCCATTCCGGCGTCCGGCACATAGGGCGGTGCGCTCCATGTGAACGTGCAAGCGAGGATCAAAAGTGAGTGGAGCATATCCTGTCGTTAACGCTGAATGCAGGCGGATCATTCCCCCGACACAAAGATGTCGATCCTTTCCTGAGGGCGTGCAGCCTCGTTCCACACGAAGCCCTTCATCCGCAATTGATCGGGTGGCGCTTTTTCAAGTGGATACATCACAGCATCGGGCTTGGTGATGAAGCTCACCGTGCTCACCTTCCCGCTGTCCAACCGAACCTGAATGCGGCTGCAATCCGCGCGATTCACTCCGGTGATGCGTTCAACGTCATCCGCCCCCTTCTCCTTTACAAAGTAAACCGTGCGGCTGTTGCCTTCGGCCACGATGCGGTGCAACTCATCGTTGTTGAACTCCCCGGTGATCGTAAGGCCGCTCACCTGGTCGAAGTGCGTGCTGTCCACACTACTCGCCAACAGGCCATTGCGCTCCACCAGTAAGCGGTGCGCCCTCCCATCGCGGAGTGTGATGGAGATCATGCGTCCGCTGATCTGGTCCGTGCCGCTCCAAAGGAAGGGCACGCCGCGCATGGTGATCAGGCTATCGCGTTCCACATACGTAAGCGTGTCGCAGACGCCCTGCATGTCGCTCTTGAAGAAGCGGACACCACGTCGCGCCAGGATGCGCTTGCCGCCGAGGCTGTCCTTGCTCGCGAAGAGTGTGTCGGCATGCAGGAAGAGCGAATCGCCGTTCATCAACATCACCAGCTCAGCCCTGCCGGTGATCATGGAGCGTCCATCGATCTGCCAATGGCGGCCAAGGTTCCCGCGCACGAGCAGGTCGTTAGCGGTATCCAGCACGGCCACATGGCCCCAAGCCTCGCCCAGTCCGCTGTTCTTGTCGTAGTGTAAGCTGTCACCGCGAAGCTCCTGCGCGCCGTCCACGATCCGCGCGGCGCGTGTGAAGCGGCCTTGGCCCTTGCGCGTGTCATAGCTCCCGCGTTCGCAGAACATCCGCGTTCGGCCCTGAGTGATGGTGGTGGGGCCGAAGAACTCGGCCACACCGCTGCTCGTCGTGTAGTGCAACGTGTCCGCATCGATCGCGCGTTCTGGATGTCGCAACTGCACGGCTCCACTGAAGATGAAGCGATGGGCGCCAGCGAGGTAGGCTCCGTTGCGGCTGGTCAGCGTGTTCTGTTCGCGTCGGCTTACGATGGTGGCACCGGTATTATAGCGCGCCGTGCGCGAACCGAGGTCGTAGGTAAGGGCTGTGGTGGTGAGCTCCATGCCCGGATCAGTAAGGTGCACGTTGCCGGTTATGGTAGCAAAGCGTGATCGTCCACTGTATTCCAGCTTGTCGCCGGTAATGTGAAGTGTATCGCCCTGATCGATGCCTACGTGGCTGAAGGCGTGCACGGTCTGGTCCTCGAACAAGTGAGCACTATCGCACCGCATCAGGGCATCTGCGTGCTTCAGTCGCACATGGCCAATGAGCCGTTGCGCGCCACTGATCGTGCGGTCGAACTCGAGCACATCGGTTCCAAGGATCTCCACGCGTGCGCCGGTCTGCCCGCCTTCTCCAGCAGACTGTGCGCTCAGCCCGAGGCTGACCACCGTGGCAAGAACAACGAGGGCCGATCGGAGAATACGCATGAGGATCCGGC
>JBKJNF010000298.1:0-8787 GCA_046596155.1 Flavobacteriales bacterium | reverse complement strand
CTGGTAGAACTGGTACGAGGGAATCACGGCCCGCTTGCTTCAGATCCAGTTCGCCGATGGAAGCTGGAACGGCCACCACTGCATCACCAGTCCCGTGTTCTGCACGGCCACCTCGCTGTTGATCCTCAGCGTGAACAACGATATTGAGCAACTGGTGGCCCAAGGTGCCACGATGAAGCGGTAGAGGCATGTGCCCATGGACCTGTCGTCAGCGGGACCTTTCCGGAATGCGTTCGTGGTGGAGCGCAACACGGGAACGGATCCCGCTGATGTGCTGTGCTCAGGGCAGCTGCTGCTCCCGCACACCGTTCGGCGTGGTGCTCCCAATGTTCACGAGGATGGGGTCTCTGTCGTTGGATGTGCCTGTGTATTTGGTGGTGCCGTCGAGGTTGAGGTCTTCGGGATAATAACCCGGTGCGGAATTGTTCGGGGTCGTACCACCGACCCGGGTAAGAACGGGGTCGCGGTCGTTGCTCGCCCCGGTGTATTTCACCGTACCATCGAGCACTGCATCGCCGGTCCACATCGTCATCACACCGTTCACGTTCTTGGATGCATCAATACCCCAAGTAGCCGTAGTCGCTGTGGTCAGGTCCACGTTGACCGCCGTGGTGCCTATGGTCACGGGCGCGGCTGTCATGATGCCCAAGTGATTGCGGTGCCGGACAGCGATCTGGTAGTTGCCCGGGTCCATCTTGAACCGCAGTGGAGAAACACCATCGACGTCCACAATGTCGCCATCGCGTTGCAGCAGTCCGACGCGTGTGCGAAGAACGGTGCTGGGCGTGTTGGCATCCCGCAGTTCCACCAGGATCCAATCGACGATGGCGTTATTGCCCGTAATGGCAAGCACAGCAGGCGCCACGGTCTCGGTGCCCCCTTCGGCAACAAATGGGTATAGGCCGGTATAGGGCTGGGCTGCGGGGATAAGTCCGTTCATGCGCAGATCATCACGCATAAGCCCCGCTGTGAGATCGTAGGCACCCTCGAGCATCACCTTCACATTCACAGCGATCTGTTTCTGGATGGTGAACTGGTCGATCACCGTGCCCACGTCGTTGATGAACTTGGTGTTCATAGTGAGTCCGTTGATGTCGATCACCATACTTCCCCAATAGGCCCCGGTACTCATGTACATGGCCGGATGGTTCAGTGTGCCGCCACCCTTTTTTCCGCTTACGCCGCAAACAGTGTATATGGTGCCTTTATGTCCTGGTAGTCCACCAGGCTTAACGTAGGGCGTGCTTGAGCCACTACCGCCGTCCAACTTCATCGGCAAGGGGTCGAAGGTGGTCGACAGCCCCAGGTGGTTGTCGATAAGGTAGGAACGCTCATAGTTGTGACTGTGGCCACAGAGCACGAGGTCCACACCGTACTGCTCAAGCAATGGAACGAAGTTGGTCCGCATCTCGATCAACTGGGCCTCGGTGTCGGAGTTGTGTGTGCCTTTGGTGTACGGCGGATGATGGAAGTACACGATGACCCACTCGCTGTTGGCGCGGGCATAGGCCAGGTCGTTCGCCAACCAGGTGTACATGGCGCCGCTGAGGTTGCGCGGGCTGCCATCAGAGTCGATGCAGACGAAATGCACCTTGCCATGGTCGAAGGAATAATAGGCCTCGGTATTGGACGCCACGCCACCGGCCTGGGCCAGTTTCGGAAGTGCGAACACGTTGTAATAAGGACCTGTATTTGTTGCGGCGCTGGCCCCGCTATAGTAATCATGGTTGCCCGGTGCGGGCCATAGCTCGGTGTTGCGCAGCTGATCACCATAGATCTTAAAAATGCCTTCCTGATAGTCCATCTCGCGACCCTCCCAGTACGCATTGTCGCCGAGCATCAACCACACATCGGCCTTCTGGGTGGCAGAATAGGCGGCGTAGGCATCGCGCACCCGTTGTTGATCGGCGGTGGTTGTGCCGGCATCGCCAATGGCCCAGATGCGCACGGCTGCCGGTGTACTTTGCAGTGGATGGGTCTTGAAGAAATGGGACGACGTGTTGCCGCCAAGTGTAGCCGTGCTTGTGCCGATCAAGTAATAGTAGGTGCTGGAGGGCGATAAGCCGGTGACGGTCACCTCGTGTTCAACGCTCAAGGCGGGATCATCCACGCTGGAAAGAAGCTCGCCTGCTGTGGTGCCATAGCGAACACGCGAATCCGTGGGCACATCGGTCTTCCACTTGATCACAGCGCTGGTGGGTGTAACGATCTGGATGTAGGGTCCGCGGTGAAGGGAAGGTGTCGCATCAAGCCCGGTAAGTTCCATTTCAAAGCTGATGTCCGAACTTGTCGCGGCGTTCTGATGCACCTCCACGGCGATGGTGTTGGCGCCCGTGATGAACGTGGTCTTCGGAAAGATCTGGTCGAAGCGTAGGTTCTCCTCGGAACCATCAATGGCCCCGTAGGCGAGGGTGGTGTAGCTCACCGTCCCTTGGCTCATATTGGAGCGCACGATCTCCGTTCCATTCACATACACCACCGCCCCGTCATCCTTCTTCAGCCTCAACAGGAAGCCATCGTATGCATTGATATCGGCGATGGTGAACGTTTGTCGGAAATAGGTGGTGATGTACTTCGCTGTGGCACTCGCGCCATAGCTCACCACGGTGGCTTCATCGCCATCGCCATAGCCCAGTTGCGCCGGACCACTGGCCCAGCCGCTGTCATCGAACGCGGTGGCTCGCCAGGCAGTGCCCTGGTTGGTTCCATTGTCCCGGTATTTCCAGGTGGAACCGAAGGGTACCAGCACAACATCCTGAGCTCCTGCCGAAAGCAAGCAGACCAAGGTGGAGCCAACAAGAAGTGATCGGAGCGGTACAAGGGTCGGCATGGGTCGCATTCACGAAAGCTAGGCTTCCTTCCACCGGGAACAATGACGATCGGACGGAACGCGTAGTAGGATCGACGAAAGCGGCGTTGCTTTGAGCCCCAACGACCCACATGAGCCCGCTCCTTTGGTCCCTTTTTCTGCTGATCACAGGCCTGGTGCTTGCGCTAGTGCTGTATTTCCGTTTCGCACCCCGCATCGGCGGCAACCCAGCAGGCGAACGGCTGAAGCGGATCCAAGCCCTGCCCAACTATCGTGACGGTCAATTGCACAACGTGGAGCCTACGAACATGAAGATGCCGCTCACCACCTTGGTGAAGGTGATGTGGACCATGTTGCGTGGGGCCGAAGGGCGCGAACCGGAGCATCCTATCCCCGTGGTCCCTTTCGACCGTGAAGCCTGGGAGCGCATACCCAACACCGAGATGGCCATCGCCTGGTTCGGCCATTCGAATGTGTTGATCAAGCTGGACGGCATCACCTTCCTTACTGATCCCGTATTCGGTGAACGCGCGAGCACCTTCACCTTCGCCGGTCCGAAACGGTTCGCGTACACGGAGCATATACGCGCGGACCTCTTGCCGCACATCGACGTGGTCCTGCTTTCGCACGATCACTATGACCATCTGTGTTACGAGACCATCGCTGCATTGGTGGCGAGCGCACGATCGAAGGAGCTGCGCTTCATTACCGCCCTGGGTGTGGGTGCGCATTTGGAGAAATGGGGCGTGCCCTCATCGTCCATCACTGAACTGGAATGGTGGCAGCAGATGTACGTAGGGAAGGTGAAGCTCACGTTCACGCCATCGCGCCATTTCACGGGGCGCAGCATGACCAACAGGTTCAGCACGTTGTGGGGTTCCTTCGTGTTACAGGGTGCGAGCAAGCGCATCTACTTCGGAGCGGACAGCGGCTATTCCTCCACTTTCAAGGAGCTCGGGGAGCGCCTCGGTCCCTTCGATCTGGTAATGTTGGAATGCGGTGCGTACAGCGAATACTGGCCACAGATCCACATGTTCCCGGAGGAGACGGCGCAGGCCGCGCTCGATCTGAAGGCGCGTGTGCTCATGCCGATCCATTGGGGCAAGTTCGCGCTAGGCCTGCATCCGTGGAAGGAGTCCATCGAGCGGATCACAAAGAAGGCCGAAGAGGTGGATCTGCCGTTGTTCACGCCGCGGATCGGACGCATCATCACCGTGTTCGATCCATCGCGCAGCGAACGTTGGTGGGAGGAGTTGGTGTGAGCGCCTTCGCGCTCTGTGCACCACATGCTCGCAAAGTTGACCCCTCCGCTCGGGGGGCGACATGAGGAACATTAAGTTTCAACCTTGCAGAGCCCACACATGTCGCCAGCAGTGGCGGCGCCATGACCAATATGCTTGCCGCTTTTTCCTTAGTGCGGGGCGATCACGAGGCGTTCGTGCATGAGCAGATCACCCTTGGCATCGCTCACAAGCATCAGGTAGGTGCCGGGTGCTAGACGACCGACGTTGACGGTAGTGGTCAACATCGGAGCCACTTGCAATACGCGTTTCCCGCTCAGGTCGAAAAGGACCACGGAACTTCCGGGTTTGACAAGGGCCGCATCGATATGAACAATGTCCGTGGCCGGGTTGGGGAACACGTTCGTCGGGTTGTTCGCACCTGCTTCGCCAATGCTGTTCGACCCTAGGACGATGAGCTGGCCTTTCATACCCGAGGAGGCGTGTGGGATGCACACGTAGAAATAAGTGCCTGGCACATCCAGCGCGAACGTGTGCGTTCCAGCGCTGAAGTTGAACCCGCCGTTGGACGTGTTCCCGTTCGCGTTCCATGTGGCCTGTGACACCTGGGTGCAGGTATGCGGCGATGAAAGGACCAGATGAATGCTGTCACCCGCCTGCATGGTGATCACCGGTGGATTGAACGAGGTACCCACGTTGGCCAACTGGTGCGTGGTCTGGGCCTGTGCTCCGAGCGTGATAAGTGCGATCGAGAAAAGGGTAGAAGTTCTCATGTGTGTGGGTCGATCTAATGGACCGTGCGGTGAAGTTACGCTCATGACCCGGGCCGGAACTTCGGAATGTGATGACCGGTGGTGGATAGGTATTGTTGGTGTAGGGCATTTGGAAAGTGCAACGGATCGCTTAGTTTAATGACCGCCGATCGACACAAAAACCGTCGATCTCATCCCGTGTTCGCGAGGGTCCGCGCTCTGGCGGATCCGAAGCGATCTTTAGTTGAGTTCCATGGAACGCACCATCCTCCACTTGTTCTCCCGTGTTCGTGAGGAGGCTTTGCGACGAAGCGATCTTTAATTGAGTTCCATGGAACGCACCATCCTCCATCTCGACCTCGACACCTTCTTCGTGTCGTGTGAGCGCTTGATGGATGCCCGGCTGAACGACAAGCCGGTCCTCATCGGCAGCGACAGTGATCGCGGTGTGGTGGCCAGTTGCAGTTACGAGGCGAGGGCCTTTGGCGTGCGCAGCGCGATGCCCATGAAGATGGCCAAGCAGCTCTGCCCCGAGGCCATCATCCTGCGCGGCGACAGCGGCCGCTACATCCGCATGAGCGATGATGTGACGCAGGTGATCCGCGAGAACGTACCGCTCTTCGAGAAGACGAGCGTGGACGAGTTCTTCGTGGACCTCACGGGCACCGATCGCTTCCATGGCAGCTGGAAACTGGCTGTGGACCTGCGCCAGCGCATCATCAAGCAGATCGGGTTGCCGAACAGCTTCGGCATGAGCATCAACAAGACGGTGAGCAAGGTGGCCACCGGCGAGGGGAAGCAGCACGGTGGGCAGATCCTGGTGCCGCGCGGCACCGAGAAGCCCTTCCTGGCGCCCATGCCCATCGAGCGCATTCCGGGGGTGGGCGAGAAGACCGCGCACCTGCTGCGCAGCATGGGCGTAGCGAAGATCGCCACCATGCAGGAGCTACCGGTGGACCTCATGCAACGGCTGCTGGGCGAGCACGGCCCCGTGCTGTGGCGCAAGGCCAACGGCATCGACGATAGTCCCGTTACCGCTTGGCACGAGCGCAAGAGCATCAGCACCGAACGCACCTTCGAGCGCGACACCATCGACGTCACCAAACTGCACGGCCTGCTCACGGCCATGACCGAAAGCCTGGCGTTCCAACTGCGCAAGGGCGAGAAGCTCACCAGCTGTGTGGCCGTGAAGATCCGCTACGCCGACATGAACACGCACACGCGGCAACTGCGCATCGGCTACACCGCCTGCGATCACCTCCTATTGCCCATCGTGCACGACCTCTTCCGCACGCTCTACGACCGCCGCCAGCGCATCCGGCTCGTCGGCGTGCGCTTCAGCAACCTCGTGGGCGGCGGTCACCAAATGGACGCCTTTACGGATACCGAAGAAGCGATGAGCCTCTACCAAGCCATGGACAAGGTGCGCAAACGCTTCGGCGATCGCACAGTGATCCGCGCCAGCGGCATGGAAGCGAAGAGCATCGGGCGCATGGATAACCCCTTCGACGGGCAGGCGCCGGTATTGCTGGCGAACAGGAGGACGTGAGGGACGTTCAGTGCTCAATGCGCATTGAACAGGAGACCTCACACCAGCACCGCCGTCATCGTGATCGGCAGGGCCTTCAGCGCCTGGCTGATGGGGCAGCCCACCTTGGCCTCTTCGGCGCACTTATCGAAGTCCTCCTTGCTGATGCCGGGCACCTTCGCTTTCAGGTCGAGGTGGATACTTACGATGCCATTGCCACCGGGGATGGGGCCCATCTGGATGTTCGAGGTGCACACCAGTTCATCCGGTGTATGGCTGCCGTTGCCGAGGAGGAAGCTCAGCTTCATGGTGAAGCAGCTGGCATGGGCGGCGGCGATCAGTTCCTCAGGATTGGTACCGGCCTTGCCATCCTCGCTCACGAAGCGGGTGTGGAACGAATGTGGGGTGTTGTTGAGCACACCGCTGGGCGTGGTCACGGTGCCTGAACCTTCCTTGCCGGTGCCTTTCCAGTTGGCGGTTGCATTACGAATGAGGGCCATAGGGGGTATGTGTTTTTAGGTGAGCGCAAGGTAGATGGAACGGGGATGCATGTGATGGCATATGGCCCCCGATCAAAGCCCCGTGCCGCAGATCGTCATTATCGGCATCGATCAATGCAACGCGATGTACAGCCCTGCAGCCAGGGCACCGCCTACCAGGGGGCCGATCACCGGGATCCACGCATACGACCAGTCACTGCTTCCACCGATGGGCAGCATGGCATGCACGATGCGTGGGCCGAGGTCGCGGGCCGGGTTGATCGCATAGCCCGTGGTGCCGCCGAGCGAAAGGCCGATGCCCCAGACCAACAGCGCAACGGGCAACGCACCCAAGGAGCCCAGGCCGATGATGGCGGTGCTGTCCGCACTTAGCGTGATGGAAGGACCCGCTAGGAAGAGGATGGTGAAGATGAGCACGAAAGCGCCAACGGCTTCGCTGATGAGGTTGCTCAGCGGCTGGTGGATCGCGGGGGCCGTGCAAAAGCAGGCGAGCTTGGCAATGGGGTTGTGCGTAGCGGCGAAGTGATCGCGGTGCATCAACCAGACAAGCGAAGATCCCAGCATGGCACCGAGGAATTGGGCGGCAACGTACAAGGGCACTCGGCTCCATGCGAACTTGCCGACGAGCGCCAGCGAAACGCTCACGACCGGATTCAGGTGAGCGCCGCTGAACGGACCCGCCACCACCACGCCCACATACACGGCCAAGGCCCAAGCTGTGGTGATCACCATCCAGCCCGATCCGTGGCCTTTGGTGCCGTCGAGCAGCACGTTGGCAACAACGCCGTTGCCAAGGAGCAACATCAGCATGGTGCCCAGCAGTTCAGCGATGAAAGGTGTCATGTGTGGTGTGTTCGTTGATCAATCCTCGGCCCATTTGCGGGCGCAGTTCACGGCTTTGCGCCAGAAGTGCAGCAGGTGGTACACGTCCTCGCGCGACATGGTGGGCTTGAATACACGGTCGATGCCCCATTGCGCCTTGATCTCCTCGATCCCGCTCCAATAGCCCACGGCTAGCCCGGCGAGGTAGGCGGCCCCAAGGGCGGTGGTCTCCACGGTGCGGGGCCGGATGATGTGCGCGCCAAATAGGTCGGCTTGGAACTGCAGCAGCAGATCGCTGGCTGATGCTCCGCCATCCACGCGCAGTTCGGTGCAGGGTGTTCCGGCATCAGCCTCCATGGCCTTCACGACGTCGAACACTTGGAAGGCGATGCCTTCGAGCGTGGCGCGCGCAATGTGCGCATCGGTACTGGCGCGGGTAAGGCCGAGGATGGCGCCGCGCGCATAAGGGTCCCAGTGCGGAGCACCCAGACCGGTAAGTGCGGGCACGAAGTACACGCCACCGTTATCGGGTACCGATGCCGCCAGTTCGTTCACCTCTGGCGATGTATGGATCATGTGCGCTCCATCGCGCAGCCATTGCACGGCAGCTCCACCCACGAACACGCTACCCTCCAACGCATAGGAGGTGCGCTCCCCGATCTTCCACGCCACGGTAGTGAGGAGCTGGTTCGAGGAATGCACGACTTCCGTCCCGGTGTTCATCAGCAGGAAGCACCCCGTACCGTAGGTGTTCTTCACCATGCCAGGCTCTGTGCAAAGCTGGCCGAACAAGGCGGCCTGTTGATCGCCTGCGATACCGGCGATGGGAATTGGCGTAGAGAAGAAGCTGGGCGCTGTATGTCCGTATATCTCGCTGCTTGCGCGGACTTCAGGGAGAATGGAACGCGGTATATTGAACAGCGCCAGCAACTCATCGTCCCAAGCAAGTGTGTGGATGTTGAAGAGCATCGTGCGACTTGCGTTGGATGCGTCGGTAACGAACAGTGCGCCTTGCGACAGTTTCCAGGCCAACCAGGTGTCCACGGTGCCGAAGCAGAGCTCGCCTCGTGTGGCGCGGTCGCGCGCAGCCTGTACGTTGTCCAGTATCCACTTTAGCTTGGTTGCGGAGAAGTAG
>JBKJNF010000033.1:0-9421 GCA_046596155.1 Flavobacteriales bacterium | reverse complement strand
AAGTAGGAGTCGACGACCAAGCCGGTCGTCTGCCGGATCATCGCCGCGTGCCCGGCTTCCTTCAGTTCATCACAAAGTCGCGCGGTGCGTCTGTCCTGCCACACGATGGCCGGGTATACGGGCACGCCGGTCGCGCGGTCCCACACCACGGTGGTCTCCCGTTGGTTGGTGATGCCAATGGCCGCAATGTCCTTGCCGGTGAGTCCGGCCCGGGCCATGACCTCGGCGGCAACGGACACCTGCGACGACCAGATCTCGTTGGGGTCGTGTTCCACCCAACCGTCCTGCGGGAAGTGCTGCGCGAAGGGCCGTTGCACCGAATCCACCGGACGACCGGCATGATCGAAGAGGATCGCACGCGATGAGGTGGTGCCTTGGTCGAGGGCGAGGATGAGTTGAGGCTTCATGCAGCAGTTGATGGTGGTGGTTCTTCGGGCAACGGCGGGAGGTAACCACGGGCAAGTGATCGGAATTCCTGCACTTGCTTAGCGATCCACTGTTCATCTCGGCCTGCTTCAGCGGCGATAACGCGGGCCACCTTTTCTGCGGAAGCGATGGCGGCGCGGGCATCGAGGAAGAGGAGGCGCACCCTGCGTGCCAGGACGTCCTCCACTGTGATGGCCATTTCATGTCGCACGGCGTGGATCACCTCCGCCACGGTGAATGGATGGTCCGGGTGGATGGGCTCCCTCATCTTGGGATCCTGGAGTTGCAATGCTTGGATGACATCAGCATCGGACCCATAGATCCGCAGCCGCTCGTGCGGATGGACGTGTTCCGCCAGCACATTACCATGGATCGGCAGCGCTGCTGTGCGACACGGTCGTGGAGGTAGGTCGGATATCTCGATCACGCGGTCCACGACATCCTCGGCCATTTTCCGATAGGTGGTCCACTTGCCTCCGATGATGGAGATGAGGCCGGAGGGGGACTCAAGGACCTTGTGGCTGCGCGAAACTTCCTTGGTGCTCTGCCCAGTGTGAGTTGGCGCAGCGAGCGGACGCAGACCGGCGAACATGGACTGCACGTCAGCGCGGGTGGGCTTGTGTGTGAGGTAGCTCGCGGCGGTGCTCAGGACGAAGTCTATCTCGGCCTCGAGCGGCTGAGGTTCCGATCCGGTTTCCTGCACCGGTGTGTCCGTGGTGCCGACCACAATATGTTCATGCCAGGGAATAGCGAAGAGCACACGTCCGTCCGATGTGCGCGGGATCATGAGCGCATCGTTACCGGGAAGGAATGATCGCGGCAGCACCAGGTGGATGCCCTGGCTGGGAACAATGTGATCCTTGGTCTCCGGGCCGTCGAGCGCGAGGATCGCATTGGTGAAAACACCGGTTGCGTTCACCACGGCCTTGCCAAGTACTTCGTAGGGTGTGCCAGTGAGTTGATCCTCCACATGCACACCGGTGATCCTTCCGCCAAGGTCCTTGCGCAAGGACGATACGGGCATGTGATTCAACACACAGGCACCCTGATGAACGGCCGTGCGCGCCAGATCGACCGTCAGCCGTGCATCGTCGAATTGCCCATCGTGGTAAAGCACTCCGCCGCGCAGGCCACCGGCTTGGATGTTGCCCAGTTGGCCCACGATCTGGTCGCGCGTCAAGGACTCCGTTCTGCCGAAGCTCAGTCGTCCTGCCATCAGGTCATAGAGGCTGAGTCCGATGCGGTAGTAGGCCTTCTCCCACCAGCGATAGCAGGGAATGATAAAGCGCTGATCATGGACCAGATGCCGGGCATTCCGCGCGAGGTAGCCGCGTTCGCGGAGCGCTTCACGGACCAGGCCGAGGTGGCCTTGGGCCAAGTAGCGCACGCCACCGTGGACCAGTTTGGTGCTGCGGCTGGAAGTGCCTTTCGCGAAATCGTGGGCTTCAAAGAGCACGGTGCTGTAGCCACGCGAAGCGGCGTCAACAGCGATGCCAAGTCCGCTGGCCCCGCCACCGATCACGATCACATCCCAAACGCGGTCCGGGTGGTGGAGTTGCTCGAGGGCGGTCTGCCTGTTCATGTCGTTGCGCGCGATCGTGCAGGCAAGCTACCGAGGAAGCGCAGATCAGCGGGATCGTAACACCGACATCCCATTCTCATCCGTGGTGAGCACTTCGCTCATGTGATCGAAGAAGGGGCGGATGTTCCGGAAGGCGATATCCACCTTCGAGAGAAAGTCCGCAGAAAGGACTTCGGTGTCCGTGAACGGATGCCGAAAAAGGAACTGGTTGCGGCGCAATAGGTCGATGCCGGGGTGGTCCTTGGAATACCCCTTGGGCGCCGTCTTCACGCCTTCTCCCACAACGTCACCGAAGGTGTCGCGCAGCTGTTTACGCTTGAGGAGTTTTCGCCAGGTCTCCAGGTCCTGGTCGATATCCACGCGGATGCGCTTGAGGTCGGCGGGCTCGGGCGCGAAGAAGCCGCAGGCCACAAAGGAACCGCCAGGCTTTATCCGGAAGTTATAGCCACCGCGTAATGCTGGTTTCACGCGCCCGATCGACCCTCCGAACCAGGTCTTGTAAGGCGGTTTGTCCTTGTGGAAGCGGGTATCGTTGTAGATCCGGTACAGGGCCTCCTTGCCCGTTCCAGTGGAAAGCCGGTCGTGTTTCCGCATGTATTCGAGCAAGGCGTCGATGAAGGTGGCCGTGTTGGTGTGCGCCGCTTGGTACTGGTCCTTATGCCTCAGGAACCAGTCGCGGTTGTTATGGCAGTCGAGCTCCTTCAGGAAGTCGAAAGTGGCGGGGGCGATGCGGGTGATCACCGGCGCTGTCCTGTTCGACCGCTTCGTGCTCATCGCAACTTGCGTTCACCTTTCGTGATGGCCCGCACAAGCCGATCGTGCTCGGAAGTGACGGCGAACGTGACCTGATGTCCGTGTTTCGAGTAAACGCTGACGAGCATTTGAGGGACCGCGCTAGGATCGAGGATGCCGATCTTCTTTTTCATGGGGGATCTCTTCCTTGGTCCAAAGGTGGCGAGGAACCGGGATGTGTCGGGCATCCGGCGCGATCGATCGAACAGGATCCCATCAACCCATTGTTGGAACCGCTCATGTGATCTCTCGTCTGGTTCCGCGGCCGTGCCCCATCTTGCCACCGAAAACCACTTTCATCGCATGGACCTGATCATCCAAGGACTTAGCAAAACGTATGCGAACGGCGTGAAAGCGCTGGACAACGTCAGCCTCACCATCCCTACCGGCATGTTCGGTCTGCTGGGCCCGAACGGCGCTGGAAAGAGCACCCTCATGCGCATCCTCGCCACCCTGCAGGAGGCGGATGCGGGTAGCGTGACACTCGGTGACATCGACGTGTTGAATGAGAAGGACAAGGTGCGCCGTGTCCTTGGCTACCTGCCGCAGGAGTTCGGCGTTTACCCGCGCGTGAGCGCCTATGAAATGCTCGACCACATCGCTTTGTTGAAAGGCGTTACCAGCAAAGGCGATCGCAAGGCCTTGGTGGAAGCCCTCCTTCACAAGGTGAACCTGTGGGATCAGCGCAAGCGGCGCCTCAGCGGATTCAGTGGAGGCATGAAGCAGCGCTTCGGCATCGCGCAGTCCTTGATCGGCGAACCCAAGCTCATCATCGTGGACGAGCCCACAGCGGGACTGGATCCGGGCGAGCGCAACCGCTTTTACAACCTCCTCACGGAGATCGGCGAGAACGTGGTGGTGATCCTCAGTACCCACATTGTGCAGGACGTTCAAGAGCTCTGCAACAACATGGCCATCATTAATAAGGGGAAGCTGCTTTACGCTGGTGCGCCGAGCCTCGCGCTGAAGGCCCTCACGGGCAAGGTGTGGGAGAAGAGCATCGCGAAGAGCGAACTGGAGCGCTTCGTGGCATCCGGCACATTGATCAGCAACAAGCTCGTGGCCGGTAAGCCCGTGATCCACGTGCTCGGTGCGCAGCGCCCCGAGGATGGTTTCCAAAGCGTGGAACCCAGCCTGGAGGATGTGTTCTTCAGTGCCATCCATGGTTCCACCAATGAACCGGTGAAGGCATGATCGCGCGCTTCTTCCTTTTCGAGGTACGCTATTGGCTCAGGCAGCCAATGGTGTTTATTTTTCTGCTGATCAATGCCTTGCTCGTGTTCGGCGCGGTGAGCACCGAGAACGTGAATATCGGCGGTGGTACGGGCAACGTGTTCAAGAATGCGCCCTTCGTGGCCTACCAGTTCTACGGGGCCATGTCCTTCATCGGGTTGTTGATGGTGACCGCCTTCGTGAATGGCACGGCTATCCGCGACTTCACAAGCAACACGGCGCAGATCGTCTTCTCCACGCCTGTGTCCAAGGCCGGTTACCTGATCGGTAAGTTCCTTGGAAGCACCTTCGTTGCCACCCTTCCGTTGGTCGGTGTTACGCTGGGTATGCTCGTGGGGAGCTTGATGCCCTGGCTGGATCCGATCCGCGTGGGGCCCAACCTGCTCGTCGCCCACCTGCAGGCCTTCATCATCATCGCACTGCCCAACGTGCTGTTCTCCGCGGCGATCATTTTCGCCGTGGCCGTGCTTGTCCGCACCACGATGGCGTCGTTCATCACGGCCATCGCCCTCATCGTCGGCTACTCTGTTGCTGGCAGCTTCATCACCGACATCGAGAACCAAACGCTGGGGGCCATGCTCGACCCATTCGGCAGTGCGGCCGTGGACCTTGTGACCAAGTACTGGACGGTGGAGGACAAGAACACCTTGCTGCTTCCGGTCGGGGGCGTGGTCCTCTGGAACCGCTTGCTTTGGATAAGTGTGTCGGTCATGATCTTCTTGGTCGGATACGTTCGTTTTTCCTTCACCGAACGCGTACAGAAGGCGAAGTCCACGAATGGCGACGGCGACGTTCAGCCCGCTTTCATGTCCCTCGCGCTGCCTCACACTGCGCTCGACTTTTCAACATGGGCCTCGCGTCGGCAGTTCTGGAGCCTATTCGCCAGCGACCTCAAGGGCATCTTGAAGAGCACGCCCTTCATCATCATCATCACGCTCGGGCTGCTGCAACTCTTCACATCGCTGGCCTTCGTTACCAGCATGTACGGAAATACGACATATCCGGTAACGTACAGCATAGTGGACCTGATGCGTGGTTCGCTGTTCATCTACCTCATGATCATCGTCACCTTCTACGGCGGCCAGCTTGTGTGGAAGGAGCGCGACCCGAAGATGGATGGTATCACGAACGCGTTACCCATGCGCACGCGAACGGGACTGCTCGCCAAGTTGGCCGCGTTGATCAGTGTGGTGTTCGTCGTTCACCTCGTGGGCACGGGCGCAGGCATGGTGACCCAACTGATCCATGGATACACGCGGCTGCAGCCCATGGTCTATCTCACCTATTTCATTATTCCCGGTACACTCACCTTCATTTTATGGGCGGTGCTGGCCTTCCTGGTACACATCCTGGTGAACAACAAGTACCTCGGCTTCTTTGTGTTCATCGTGGTGGTGGTGCTCAACATCTTTGCATGGGGCGCCATGGATGTGGAGTCGAACCTGGCCACGCTCAACGGCAGTTCAGGCCTGACCTATTCGGATATCAACGGCTTTGGTCCGTTCCTGAAGGGCTGGCTGTTCTTCAAGGCATACTGGCTCGTGTTCGCGGCGCTGCTGGTGTTCGTGGGCTACCTCTTCCTAGTGCGCGGCAACGACACCAGCTTCCGCTGGCGTTGGCATGAAGCGAAGCAACGCCTCTCGGCTTCCAAAGCCACGGCCATCGGGCTTCTGGGCCTGTGGGTACTGCTGGGTGCGTTCGGTGTGTACAACACCAAGTTCATTAACACCTACACCACTAGTGATGCAGGTGAGGAGGATCAAGTACGGTATGAGAAGGAATACAAAATGTACCAGGGTATGCCCCAGCCGCACTACACGGACATCGCCTACACCATAGATCTGGATCCGGAAGCTCGCGCGATCAGTTACTCGGCCCAGGTGAAGATGAAGAACAAGAGCGCCGTGGCCATCGACACGCTCTACTTCAGTGTGCCGCACCGGATGCATGTGAAGATGGATATCCCCGGAGCGGAACTTGTACTGAACGATGAGAAGCTTGATCAGCGTATGTACCGACTGACGCCGGCCATTCAACCTGGAGCGGAGTTCAGCATCACGGTGCAAGGAGGTTGGCGGCAGAAGGGCATCGCGAATGATGTGGAGTTCACCGGCCTCGTGAACAATGGCAGCTTCTTCAACAACCAGGAACTGTTGCCCACGATGGGATATGAGCCACGCGCGGAACTGCAGGATAGAGCCAAACGCCGCAAGCACAAGCTTCCTGCGAATGATCGGATGCCGAAGCTCACGGACGATCCTCTGCAGCGTGTGCAGAACTACCTTATGGCGAATAGCGACTGGGTGAACGTGCGCACCACCATCAGCACGGCGCCGGACCAGATCGCCATCGCACCAGGTTCCTTGAAGAAGGAATGGATGGCTGGAGGCCGCCGCTACTTCAGCTATGAGTTGGACCATCCATCCTTGAACTTTTACTCCTTTCTGAGCGCCCGTTATGAAGTGGCCCGCGAGAAATGGAATGACCCAGCGAATGCGGAACAGGTCGTGGACCTTGAGGTTTACTACCAGAAGGAGCACAGCGTGAACGTGCCGCGCATGCTGAACTCCATGAAGAAGTCGCTTACGTATTACAGCGAGCACTTCGGTCCGTACGGGCATAAGCAGGCGCGTATCATCGAGTTCCCCCGTTACGCTTCCTTCGCGCAGGCCTTCCCCGGCACCATGCCCTACAGCGAAGGCATTGGCTTCATCACCGACCTCACGGCGAAGGAGGACATCGACATGGTGTTCTATGTTGTGGCGCACGAGATGGGGCACCAGTGGTGGGCGCACCAAGTGATGGGCGCCGAGATGCAGGGCAGCACGATGCTCAGCGAGAGCATGGCCCAGTACAGCGCGCTCATGGTGATGGAGAAGGAATACGGCAAGGCACACATGCAGAAGTTCCTCAAGTACGAGGGAGACAAATACCAGAACGCGCGCGGCTCTGAGGCCATTGGCGAAACTCCGCTGATGCAGGTGGAGAACCAGGGCTACATCCATTACAACAAGGCCAGCGTGGTGCTCTACTGCATGCGCGACTTCCTCGGCGAGGACACGCTGAACAAGGCCTTCCACGCGCTGGTCGATTCCTTCGGCTACGCGGAACCACCGTGGCCCACGTCGCTGGACATGTATCGCGCCATCCGGAAGGTGACGCCTGATAGCCTCACCTATCTATTGGAGGACAACTTCAAGTACATCACGCTGTACAACAACGCGATCACCACTGCGAAAGCGACGATGAATCCCGATAGCACATGGACCGTGAACGTGGCGATCACCGCGGACAAGGTGCATGCCGACTCGTTGGGTAAGGAGACGAAGGTGCCGGTGAACGATTGGTTCGACATTGCGATCGAACGCAAGCCTGCCTTCGGCAAGAACGCGAAGAAGGAACTGAACGATGTGCCGCTCGTTCAGAAACGGATGAAGCTGCGGACCGGCACGAACACCTTCGTCTTCACCGTGGCCGAAAGGCCCATGGCCGTGGTGCTCGATCCGGACCACCTCTTTTTCGATCGACTTCCGGAGGATGACCGGAAGAAGGTTGAGGTGGAGTAAGGGGGGCATCATCCCTACTTCTCCCCATACCGCGGATCGGGCTTCCACGGCAGTTTTTCGATCTGCTGTGCACGCAGGGAGCAGTGCCCGAACTCCTCTTCCACCACGCCGGTGAAGCGGTACACACCGCGCCCGCGGAATGGATATTGAGCGGCCACGGAGGGGAACTGCGTGCTGTCCCAGAAGTCGCCGGCGGTATCGATGAAGGAGCCGAAGCTCATGTACGATCCGCTGTTCGTGGTGGTGGTCTTCACGTGGATCATGTAGCCGAGCATGTCCACTTTCTTGCCCACGCATGCGCTCATCTCCCGCGCGAGGAGGTAAGCGTGTGAAGACGTAACGAGGTTCGTGGCCGGAAAGGCGACCGGTGAATGGTCATGGATGAATTGCGGCGTTGCGCTCCCGCCGCGTCGTTGCGTCGTTGCGGTTTCCGTATGGGGTTCGCACACCACCAACGAGAACGGATCGCACAGCGGGAAGCCTAACAGGTCCAACTCGTCGTACGCATCGGCCAGGGGGTAGTGCTGCAGATCGGGCAATCGCGGCTCTTCCACCTTCGTAATGAAGAGATCGCCATTGGGATCGGCGTTGGACGGGCAATGCAGCAACGTGAGGTCCCACAGCAATTGCGGCTTGCCCTTGCCCGTGAAGCGCAGCGCTCCCACGCGGATCAGGATGCGGGCCTGCTCCACATGCAGCGGCACACGGCGCAGCAGGTCGGGCAGATCCGCGAACGGTCCTTGGCGGCGGCGTTCGTGCAAGATCAGTTGCACCGTTCCGCTGTTCAGGCTCTTGATGTTGGCCAGACCGAGATAGATGCGGGGAGAGAGCGAGCGAGGATGAGAGGGTGAGAGAGAAGACGAAAGTCCGTCACCCTCTTTCCCCCTCTCCCCCTTATACCCTTTCACTCTTTCACCCTCACACCTTCGCACCAGAGAACATAGCTCCTCGCTGGTATTGATGCACGGCGCCTCGATCGTCGCCCCCGCACGCTTCGCCTCGTGCAGGTAGAACTCGGTGTTGTAGAAGCCGCCGAAGTTGTTGGCCACGCCCACCATGAACTCCAGCGGATGGTGCGCCTTCAAGTAAAGGCTCTGGTAGCTCTCCACCGCGTAGCTGGCACTGTGGCCCTTCGCGAAGCTGAAGCTGGCGAAGCTTTCGATCTGCCGCCATACCTCTTGTGCCTCGGCATCGGGATGGCCCTTCGCACAGCAGCCGTTGAAGTATTTCTCGCGCACCGCCGCGAACTCCGGCCGCTCGCGGAAGCGACTCGTCATGCCGCGCCGTAGCGTGTCGGCCTCGTCCAGCGTAAGGCCCGCATAGTGGTGCGCCACCTTGATCACATCTTCCTGGTACACCATCACGCCGTATGTGTCGGGCATGATGTTGTACAGCGAACGCGGTGCAAGCTTGCGCCGTTCGGGGTCGTTGTGGCGCAGGATGTACTCGCGCATCATGCCGCTCTCGGCCACACCGGGTCGTATGATGCTGCTGGCCGCCACCAGCGTGGGGTAGTCCTCCACCTGCAGCTTCTTCAGCAGCATACGCATCGCAGGGCTCTCCACGTAGAAGCAGCCGATGGTATTGCCTGTGCGCAGCAGCTCCTTGATCGCGGGGTCCTGCTTGAAGCGAGGGATGTCGTGGATGTCGATGCGGGGAGTTGCGTGATGCGTATTGGCTGGTGCTTCATTTTCTGATCGTCCGATCGTCCGATCATCTGCTCGCGCGTTCACCAGCTCCACCGCATCGCGAATGTGTCCCAGCCCGCGCTGGCTCAGGATGTCGAACTTGTGCAGCCCGATGTCCTCCGCCTCGAGCATGC
>JBKJNF010000024.1:0-6049 GCA_046596155.1 Flavobacteriales bacterium | reverse complement strand
ATCGAATTTCACGCCCACGCGCAGCTCATTTCGCACCACCAAGCGCCCATTGATCGGTCGCAGGAAGTAAAGCGATTCCACCTCGCTCACGGGTTCGGGAGCCGCCGTGATGGCCATGAAGCCCAGATCGCGGCTCATGCGCAGCACAGCTCCGCGGTTCGTTGCGTCCAGCGAGTGGATCTCATCCAGAAAGAAGGGCACGCGCGAAAGGGGCGTGCGCAGTTTCGGATCTTCCTTCAACATACTGCGTAGCACGAGCAGATTGAAGAGCACCTTGATCGTGATGGCGGTGCCGTGTGATTCCACCTGCAGGTTGTCGTAGCTATGTGTGCGTCCGCCCTGTGTGCTCACCGTGAACCGCAGCGTGAAGAGGTCGCCATAGTTCAGCGTAATGCGCTCGCTGAGTTTGTTGCGGAAGCTCTGGTAGGCCGCATCGAGCTTGGTGGAGCTGTCGAAAAGTCCGGTGTGGTCGGTCTCGGCCAGTTCCTTCAGCGGCGCCACCAGATCGCTCTGGTCCATCACCTCCATCTTCAGGCTATCGAGGTTCGAGACGCTAACGTTGCTGAAGCGGCGGTTGAGCTGCTCTGCCGCATTCTTGATGTCGGTTAGGCCGCTCAGCACATTGGCGAAATTGGCACGCAACAAGTGCAGGTAATTGTCCCAATCCTTGCGCAGCGCTTCTTCGAACGTGGGCAGGCCTTCGAGCTGCTCCTTGATCAAGCGGATGGTCTCCAGCTCTGTGGCGCCGATGATGTCGCTCTTCAGGACGTTCTCGATCTTGGACCGCAATTGGTCCATCTCGCGGCTCATGTCCTTGTATTCGATGGTGAGCCTATGGTAGAGTGCGATGGCGTCCTCCGCGTCCGCCGGCACCGCCATCAGCTCCTTACCTTTCGCCTCCGGATCGGGTGGTAGGGTGCACTGTTCCAGCAGGCGCAGCAAGCGGTTGAAGCGCTCATCTTCCTTGTTCAGGGCAGTGCGCTGTTCGAAGAGCTTCACCGAAAGTTCGTCCAGCTTGGTGCGGGCAGCCACGCGTTTGCCCTCCGCATCGGCCTTGTCCTTCGCGGCATCCGCCAGGCGCTTCTTCAGGCGTGGCTCCTCGTGCTTCTCCTTCTCCAGACGCTCCCAGAGGCCGAGCGCAGCACGGTGCTTGTCGCATTCGGCCTGCACATTGGCGCGGTCTTTGGCGATCTGCTCGCGGTTCTCGATCGCCTCCATCAGCTCCTGCAAGCGATGCTGCTCGGCCTTCAGGTCAGTAAGGGCTTTCTTCAGCGCCTTCACGTCCACCAGTTCCTTCCAGGCACTGCTGTTATCCGGCAGCGGCAGTGACATCAGTGCGTCGCTAAAGCGGTCGTCGCTGATGTTCTCCGCGATGCTCTTCAGCAGCGAGTCGAGCTGCTTACGCTTCTTCAGTTCCACGCCACCCTTCTCCACAGGCAGCTTGAAGATCTCTAGGTTGAACAGCTTGGAAAGGTCGCGCAGTTCTTGGTCCTCCAGCGAATCGCGCAGGGTTGTGATCAGCGCCTTGTCAAAGTTGGCAATGGCCTTTTCGGTGCTGGCCACACGGCCCGTGACCTCGGCGAGGCTGCGCGCGGTGCGCTGGCGGTCGGCGAGCTGTGCATTGCCTAGCTGGCGCTCCAGTTGCACCAGACGCTCTTTCGCGTTGCTCAGGGCCTCGCGCTCGAGGTTCTCCACGAACTGCTCCAGACCTTTACCCAGATCGGTGATGCGCGACAGGTCGCCTTCTGCGCGGCCCTTTGCGGCTGCTAGATCGGTAATGCGATCGTCGAGGTCCTTCAGATTGTCGGCCGTGATGCGTTTCTCGTGTTCCAGCGAATCCTGCTTCGCCAAGATAGCCTCCTTTACATGCTTGTTGTGGTCGTGCGCCTTGCGACGTTTTTCCATAAGGTCGCCGTAGACCAGCGCCAGGCGTGCCTCCAACGCCATGCGCACGTCGCTCATGTCGATGTACTTCACCAAGCGTTCCTTCTCGCTCTTCAGCGTGTTCAGCTTTACGCGGCGGTCGCGGATGCGCTCGAACTCCTCTGTCATCAGGCGGTTGGCCTCCAGCGCCGGCTTGTTCGGCGGAATGCCGGCGAGCATCAGCAAGCTACGCTTCATTTCGTGCTGATCAATGGACCGCAGGCTCAGCAGGTTCTTCAAGATCTCCTTGAAGTGTGCGTACCGTTCCACCTCGGTAAGGTGCACGATGCCTAGTCCATTGCTCTCGCCCTTCGTGGCCACCAGGATCGCTTCGCGATGCGCCTGCGGTTCGCGCAGCTCGCGGTAGTTGCGCTTGTCCAGCTTCGCCAACACGGTCTTCGGGTCCGCCACGTGGTCATCCACGGTTAGGTAGTCGGTCACATCGTAGTGCCCATCATAGGTAAAACGAACGGGATCACCTCCGCTCGACTTGCTCTGGCCGCGCCAGCCCAGCACGTAGGAGCCCTTCGGCCCTAGGCACTCGAACAGCAGGTAGCTGTAGTGGTCGGGGAAGTAGTATTCGCGTGTGGCCTCCGCATCATGATCACCGAAGACCATTTGATTGCGATTATCGAGGTATAGGAACTGTAGGGTGTTGATCAACGTGGTCTTACCCGCGTTGTTCGGGCCCACCAGTTGAAGCGAGTTGCCCAGGTCGATCTCGGCATAGTCGTAACTGCCGGATCGGATGGCAATGAGTTTGGTCGGTCCTAGTTGCATGTGTGGAATACGATTGGACCAAAACGGCGCACCAGCGGAACGATCTCAAATCGTTGGGCAGGTCGGCTCGTCTGGTTCTTCATTCTTGGTCTCGTAGCGTTACCGTGGGGGTCGTCGCGTGGTGGTGCTCAATTCAGCTCGGGATCGATCGACTTCTCCTCGGTCTTCAGCACGCTCCGCGATTCCTGATCGGCGGCCATGCTGATCTCCTGGCACTTGTCGAACACGCGGTGGAAGGGCCGCAGGAAGCGGAAGGTGTCATCGGGGAAGTACTCCACCCAGCCCAAACGCACCATGCTCCTCACCACTTTGCGCAGGGAGGCCTCATCATCGATGCCTACGGCTTTCAGATGCGCCTTGTAGCGATCGCTGGTGAGGTGCGGAAGTCCGGCCACGCTGAAGCGTTCTGTCAGGAGGTATTCCTCCACGGGCAGACCCTCGTTCGCAGTGGCCTCGATCAGGATAAAGCTGAACACCGCAATGGGTGGAAGCGAGCCTGACGGCGGTGTACTCTCCGCTGCTTCGGTGTGCAGGTAGAAGAAGTCACGCGGATGTCGAACAAGGTTCAGGCCGAGCGGCTCGAAATAATCCTTGTAGGCATCGTAGTTCTCCGTGAGCGACGCGTGCAGGGGGCCTTGCTCATGCGTGATGTACGCGCCCTGGCGCAGCTTGTCGAAGATGTCCTTCAGTTGGGGAAGGGTGCTCATGGGTTACGCGCCGTAGCCCGGCGAAGGCGATGCTTTAGTGATCGAGATGGTAGTGCATTCCAGCACGCCGTCGCGCGTGCGGTACTCCTTCTGTTCACCGCTCCTGAAGGAGACCTCCATGGTGGGGTCGAAGAGCAGACGACTGAGGCCGAGCAACGCATCGGCAGTACCTTTTTCCGGGTAGGTTGAAACGATCCACCCTGTGAGGTCCTTCACGGGCAATTCCTCGCGGAGGTTGTCCGTAAGGGCATTGAGCCATAGCAGGCGCACATAGTCCGGTGGAGTATCGCCGCTTTCCTGCATGCTGAGCACCGGCGGCGGTGTGGGCGGATGCGCGATCACATCGTACAGGATGTGGCTGATCACGGCATCGGTTGGGGGGCATTCAACGCCTGCACGCGCGGCTTGTGGCACGTAGTTCGTGATCCACTCCTCAAGGCGCATCTGTCGCAGGCGGCCCAAGGCCAGCGTGGCGCCATGCGCGATGGCGCTGGAGCGGCGAAGCACATCATATAGCGGTTGCAGTTCCTTGCGGCTCTCGTTCAGCGTGTGGATGGAACGACGGCGCAAGGCGCGCACCTGCCGTTCATTCCGCTCGATCAGGCTGATCTCCGTGTACACGCCGTTCTCACGCGCAGCGCGCAAGGCCAGGTCCGTCTCATTCAACGTCCCCACCAGCAGGCCGTCCACGCGGACGATCTCCACCAGCGGATGCACGTACTGGTCCATCAACGACACGATCCGCAGGTAGCGTTCACGCACGCTGACGCTGGTACGATCGGCCTTGTATCGCGCCACCTCGGCCATCACTGCTCTGTGCGTGGCATCCAGGTCATCCTGCATGCGGCGCAGGGTGTGGTCCACTTCGTTGGTGGCCATGTTCACGCTCAACGGATCCATGGCCTCTACGCCGAGCACCAAGCGCTTGCGGGCGCTCTCCAGCGCAGCGATGTAGCCTTGGATGATCTCTGGCGACGTTGGCAGCGCGTCATTGTATAGGAAGTTCAGCAGCTGCAGCAACGGCTGTGACATGACATAATGGGCACTCCCTTCCTCCAGAGGCACGATCACCTGCATATCGATCAGGCGCTGCCAAGTGGTCTCCGGTTGTTCGGCAACGGTGTCGCTGAACGTGCGGATCAGCTGGCGCACCTGCGCTTCGCTGATGTCGCCAGGTTTCATGGCGATCGCATGCAACAAGGGCACGTGCGTAGCACAGAAGTCGAAGAAGCGTTTGGGGGTGATCTGCATGGCTCTTCCAGCAATACCCATCCGGCCCGTGGACTGAACAGGTATGCGAGATTACAGAGGACGGGTCTCCGAACCGGGGGTGAGTTATTGACAGGTGTTAGTATCCTGCAGCTTGTGCACATTCCGGGCAGTGGGAAGGGCAGTTGGCGATCCTGGCCGCTGCATAATGCAACCTTCCCCACCTCTCCGGGGCTGGTTCAGGAAGCAAGGAAATAATGCCCTGCTTATCTACCGCACGGCTGTAGACCCTAAGACTTGAATGCCGCAGGGCGATAGTCTTCGCTGTATCGCTTTGGAGTGCGGCGTACCGTTTAGTCACTGATCCCTTAGGCCAGTGAACGCATCGGCAGAACGGTGCCGACGAGTAGCTCCATCAAGGGTATCCACACGAATGCAAAGGTGGTGTGTGTGGGGCTGGTATCAGTCAAATTTCAGGCAGAGGCACACTGGTTGCTGCGAGGATCCTGCCTTGGTGCCGCTCTTGCAGAAAGAGGATCACCTCCCCTTGTGCGGGATCATTCATCTGCTCTAAAGCGAACGAGAACGAGCCTGTCTCATTGGCCGTTGTTAACGATAGGGATCTCAGGTCGCGAACAACATGGTTGTGCAGCAGCTTTCTGCCAGTGTTCTCGCCGCGGGTCACTTGGCTGCTCACGCTGCTCTCCACGAGGCACGCAACAAGTTCTTTGCCCTCTACATCTCCTTTCAGTTCGTAGCCTACTTGAATGGCGGAACCGGACGTCGTCATCGTCGCGTTGATCCCGATCAAAGCCGATCCTGACAAGGCCTCTCTCACGCGCTTGTCCAATTCATTCCGGTCCGATCCAGTGAAGCTGTGTGTGCCGTTCACCACGCATTGGGGTGTGTACACGTTGTCTCCCGTGCTATTGGAATAGATCCGCTGGCGTTCGCTCCAAGCGGCGGCGCTGTAAGGGTCCTTCCATCCCAGTCGGTTCCAATAGTCCACATGGAAGCTCAAGGCGAACACCGGCCGCCCATCGCGCTTCGAACTTGCCACCAAGTCCATCAAGGCGGCGTCCGCTGGTGGGCAGCTCGAGCATCCTTCAGAGGTGAAGAGCTCTACAACGGCGAACCCTGTGGCGGGCATTGACGAAGGCGGTGCAGACCCAGCACGCGAACTCATCATTGCCACGCCGACCGCACCGGCCACAACGAACGCGGAAAGGGACATGTGCCATTTCATGCGGTTAAAGTTCGTAAGCGAGTATCACAAAGGCATCACGAGGTTGCGGCGATCCATTTTCCGGTACGAACAAGGGGCTGTCTCAAAAGGAGGCGGCCCCTTCTTTTTGATAGTTTGTTGAAAACACGTCGGCTCCGGATCTTGACAAGGCCGTGAAGGCGATCGAGCTTTCGGCATGTCAAAG
>JBKJNF010000171.1:0-20850 GCA_046596155.1 Flavobacteriales bacterium | reverse complement strand
AGGCACAGGGGTAGGCTATTTGCTTACTTTTGAACGAACCGGTTTCCATAAGAACGCATAAGCAAGATCAGCAATGGCGCAGACGAACGTACTGGTGGTGGAGGACGAGAGCATCGTGAGCAAGGACATCCAGCATAGCTTGAAGAAGCTCGGGTACAATGTGGTAGGGGCGGCCAGCAGCGGCGATCAAGCCGTGAAGCTCGCCGTGGAGACCATGCCCGACATCATCCTCATGGACATCATGCTGAAGGGTGAGATGAACGGTATCGAGGCCGCCACGCAGATCCGCGCGGAGACCAACATCCCCGTGATCTTTCTCACCGCTTATGCGGACGAGAGCACGTTGAACAAGGCCAAAGTGACCCAGCCGTACGGCTACATCATCAAGCCGTTCAAGGAGATCGATATCCACACATCGATCGAAATGGCACTCTACAAACACAAGAAGGAGGCCGAGGTGCTGCGCGAACGCGACCTGCTCTTCAACTTGGTGGAAGGCCAAGGCGCCGGAAAGGACCTGCTCTTTGTGAAGAGCAACAGCCGCTTGGTGAAGCTGCGCACCAGCGACATCTACTTCGTGGAGGCCCTGAAGGATTATGTGGTGATCAATACGCTCAATACGCGTTACACCATCCACAGCACCATGAAGGACATCGAGGCCAAGCTGCCCGAAAGCGAGTTCCTTCGCGTGCATCGCTCCTTCATCGTGCGCATCGACAAGATCGTGGCCATCGAGCAGCCCAACCTGATCCTGGAGAACGACAAGAAGATCATCCCGATCGGCGGTAGCTACAAGGATGACCTGGCCAAGCGGTTGAACCTCGTCTAACGTCGCTTCTTCTTCTTGCCCAGCGAACGTCGCTGGCGCTCCCGCGCTTCCGCTGCCTTCTTCTTCCCGCTGCTGCCGAAGCTGCGTTGCTCGCTTTCTCGCTGGCCTTGCGGCCGCGTCTCATCCCACTTGCCTGCGGCTGGCGCGATGTAGGGCTTCGTTGGGTCCGAAGGTCCTGATGCCGCTGCGCCAATGGCGGCCAGGGCCAGGTCAATGGTGCGCTTGTCCATATCCACACCGCGCACGGTAACCATCAGCGCATCGCCGAGGCGAATGCGGCGGCCGGTGCGCTGGCCCACCACCGTGTACTTCGTTTGATCGAACTTATAACTGTCGCCGGGGATGTCGCGCAGGCTGATCATGCCCTCGCACTTGTTCGCACGGATCTCCACATATATGCCCCAGTTCGTGAGGCCGCTCACCAGGCCTTCGAAGGTCTGGCCGATACGCTGTAGTAGGTATTCGGACTGCTTGTACTTGATGCTCGCGCGTTCGGCATCAGCAGCACGCTTCTCCTGCTGCGAACTATGCACGCAGCTCAGTTCAAGCACATTCTTGTCCAGGGGTTTTCCGTGCGACAGGTAATGCGCCATGGCGCGGTGCACCAGCAGGTCGGGATAACGGCGGATGGGGGAGGTGAAGTGGGTGTAGTGCTCGAAGCCTAGGCCATAGTGCCCGATGTTGTCCGTGCTGTAGATCGCCTTCGCCATGGTGCGTATGGTGATCTGCTTGATGATGTTCTCCTCCTCCTTGCCCTTGATCGTTTGCAACAGGCGATTGATCGCGTGCGGCAGATCCTCTTCCTGCGTAATGGTGAGCGTGTGGCCGAAGCTCTTTGCCAAGGACCGCAGCTGATCCACTTTTTCGGGGTCGGGGGTATCGTGTATGCGATAGACGAAAGGGTGCACGCCGCCTTTTTTTAACGTGCCCACCCACGCCGCCACGCGCTTGTTTGCCAACAGCATGAACTCTTCGATCAACCAGTTGGCTGAGCCCATTACCTTTTCGTACACGCTGAGCGGGCGGCCCTGTTCGTCGAGCTTGAACTTTACCTCATTGCCCCCGATCTCCAGCGCTCCATTGTCCATGCGTGTCTTGCGGAGCACTTGGGCCAGCTTGTGCAGCGTGAGCACCTCCTGTTTGAACTGCGCATCGTCCTGCGCCTTGCCGTCAATGATCTGTTGCGCATCGGCATAGGCGAAGCGTTTCTGCGAGCGCATGATCGTGCGGCCGAACCACTCGTCCTTGATCTGTGCTTGGTCGTCCACCTCAAAGATGGCCGAGAAGGAAAGTTTGTCGGTGTTCGGATTCAGCGAGCACAGGTCGTTGCTCAGCTTTTCGGGCAGCATGGGCACGACGCGATCAACCAGGTACACACTGGTGGCGCGCGCCGCGGCCTCCATATCCACCACCGTGCCGGGACGCACATAGTGGCTTACATCGGCGATGTGCACCCCCACCTCCCAGTTCCCATTGTCCAACTTTCGCAGGCTCAGCGCATCGTCCAGGTCCTTGGCATCATCTGGGTCGATGGTAAGGGTGGGGATGCTGCGCACGTCACGGCGCTTCTTGATCTCCTCGGGCGTGCAGCCGTTGGGGATCTCCTCGCTAGCCTGCACCACGCTCTCGGGGAACTCGAGCGGAAGGCCGAATTCCGCAAGGATGGCGTGCATCTCCACGTTGTGTTCGCCGGCGCGGCCCAGGATCCGCTTCACGAAGGCGCGGGGCATGTCGCGGCTGTCCTTCCATTCGCCCAGCCCCACGATCGCCTTATCGCCCTCTTTGGCGGCGTTGGCATCCGCAGGGGGAATGAAGAAAGGCTTCTGCACCTTCTGGTCATCGCTCACCAGGATCAAGCGGCCCTCGTAGCGGTGCACCACGCCCACGAATTCGGTGCGGCGGCGCTCCAACACGCGCAGCACTTTGCCCTCTAATTTGTCGCCGCGGCCACCGCTGATGCGCACCTCCACCTTGTCGCCGTGCAGGGCCATGCCCACATCGCGCCCATGCACGTACACATCCTCCTTACCGGGTCCTAAACGCACATATCCTGCGCCGCTTGCGATGATGTCGATGGTGCCCTCGGCTTCATCACGTTGCTGAGTGCTTTGGTAGCGACCTTTTTTTCCGCTCTTCACGTGTTCTTTTTCTTGAAGTGATTCCAACGCGTCATAAACGAGGTACCGCAAGCCCTTTTCCTTATAACCCAGCTGAAGGGCCAGTTGCTGGCTGGTGATCCCTGCGTGGCCGCTTTTTCGCACGGCCGCCAGTACGGCTTGTTCAACGGCACCGGGCTTCGGAGGCTTTTCCTCGTAGGGGGGCATCGGATGGGTGAAAGTGGAGGGACAGGCGCTGACCCGAACCGATGGTCAAGGCCGCAATTGGCTGTTTGTCAGCTTGTTGTTGGTTGTCCGATGGCGTGCTGCGTGGTCTGTTCCTGCCATGTCCGGCCGGTTGTACCGCTCGGATCTTAAAGGCGGTAGGGCAGCGAAGGTGCGTACAATCCCGCCCGGCCCACCTAACCCGTTCACCAACAGGTGTTGAAAACCGACCAAGATCATTACATTCGCAGCCCTTTTCGCCCCCCTTTCCTCAACCCACGGGGACGGAAAGTCGGTGCGAACTACCACGACCCATGTCTCCCCAGCAGGAATCCATCAAGATCTTCGGCGGCACCGCCTCGAAGATCCTGGCCGAGCAGATCGCGAAGGCCAGCGGTGAGCGTTTGGGTGAAGTGATACTGAATCGCTTCAGCGATGGCGAGTTCCAGCCAAGCTTCGAAGAGACCGTGCGCGGCGATGAAGTGTACATCGTGCAAAGCACCTTTCCGCCCACGGATAACCTGTTCGAACTGCTGCTCATGGTGGATGCCGCCAAGCGCGCCAGCGCCAAGCGGATCGTGGCGGTTATGCCCTACTTCGGATTCGGCCGTCAGGACCGGAAGGACAAGCCTCGCGTGAGCATTGGTGCGAAGCTGGTGGCCAACATGCTCACCACGGCCGGTGTCGATCGCATCATGACCATGGACTTGCATGCCGACCAGATCCAAGGTTTCTTCGAAGTGCCCGTGGACCACTTGTTCGCCAGCAGCATCTTCGTTCCTTACATCCGATCGCTGAACCTGCCCGACCTGCTGATGGTGGCGCCCGATACCGGTGGCACCAAGCGCGCCAGCGCCTATGCCAAGCATTTGGGTGTGGACATCGCGATCTGCTACAAGCAGCGCCGCGTAGCGAATCAGATCGAGAAAATGACCGTGATCGGTGACGTAAAGGGCCGTGACGTGATGTTGGTGGATGACATGGTGGATACCGCCGGTACCCTGGCCAAGGCCGCTGACATGATGATGGAGCAGGGTGCCAACAGCGTGCGTGCCGTATGCACGCACCCCGTTCTCAGCGGCGATGCCTGCGCGCGCATCGAGGACAGCGCGCTCACCTCGCTCATCGTTACGGACAGCATTCCCATTTCTGCAGAGAAACTTGAGCAGACCACCAAGATCCAACAGCTCAGCACAGCACCGCTCTTCGGCAACGTGATCCAACGCGTTCGCGCCCACGAGAGCATCAGCAGCCATTTCATCATCGCCTGACAAAGACCAGGCGCCAAGCCAACAGACAACAACGACGACCATGAAAAAGGTAGAACTCACTGCCACCAAGCGCGCCATCCAAGGGACCAAGGGCGCCACCACCGAACGCCGCGCCAAGCGCGTGCCTTGCGTGCTTTATGGTGGTTCCAATACCGTGCACTTCAGCGTGGACGAGCCCGCCCTCCGCAAACTGGTGGTCACCTCCGAGTCCTACCGCATCGAACTGAACATCGATGGGGAGAAGCGCATGGCCCTGTTGCACGACAAGCAGTTCCATCCCGTATCCGACGCCATCCTGCATTGTGACTTCATGGAGATGGCCGAGAACAAGGAGGCCCGCGTGAGCCTTGCCGTGAAACTCAAGGGTCAGCCCGCCGGCGTGCGCAAAGGCGGCGTACTCACCCAGCCTCTTCGTAAGATGCGCGTAAAGGGCCTGCCAGGCGCATTGCCCGAGCACATCGAGGTGGACATCTCCAACATGGAGGTGAACGATAGCATTCACGTGAGCGACCTGAAGTTCCCCGGCCTCACGATCGCTGAGAAAAGCACGGACGTTGTGGCCAGCGTGAAAATGGCGAAGAAGGAAGAAGTGGCCGCCGTGGTCGCTCCTGTAAGCACCGCTACACCTGCTGCCGGTGCCGCCGCCCCTGCCGGCGCCGCCGACGCCAAGAAGGGCGAGCCCGCAAAAGCCGCCGCCAAACCCGCTGCCAAGAAGTAAGCCCTGAAAGCCTTCGCATCGGTCATTGCATAGGCGCGGATGAAGTACCTGATCGTCGGCTTGGGAAACCCAGGTCCCGAGTACGTGAACACCCGCCACAATATTGGTTTCAACGTGTTGGACGCCCTTACCGGGGCGTCCAACCTTGTTTTTACCCCCGACCGCTATGCCGAGGTGGCGGTGTTACGGCACAAGGGCCGCAGCCTCGTGTGCATCAAGCCGCAGACCTTTATGAACCTTAGCGGTAAGGCGGTGCGCTACTGGATGGAGCAGGAGAAGGTCATCTCCGAACGCGTGCTGGTGATCACCGACGATCTGGCCCTGCCGTTCGGCAAGATCCGCTTGCGGGCCAGCGGGAGCGCTGGCGGGCACAATGGTCTCACGAGCATCATTGAGCTGATCGGCACCGAAACATTTCCGCGGCTGCGCTTTGGCATCGGTGGTGAGTTCTCCCGCGGCAGGCAGGCGGACTATGTACTGAGTCCCTGGGCAAAGGAAGAAGCTGTTGCCCTGCCCGAGCGCATCAAGTTCTGTTGTGATGCAGCACTTGACTTCGGCCTTATGGGCATCGGCCACGCGATGAACACCTTCAACACGCGATGAACCCACTCCCTGGCCGGGCGTTACATTTGACCAACAACACGAACAGGACCATGCTTTCCAAGAAGATCGAGGCCGCATTGAACGATCAGATCGGTATTGAGGCCAGCAGCAGCCAAGCGTATCTGGCCATGGCCAGCTGGGCCGAGACCAGCGGCCTGAGCGGAACAGCAGCCTTCCTCTATCGCCACAGCGACGAGGAACGCGTGCACATGTTGAAGCTGATCAAGTTCGTGAACGACCGCGGCGGCAAAGCGATCATTCCCGCGCTTAAACAACCGCTCAAGGAATACAAAGGCATTGCCAACATCTTTCAAACCCTGTTGGAACATGAGACCGGCGTTACGGCCTCGATCAACAACGTGGTGGACCTCTGCCTGAAGGAGAAGGACTACACCACGCACAACTTCATGCAGTGGTACGTGAGTGAGCAGATCGAGGAGGAGACCTTGGCGCGCACGCTCATCGACAAGCTGAACCTTATCGGCGCAGACAAGGGCGGCATGTATCTCTTCGACCGCGACCTGCAGGCGCTCACCAGCGCGCCATCGGGGAAGGGCTGATCACCAGCGCCAATCGCCCTGTAGGCGAAGCTTATCCTCCAAGCCTGCAGAGGTCAACAGTTGTTGTAGTTCCGCGCTTTGGAAATGGTCGGGTAGCTCGCCCTCATTGGCCAGTGCCCAGATCAGCTGCCCGGTGCGCCGCACATTTCCCACCATGAACTTCGGGTCCACGAGGTAGATGTCGTCGCAGCTGGAATGATAACAGCTGTATACACGCTTGCCCAGGTCGGAGATCGGTGCGATCACCGGCACGCCCTCTAACATGAACGGTTGGTGATCGCTGTGCAGGCCCGGCCCCGTTGTGAAGTTGGCTGCGAAGCTCGTGTCCTCCCGATGCATCCAGCTCTGTAGTTCGCTTACACGTTCGCAGAGGGCCGTCGGGCCGAACACATTGAAGCCACTGGGATCGCCGCTCATGTCCAAGTTGATCATGCATTTCACATGGGCCAGTTCGCCCGTACGTTTCCAGTCGTTCACGAGCGCCGTGCTGCCTAACAGCCCCTGCTCCTCGCCCATGAACAGCACGAAGCGCACCGTCCGCTCCGGATGTAGGTCCAGCGCCGCAAAGCAGCGCGCCATGTCTATCACGGAGAAGGAGCCCAGACCGTTGTCCGTGGCTCCTGTCGCCAGGTCCCAACTATCCAGATGCCCACCCACGACGATCTCCTCATCCGGATACTTTGTTCCGCGTATGGTCGCTATGATGTTGCGCGCAACAACGGGTGCATTGCTGTTGCGCATGTTGATGGTGACGTGTAGGTTCGGATCGTGTCCCGCACGCTCGCGCAGCATGTTGCCATCCTCCCCACTGATGCATGCGGCCGGAATGGCGATGGGTTGACTTGTGACCGATGCGGTCCCCGTGAGCAGCACACGCCCGTCCACATGGTTCACGAACAGCACCCCCGCCGCCCCATGGGCTATGGCCAGCGCCGTCTTCTCACTGCGGTGCAGATTCTCCGAACTGCCAACCGCTCCGATCAATTGCAGGTTGATCAAGGCGATGCGTCCGCGAATAAGCTCTCCTGCGCGGGCCGCATCCGCTGCTAGTCCGTTCCCTAGGTCCACCAGTTCGGCGCTCACGTGGCTCGAATCAGGCGTCATCGCGAGCGCAACTGATGGCAACGCCACAGGTGGACCATCGGACCCGGTGATCGTTACGTTCACCGAATGCCGCTGCCAAGCCACCGCTTCAAAGGGGAAATAGGCGACCTCCGCCAGGCCACTGGAGCGAAGAAGGCTGTCGGCCAATTGTTCGGCATGGGCACCATTGGCGGTTCCAGTAAGCCGGTGTCCAATGTGCAGCGTGCTCCAACCCAGCCACGCATACCCCTGTGCTCCAGCCCTTGCTTCGTGGTCGATGGCACGCAATATGGTCGTGTCCGGAGCTTGGGAACGAACATTGGCGTGTGTAAAGAAGATAGGGAGCAGCAGCAGCCCCACCCTGAACGTGCCGCTACTTTGACCCCGTAGAGTTCGCATGTATCTGTCCATCAAAGGTCTCAAAGCTACGCTCATCCATTTCCCGCGCACGCTGGCCGCAAGGACGGTTGCGGCGGTGATGCTGCCCTTTCTGCTGATGTCCATCAGTGATCCGCGGGAGGCGGATAAGGACACGACGGCCATTGTGCAGGCCAGTTACATTTATAACATCGCGAAGCTGGTGGAGTGGAAGGATCCGTCCTTGAAGGCCGGTCCCTTCGTCATCAGCGTTCTGGGAAGCAGCAACTTGTACCAGGAACTGGTAAAGAAGTACTCAACAAAATCCATTGGCAAACAGGCGATCGAGGTGCGAAAGCTCGCGCACAGTGCGGAGATCGACAAATGCCATATCCTATTCGTGGGCCAGAGCGAGCTCTCGCTGTTGTCGGCGATCCTGAAAGGGCTCGACAAACAGAGCACCTTGCTCATCACGGAATATCCGGACGCGCTGGAGGATGGGTCCATTGTGAACTTCGTGCGGGTGAACAATACGGTGAAGTATGAGATCAGCGTGGTGAACGCGCGAAAGCATAAACTGGAGGTGGGCAGCACCTTGGTACAACTGGCATTCAAAGCGGAAGAATGATCGCGCTCCGCCATATCCTCCTGCTCCTGACCCTCCTCTTACTGGTCCCGGCCTCGCGTGCCCAAAGCGAGGACCTGATCGAGGCCAACCGCAAGTACCAGGCTGGCGACCTGGCCGGTGCACGCACCCTGTTGGATTTGGCGGTGAGGCAACGCCAGAACGCCAAGAGTCCGGAGGCCTGGGTGCTCCGTGGCTTTGTCTATAAGGACCAGTTCAAGGCCGAGCTCCCCGGCACCAATGCCGATATGCTGCGCGATGAAGCCCTCACCAGCCTCTTCACGAGCACGGTGGTCGACTCCGCACGCGAATACCTTCAGAGTAGCACGCAGGCGTACGATTTCCTGTGCAAGACCTTGTTCAACGACGCGGCTCGTGCGTTGAATGAGATGGATGATGCACGGGCGCTCGCCCTGTATGCAAAATACAAGCAGTGTGTTCTACGCCTGAACCCCGAGCAGGTCCTCACGCCGCGCGATATTGAATTCAATAACGCCTTGGGTACGGTATACACGAAGAACTTTAATCACGATCGTGAGAACATGGCCTGGTTCGACAAGGCCGTTGAACTCTACAAACAGGTGCTCTTGGTGGACAGTAACAACTATGGGGCGAATTATAACCTGGCCACCTTGTATTACAACCGCGGCGTATACAATATCCAGCATATCAATGCTGGAACGGAGATCCCGGACATTCAGGAGATACAGGATGCCAGCAAGGAGTTCTTCTCTGCAGCATTGCCTTACATGGTGAAGGCCCACACCATGAATCCCAAGCGCAAGGAGACACTTCTTGGCCTCGAAGGCATTCACTACAGCCTGCAGGACGTGCAGGAAAGCGAACATTACCGCTTCCTGTATGAACAGCTCGAACAAGGGACCCCTGGGAATCAAGACGCGCCACAGGACAAGTAACCCTTGCCCATGCGGTTCAGGATGACCATCGGCAGGAGGATCGGGATGGGCTTCGGCCTTTTCATCTTCTTCGCGTTATTGGTGGTCTTCCTCACCAACCGTTCGCTTGAGCGGAGCCGCACGATAAATGACCAGATCAATAAGGTGTATGGACCTAGCGTAGATGCCTTGGTGCGCCTGCGAAACCTTGTGCTGAACGCACAGATGCTCACTAAGCACTGGGCGCTCACCGAAAGCCGCACCGACGCTCCGGAAAAAACATCGCTCGTGGCGCTCACCGATCAGGAACTCCCCCGCATCATTGACCGCATCGACACGCTGACCGGTGAGTGGGAGCGGGAAGAAGTGGCGCTGATGAGCAAGTGCTTCACGGAAATGGACAAGCTCTTCACCATGCAGGACCATATCAAAATGATCTTGCCGTCATTGGAGAGCTACAAGGATCCGATGGTCTGGATGGAACGGGGCGAATTGGCGGAGGATGGTGGTCCACTGGATCTACAAACACAGAAGGTGCTCGCCGATCTGGACGCCTTGTTGCGCATGCAGGAGACCAAGCGGCAGCAGCTTAGCAACAGTATGATACGAAGCTTCGATTCCTTGAAGTTCTTCGTGCTTTATTTGGGAACGGGACTTGCCCTCGTGGGCCTGGTCGTGGCCTTCCTCATCGTCCGGGGCATCGTGCGCCCTGTGCAGCGCCTCCGGAGTATCCTGCTGGCCCTGGGCAAGGGCGTCTTTCCTCGCACGCGTATCTCTGCGCGCAACGATGAGATCGGCGACATGTCCATCGCCTTGGCCGACCTGCTTGACGGATTGAAGCGCACCACCGAGTTCAGCCACGAGCTAGCCGCCGGCAATTTCAAAGCCGACTTCCAACCCCTGAGCGACGAAGATGTCCTGGGGCATGCTCTCTTGCAAATGCGCACGGAGCTCGGAGAACGGGAACGCGTCCTTGAGACCAAGGTGCACGAGCGTACCGAAGAGGTGGTCCGGCAGAAGGAAGAAGTGGAGCGCCAAAGCCGCAAGGTGGTGGAGCTCTATAAGAATGTGACCGACAGCATCCGTTACGCCAAGCGTTTGCAGGAATCCATCCTCCCGCCTGAACGGCGTATAAAGGAGCTGCTACCGGAAAGCTTTGTGTTCTTCCGGCCGAAGGATATTGTCAGCGGCGACTTCTATTGGGTGGACAAGGTGAACAACAAGGTCATCTTCGCCGCCGTGGACTGCACCGGCCATGGTGTTCCCGGGGCGTTCATGAGCTTGGTGGGCCACAATGGGCTCAACCAAAGCATCAAGGAGCACGGTATCGTGCGCCCGAGCGACGTGCTCCGCGACCTGAACCGCATTTCCTACGAGGCCCTTCACAAGGACCGCGACCAGTTCGTGCGTGATGGCATGGACATGGCCTTGTGCACCCTTGACCCGGAGCGTTTGTTGCTTGAGTTCGCTGGCGCCAACTGCCCGCTCTACCTGGTACGTGATCGCGAAGTGGTACAATACGCCCCGGACAAACGACCCATCGGCGGTTTCGATCTCGGCGATCAGGGATTCACCGACCATCGCATCCAGCTGCGCAAGGGCGATGTGATCTACATTTTCAGCGACGGTTACGCGGACCAATTCGGTGGGCCGCGCGGTAAGAAGTTCCTCTATCGCCGCTTCCGGGAACTGCTCGTGGAGATCCACGACAAGCCAATGGATCGTCAGAAAAGCCTTCTGCTCGAGTCCTTCAACCAATGGCGCGGAGCCCAGGAACAAGTGGACGACATTCTCGTCTTCGGTATGCGCGCCTGAGCTACGTTAGCTCAGAGGTGCCGATCAAACGTTCCACACAGGGGCGTTGGTGTGGCTGATCTGCAAGGGGTTCATACACATCACCGGTATCATGGGTTCATTGGTGATCACCTCTTGTTCATTAGGCACGCCTAGCACCCCGAAAATGGAGTTCTGCAACATGTTCACGATGGCGATAAGGTCCGCATCCACCGTTACCGCATAGCGGATGATACCCTTGACCAGATCGTCGCTGTCCTCCTCCAAAATATGCGACTCATGCTCGATGCCGCGCTCATTCAAGAACGTATTGGCGAAGCGCAGATGGTTCAGCAGTTGGTTGTGCAGGAATTCGTCCTTCTCGTGCGGGGTCACCAAGTGCACTTTGCATTTGAAATACTTGGCCATGTCGCCCACTTGGGTAAGCTTTTGACGCGATTCACGCTGAAGGTCCATGGGAACCACGATGTTCTTGTAACCGCCGGGCTTGATGTTCCGCTCCTGTACCACGATGAAGGGCACGGTACTGTTGGTGATCACTCGCAACGCGCGGCTGCCTGTGATGAACTGCATGCCGCGCATGCCGTGCGTGCCCATGATGATCATGCTGGCCCCGATCTCCGTTGCGGTGGTCCCGATGTCCTCATACACGGAGCCCACCCGCACCTGTGAGAGCACCGGGGCGGTGACCCCTGTGTCCTTAGCACGCGCAGCTTCCATCGTCAATTTCGTGCGGGCCTCCTCCACGTCCGATGCCTCGTTTACGATATGCAACAAGTGTATCTCCGCGCCCATGCGCTCTGCTATCTTGTTTGCATGGTTAATGGCGCAGTCCGCCACGCGGGTAAAATCCGTTGGCACCAAGATCTTCTTCGTATTGCCTGTTGTCTCCATTCCCTCGTTCGTTTTGGTCGCAGCAGAGGCCTGTTTGGGTGGGTGCTCAACTGGGAACCGCGAAGATAGTGGGCCGCGCGGGCGGACAATGGTCGTTCACAGTCGTAAAGCAAATGATGACGAACGGTTATGAACGCCTGTAAACGTCTACTGGTCGGATCGCCAAGGTGGGGACCCTCACGTTTGTATCGTCGAAACGCCGGAATGGTCCGGTCACTGACGAAACAACTATAAGACGATGGAAACGATGGCGAAGAATCGAGTGCAACTGCTGGGCAACCTGGGTCGTGATCCCGAGCTGAAGGAGTTTGAGGGTGGCAAGCGCCGCCTGAGGATGACGGTGGCCACGAACGAAAAGTTCGAGTACGGCCCCGGACAATCAAAAGAGGATACACAATGGCACAATGTGGTGGCTTGGGGCCGCACCGCTGAGCAGGCTGCCGAAGCATTGAAAAAAGGAAGCTACGTGTCCCTCGAGGGCCGCTTGGTGCATCGGAACTACGAGGATAAGGATGGGCAAAAGCGGTACGTCACAGAGGTTGTGATGAACCAGTTCCAAGTGGTGGAGCGCAAGTCCGAGGCGGTGGCAATGTGAAGTTCACCCACACCCAGAATGGAAAAGGCCGACTCGTGAGAGCCGGCCTTTTCCATTTTCGAAGAAGGGGAACTCAGCGTTTGAGGATCCGAATTGCTTGATCTGCTCCGGCGATCCGTATACGCAGCACGTAACTCCCCGAGGCAAGTGCCGACAAGTCGAGAACAGCCCTTCCCTGTGCAAATAAGTTGCGCTCGAACACCACCCGGCCCGTCATGTCCAGAACCGTGAACAGGGCATCTCCCAGCAAGGCCTCGCCTTCAACAACAAGCATCTGCTCCACAGGTTGCGGCCAAGCGCTCACCGCGTATTCGGCTTGTTCCGCAATGCTAACGACCACCTCAACGAAATGGCAGGTGGTTGATGAGCAAGTATCGCTGGTCCCCGGCACCGCCATCCATGCGGTCAAACACACTTGGTATACTCCGGGCTCTACGTATACATGCGTTGGGGAGTAACCATCACCCGAAGTGCCATCGCCAAAGGTCCATAGATAATGGGTGGATTGTGGGTGGGTGCTGATCGTGCCGTTAGAGAAGCTCCAAGCACCTTGTTCCAGTGGCATGGGTAAGAATTGGGCTTGCAGCAAACTATCGCAGAAGGCATTGCCTCCGGAGGTAACGGTCACCAACTGGCAATGATCGGCGAAGCAGCTGTCCTGTGTGTCAGGGTCGATGGTGCCCACAATGAGGCAGAGCAAATAGGTGCCAGGATAGTCGTACACGTGTCCCGTGCTCGGGCCCGTTCCCGTGTGGCCATCCCCGAAGGTCCATTCATAGCTCCAGTTGGGGTTGATCACGGTGTTCTGGAGGTTTACGGACAAGCCGCCTGGCCAAACTGAAAAACCAGCATTCAGCTCGGAACAGGGTGAGGTGCCCGAGTCCACGTTGATCCACTGGCACACTGTGCTGCTGCATGAATCGGGCGAGTTGAGCGCGTACACCGTGAGGCAGACATTGTATTGTCCGGACTGACCGTAGGTATGCAAAGGGTTCAGACCGTCGGACTGCCCACCATCACCGAACGTCCAGGAATAGCCCACGGCCTGGCCGTTCGTGGTGGATGAGTTCTGGAAATGGATGATACCCTGGCCTGATGGCTCCCAAACGAAGTGTGCCTGCAACAAACTGTCACATGGTTGATCACCGCTCACGGTGATCCACTCGCAATGCTCTGCCCAACACGTGTCCTGTGTATTGGGATTCAAGTACCAAGCATTTAGGCAGACATGGTATTCGCCAGGTTGCGCATAAACGTGCATTGGGTTCATGCCATCACCATGGGCCCCATCGCCGAAGCTCCAGAAGTAACCGGTAGCTGCCGGGTTACTGACCCCATAGAATCCCGCTGAACCGTTCATCTGGTCAACCCATTGGAAGCCGGCTTCGAACGAGCTGTCGCAAGGTGATCCGCCGAAGCTCACCAAATGGCACGTGGTCGTTGAGCAGGTGTCCTGCGTACCAGGTATGTATTGCCATACAGTAAGGCAGAGCTCGTAGGGTCCGGTGCCCGGATACACGTGTGTTCCTTGGGGGCCATTGTCCGAATAGGTGCCATCACCAAAGCTCCAGAGCCAGTGAGGCCCATTGCCATTGCTCGCGGAATAGAAGATCGTGTGTGGTCCGCCGTCCGGAACGAACATGAAATCCGCGCTAAGGCTGTCGCACGGGTTGCCGCCACCTTGCACCAAGACCGTCTGGCAATGCTCCTCCACGCAGTTCTCCCAGTATGCCACCAAGCATACTGAGTAAACGCCGGGAGCCGTGTAGGTGTGGTCCGGCGAGGTCTCCGAACTTGTGCTACCATCGCCGAAATGCCAGGTGTATTGCAGGTTGGTACCGGGGCCGGTGCTGCAGTTCGAGAACATCACGCTCTGTTGGCCCACAGGAAGGGAAGAAAAACAGGCGTGCAAGCTGTCGCAAGGGTCCGTGCCCTGGATCATGATCAATTGACAGGTGGTGGAGGAGCAGGTGTCCTGTGTGCCTGGTATCAAATAAGACGCAGTGAGGCACAGTTCGTATGTGCCAGGACTGGCGTATTCATGCACGCCCTGCGGTCCGTTGTCCGAGAAAGTACCATCACCAAAGCTCCATAGCCAATGGTCCGAGTTGCCGTTGCTCGCGGAATAGAAGACTGCGTTCTGCCCTCCGCCTGGCCCCCACTGGAATTGCGTGCCCAGGCTGTCGCAGGGATCGCCACCTGCGGGAACGAACACCTCCTGGCACATTGTGTCCGCGCACGTGATCAGGCCGCCGCCCTGCTGTTCGTAAATGCTGATGGCCGTGAGACACGCGACATAGCTGCCCGGCTGCGCGTACACATGGACCGGGTGCTCGGCGTTGCTCCCACTGCCATCGCCGAATGTCCAGCTCCAAGTGGTCTGGAAGCCAGTGCCGCTAGTGGCGTTGGCGAACATCACTTCATTGGGGTTCACGTCTGCGGTGAAGAGGGCATGCAGTCCGGCGCACGGATCCTGTGCGATCGTGGCCGTAGTGAGAGCAAAAGCGCAGAGCAGCGTGAAGAATGGACGCATAGGGACGGTATTTGTTAGCAGGAGAGAGCGACGTGGAGCGGGTGGTCAGCAAGAAGACGTGCCGAATGGGTGTAAACGTTGCCTAGACGTGCACAATGAACACGTAGGACGAATGGGCTTTGGAACGCACCATTAACACATAGGTCCCGGCGTGGATCGCGACCGTCCTGATGTGCAATCCGGAGGTTCCCTCAACGCGCCCCTGCGCCAACTCACGGCCCAAAGCATCGTAAAGGCTCCATTGCGCTCCGTCCAAAACGGCCGGACCGTCCACGTTAAGTTCATCGGCGAATGGCATTGGCCAGGCGCGCATGGGGACAAGGAAAGCCTGTTCCGGCATACCGACGACCGCTGTCTCGACGGTCTCGCAGGCTAGGGCGAAGCAAGCCTGTTGGGTCTGCGTGTTGAACGCATTCACGGTAACGCAGGCCTGGTATTCTCCGAACTCGCTATAGGAATGGATGGTGTTCGGACCGGAAGAAACATCCACCTGCCCATCGCCGAAGGCCCAGACGGAGTTGGTGATCTCCAATGCGGGGTTGAACACCACAATGGCGGCTTCGAAGGAGGTTGGGCCGCCCAAGGAGTTGGCGGACATCGAGAGGAAGAGGGAGGTGTCACAGGTGCTGGTGTTTCCATCCACATAAACGTGTTCACCTCGGCCTGCCAAGCACAAGGTCGAGGAGTCCACCGTGCTGATCGAATGCGACACGTCATAGGCTCCCGGATACAAGTAGAAGTGTGAAGGGTCCGTGCTGAGATCGATGAGGCCATCTCCAAAGTCCCAGAACTCCACCACTTGTTGACCTCCCGTGCTGCTCGCATCATAGAACGCCACCGCATTATTGCCAGTGGACGCCGAGAAGAACGTGCCATACACCGGCGAAAGACAATGGTCGGCCTGTCCGCCGTGCGGAACCACGGCGGTGGTTGCCGTCGCACAGGCGTTCCGCCAAACGGACAGGGTCACCGTATCGATACCGACTGTTTGGTATTCGAAGAAAATGTCTGTCCCGGCTGCATGGTCCCCGGAGATGCTGGTCCATGTTATGCTGTCCGGCAATTGGAAGGCGTGGTCGGTAACATCCGTGAAGTACATCACCCCCCCCTCGGTATGCCATTCAAAGGCCGGGCGCACACCACCACACTGGGCCGTTGCATCTGCGGCCAGTAAAGCAAGCAGGCTCGCTGTGGCGAACGCGGTGTGCATGTGCGAGGTGTTGATCATGGTGCCTTGCGTTCCCGCTCGGGTAGGGTAAACAATAAGCGTAAGGTGCCGCCAAATTCGCTGAGCGATGCAACGGGCGTGCCTTCTGCTGCACCGGCAAAATTGGTGGACCAAGCCGGACCGGCGCTCAGGGAGAGGCCTTCGGTCAGGTGGTAGTTGATATCAAGCCCGGCGAAGGCGCCCCACGATAAGCGGAAGCGATCATCAACGGAACGATCATCAAGGGAGATCACGGAGGGGGAGTTGCGAGGAAGGTCTTCGTTCTCCGGCTGCAGCAGCGAGGGTTCCAAGGTGTTGCCTTTGCGCGCCAGCGTCACGGTGATCACCGGACCCGCGCGAAGTCCGGCGGACCAGCGACCGAACCGACGGCCATAGCCCAACTCCGGCGCTAGGCGGAATTGCGTGTATGTGTTCGTGGCTGCTGTGTGTTCTTCAATACCTGGCTCCGCTATGGTGACTGGTACGATGTCCCAAGTGTATAGCGTCTGCGGCCCCGCAGGTGTGGCTATCCAAGTGGTATCCACCGTGGTGCTGGTGTCGCCAGCGATCGTCATTGTGCGGAGAAAGCGTGAGTGCTGTTGGGCAATGCCAGCAGCAATGGCCACATGCATTCCATTGCGCCACCGCAGTCCGCCGACCAAGCCGAAGCCTTTGCGGTTCAACCACGCTTCGCTGCGGTTCAAGGCACCCACCTCTTCACTGGTCCCCCGCCATTCGCCCCTCACGCTGCTCCAGTCGATCTGAAGGCCGACGAAGATCCGCTTGTTGCGCAGTACATAGGGGTCTTCCACCTGTGCTACGGTCGGAAGCGCTGCCGTTCCCAGCGTTACGGACGTCAAGCTGGGCAGCGTTCGCATCTGGCGCGCATCCCCCGGGACGGGAGTTGTTGCACCGAGCGCTTTCGCTGTAACGCCTGCGACATTCCGCGGTGTACCGGTGAAACTGCTCGCCTGCGCGGTCACTGTGGCATCATACTCGAAAGCCGAGGATTGGATCGGGTAAGACGTTGGCTCCACGGTATGATCGGTTGTTCGCACCACGGCAACGATGGTCTCACTCGCTGCCGCATCGGTTCCCGCGTGCGTCGATGCAGCGGTTGATGGTCGTGATCCAGGCGAATGCGCTTTCTGGCCCACTGCAGGCTTTGTACTTATGGTCACGGTCAACGGCTCAGTGCCTCCTGCTTTGCTCTGGAGGGTGATAAGCTCAGAAGCAGCGGCGTGCGGATCGGTGTTGGCTTTGGACCTCTGCCGGGTTACTTCCTGCTCAACTCGCCCTGCCCGCGCCTCAGGCACTCCATTCTGGGCCTTGGCAATTGGTGTGTCCTGCCCAACAGTGCGCCTCAGCGTTCCAGGGGAGCCCACCACCAATTCAACCCGTACCGCTGATGTTGTTGCTTCCATGGAAAGAACAGCCGCGCTGGGCGCTGTTCCTGCTGGTGCTGGTGTTCCGTTCTGTGTTGCGAAATACAACCCACCTCCACCAAGCAATAACAATCCCAAGAGCATATAGCCCCAGCGGCGACGTAAAGTCAGCAGCGTAACGTGCGCCCAGTTGCGTTCCAGTACGATGCGCTCCCACACCGCAGGCGGCGGTGTGGACGAGGCATCGCGGAGCCCGCGAGCGAACAGATCATCTATCGGATGTTCCCCTTTCATGTGCATGTGTAACGTCTTGTTGCGCGATGCGTTCCCGCAGCATCCGCCGTGCCTTGGCCAATTGGCTGCGCGATGTGCTTTCACCACAGCCGATCATTTGCGCGATCTCCGCATGGTCGTAGCCCTCGATCGCGTAGAGGTTGAACACCATTCTGTATCCGTCCGGCAATTCGCCGATCAGTTTCATCAATTCCTCTTGTCCAAGGTGTTCCACCGCCGTGGCCGACACGGTGCCCTCGGGCATGTGCTCCATGCCGATACGCTCGTTCTGGAATTCCTTCTTGCGGTAGTGGTTGATGCACGTGTTTACAATGATCCTGCGGATCCAGCCCTCCAACGATCCCTCCATGCGGAAGTCGTGCAGCTTGTCGAACACACGCACAAAACCCTCCTGCATGAGGTCCTGTGCTTCCATCTGGTGGCGGGCATAGCGCAGGCACACCGCGTACATACGCCGTGCGAACCGCCCGTACAGGGTCTCCTGACTACGGCGGTCTTCGCGCTGGCAACCCTCCACCAGCTCGCGTTCGGTCAGCTCACGCAATTCGAAAGGGCCTTATCCGGTAACAAGACAACAAATGCGCGCAATATGCTGCCTCGCCCTTGTTCCCCGCCTCAAGGTACCCCAATTCGCTGGATGACAAGCGGTTTTCCAATACCAAATACCGTTGAACAAATAATTGTCAACGCTTATGAACGCATACAAATGGGTACTGGCCGGATCTGCTTTCGAGGTTGGGGAATGTTTGCGGCGGAATTCGGAATCAGCACCGAAGACCAAGAGAAACCAACGTTCAACCCTAACACTGTACGAACATGAACAAGCTGAATAACAACGTGCGTCTCATTGGAAACCTGGGCTTCGACCCTGAAGTGCGCGAGATAGCCAAAGGCCGCAAAGTGGCCCGCATAACCGTGGCCACCAACGAGACCTATACGAACACGGAGGGAGAGAAGGTAACGGACACACAGTGGCACACGGTGGTGGCATGGGGCCGCACGGCGGAGCTGGTACAGCGCTTTCTGCGCAAAGGATCGCCAATTGCCATGGAGGGCCGATTAGTACATCGCAGTTACCAGGCTAAGGACGGACTCAAGCGTTACGTGACAGAGATCGTGCTGAACGATTTCAAATTGATCGGACCCAAGCGCGAGGAATTGCAAGTGGCCGCATAAAAGGTCTTCCTTGTTCAACAGAGCGGCGACCCCACGAGGTCGCCGCTCTTGCTTTATGGCCGGTCCGAAGCTACCCGCCCACCAGAAGGAAGCTTGCCGCCAGGGTTGACGGGCCCGCCGCGACGTTTGAATGGCCACGGGGCTCACTATCGCCCAAGGGACGGCCAGGTGGACCGAGGCTTTGCCAGCACATTCTGCGTGGGCATTTGAACCGATCCCTAGGACGTTTACATTTGCCGTCCCTTTCCACAAGGGTACCTTCCCTGGTAGCTCAGCTGGTTAGAGCACATGACTGTTAATCATGGGGTCGCTGGTTCAAGTCCAGCCCGGGGAGCAGCAAGGAAGCCGTCTCTGTCGAGGCGGCTTCCGCATTTTCCGCTGCATCGTCGCGCATTGCTTCATCTTTGCCTTCGCTAACCCCCCTTTCCACAAGCTCATGCAACTCGTTACAGTAGGTACCGTCGCCTTCGATCGTATTGAAACGCCCTTCGGCAAAGTGGATAAAGTGGTGGGCGGCGCTGCCACCTACATCTCTTTGGCCGCTTCGTTCTTCCTGGAGGACCTCGGCCTGGTAAGCGTGGTGGGCGATGATTTTCCGGTGGAGATGATGAGCGTTATGAAGCAACGCGGTATCGACCTGGCGGGCTTGGAGATCCTCAAGGGCAAGGAGAGCTTCTTCTGGGCAGGTCGCTACCACTACGACATGAACAATCGCGACACGCTGGAAACGCGCCTGAACGTGTTGTTGGACCTGGACCCCAAGCTACCCGACCACTTCAAGGCCGCCCCCTATGTGATGCTCGGCAACCTGGACCCCAAGGTGCAGGCCAAGGTGCTGGATCAAGTGACCGATCCCGGGCTTGTGGTGATGGACACCATGAACTTCTGGATGGACAGCTCCATGGACGAGCTGAAGAAGGTGATCGCCCGTGTGGACATCCTCACCATCAACGACGCCGAGGCTCGCCAGCTCAGTGGCGAGCATTCACTCGTGAAGGCCGCGAACAAGATCCTGGCCATGGGTCCCAAGTATCTGGTCGTAAAGAAGGGCGAGCATGGCGCATTGCTGTTCGGTGATGATCACGTGTTCTTTGCACCCGCGTTGCCTCTGGAGGACATCATAGACCCCACGGGCGCAGGCGACACGTTCGCAGGTGGCTTCATCGGTTATCTCGCACATACGAAGGACCACAGCTTCGAGAATCTCAAGCGCGCCATCATTATCGGCAGTGCGCTGGCCTCGTTCTGCTGCGAAAAGTTCGGTGTGCAGCGATTGTTGGAGATCAGCCGAGAAGATATCGACCAGCGCGTGCAACAATTCGTTGACCTCGTCGACTTCGATATCGAGCTGGTGGAGGAGTAAGCGCCTTTAGGGACGAATGCCTGTTTGGGAGATCCACCACGCCGACCGCCTGGAACGCTTTAAGGGCAATGCCTTGCGCGACATCAAATGGGAAACCTATCATTTTGATGGTGAGCAGATCCCGGGTGTTCACAGCTTGTATCTCCATCTAGGGAAGTGGATCAACATCTTTGACGATGCTGGCGCTTGGTTCATATACGAGGCATCACCTAGTCTAAATAATGCCATTGAAGAAGGCTCGGCACATATTGAATGGAGAGTACATAACCGCGAAGAGATGGGCCCTTCTCTCAAGGGCTTCTTGAGCAAGTGCCTCATAGGATTTGGCCCATCGCTGGACAAACAA
>JBKJNF010000113.1:0-2824 GCA_046596155.1 Flavobacteriales bacterium | reverse complement strand
GTTGCTGCCCTGGTGTTTTGCGGCCTTTCTTCCGTCCCTCGTTCGCAATGGCCCCGAGGCGTTCAAGGCGCTGCTGATCGAGGGCCTTGCCTTGCCTTTGTTGTTGGTGGCCTTCTCCGCCCTGTTCCATCGACGTGATGCATCGAATGCCGCGTTCGTAGTTGTGCCATGAAGGTGATCCTGCTGACCCAGTATTACCCGCCCGAGCGTGGCGCTCCACAGAACCGCCTTTCCGCACTGGCGCGGTCGCTCAAGCGCGAAGGGGCGGAGGTCTCCGTGCTCACCGGAATGCCTAATTACCCGGAAATGAGGATCCATGCCGGATACCGCGGCAGGTGGTACATGGAGGAGCGGCTCGATGACATCCGGGTGATCCGTTCCTGGTTGATGGTGAGCGTCAAGCGGGGCATCATCTGGCGCCTGTGCAACTACTTCAGCTTTGTACTCAGCGCACTGATCACCGGGCTGATCAAGATGAAGCGGAGCGATCTGCTCATTGTTGAATCTCCCCCTTTGTTCCTAGGGATCACGGCCGTGCTACTGGCGCGGGCCAAAGGCGCAAAGCTCGTCTTCAACGTAAGCGATCTGTGGCCTGAGAGTGCAGTGAAGCTGGGCCTGGTAACGAACCGGATGCTCATCGGCATCAGCACGCGATTGGAAATGATGTGTTACCGCCAGGCAGCGCTTGTCACGGGCCAGACCATGGGCATCGTGGAGGACATCCGGTCACGCGTTCCTGGCAAACAAGTGCGGTGGGTCCCTAACGGTATCGACCTGGAGGATGTGGAACGCGCACTGTCCATGTGTGAACGCACCAGCGTGCGAAAGGCCCTGGGGTTGGGGGAAGATGATCTGGTGCTGTTCTACGCCGGCATCATCGGACATGCGCAAGGCTTGGAGGTGGTCCTCGAGGCGGCACATAAGATCCGGGAACTGCAAGGCGTGCACCTCCTGCTGATCGGTGATGGACCAGTACGCGCTGGCTTGCAGCAGCGCGCGCGCGAACTCGATCTGCGTAACCTGCGGTTCATCGACGGCATGAAGCGGGCAGACCTCTTGAGGTCCATTGCGGCCATGGATGCGGCCGTGGTGCCATTGCGGAAAAATGACCTGTTCAAAGGTGCCATTCCCAGCAAGATCTTCGAAGCGCTCGCCTTGTACAAGCCCTTGTTACTTGGGGTGGAAGGGGAAGCCTACGAGCTCTTCATCCGCCAGGCTAACGCGGGAATTGCCTTTGCCCCGGAGAATGCTGATGAACTGGCCAAGGCTATGCGGAGGTACCATGCTGACAGGGCCCTGCTGGTGACGCATGGCTCGAACGGCGCGCGCTACGTACGCGAACGGTTCGATAGGGCCGTGATCGGCGCAGAACTGTGCACTGAGTTGCGCACCTTGATCAACTTTCCCGCTGGGACCAAGGCTACGCGCGCATGAAATGGCTTCGATCCGCTGGATCCGCGAACATGGGATCGGGCAACGCGCTCCTGATCATGGCCTCTGCAGCCTTGGTCCTGATGCAAGGCATTTCACCCCTGCTCATGGCGTTGGGACTGGTCCTGTTGCTGGTGCACAAAGGCCGCAGGCCTGCCACCATGGAAAAGTTGACGGATCGTAGCGATCCCCTGACCTGGATGGCCGCGCTGTTCCTTCTGTACATAATTGGACTTGCCTGGTCGACCAATATGGAGTACGCCCTGTTCGACCTACAGGTGAAGGCCACGATGCTGCTTGTGCCGTTGGCGTTGGTCTTCCTTCCCGCCGATGAACGCAACGGAGGCGAGCCGATGATGTTGGCGTTCCGCACAGCCGCGGCAGTGGCCTCGTCGATCTGTTTGTTCGTGGCCGTAGGTACCTACGGATACGACTGGTGGAACCATTGGTCCGGGCGCTCTGCTAATGAAGCGACCACGGGTGTGTTCATCAGTAGCAATTTCTCATTGTTCATGCACCCCAGCTATTTCGCGATGTACCTGTGCTTCGCGCTCGCCTCAGCCGAATTGGGCGCCCCACGGGTGCCATGGCCGTGGGAACGCTGGCATGGTCCATTGCTCGTGGCCGGCATCCTGCTTTCGGCCAGCAAGGCCGGTTGGATCGCACTGGCGCTCTATCGGGGTTTCACGCTGGCGATCAATTGGAGTGATACGGCGTACAGGCGCAAACAGGTACTGCAAGTGATCATGGCTGCCGTTGTCCTCGGCATCCTTGCGGTGGCCTCGCCGTTCTTCCGGGAAAAGATCGATCAATTCACCAACGTGCTCAAAGGAGCACCCGTGGATGTGAGCGCACAAGGCAGCACGGAATCGCGCGAGCTGATCTGGCGCGCGGCCATCCCGTTGATGCGCGAGCAGTTGCCGTGGGGTACGGGCACCGGCGATGTGAAGGATGCACTGATCCAGCGGTACACCGAATTGGGGTACACACACGCGGTGGAGCTACGGTTGAATGCGCACAGCCAACTGCTGCAAACACCGCTCACTTTGGGGCTGCCTGGCGCGCTTATCCTGCTGGCGCTTTTTCTGGTTCCTGGGATCTATGCACTTAGGCGGCGCGACGAGCTTTTGGTCGCATTCCTCGCGCTGTTGGCCATGAACTGGGCCGTGGAGAGCATGCTCGAAACGCAGGCCGGGGTGCTCTTCCTTTCCTGGGGCGCGCTGATGCTCGGCATGCGATCTTCGCCTTCCGATCGTTCCCTCATCTGATCATCCGATCGCCCATGATCCCCTTCTCCCCGCCACGCATCGACGAACGCACCATCGCCGAGGTCACCGCCGCCCTACGCAGCGGCTGGATCACCACCGGCCCACGTACCAAGGACTTTGAAAAG
>JBKJNF010000341.1:0-14046 GCA_046596155.1 Flavobacteriales bacterium | reverse complement strand
GGTGAACCTGGGCTGCGCTACGGGCCACCAAACGGCCTTCGGCCAGGACAAGAACGTCCTTGCCTTTGATGGTGTATTTGTCCACTTGCGGCTTGATCTCCACTTTGCTCCTGCCATGCGTGCCGTTCAACCAAGCCATGTCGATCTCGTTGTCGAAGTGGCCGATGTTGCACACGATGGCCTTGTCCTTCATCGCCTCGAAATGCTCCGCACGGATGATGTCGCAGTTTCCCGTGGTGGTGATGATGATGTCCGCACGGCCCACGCAGTTGGCCATCTTCTTCACTTCGAATCCGTCCATGGCGGCTTGCAGTGCACAGATCGGATCGATCTCCGTAACGATCACGCGCGCGCCTGCTCCCTTCAGTGAAGCGGCGGTGCCCTTACCCACATCGCCGTAGCCAGCTACCACGGCAACTTTGCCGGCCATCATGATATCAGTGGCGCGGCGGATCGCGTCCACGGCGCTCTCCTTGCAGCCGTACTTGTTGTCGAACTTGCTCTTGGTAACGCTGTCGTTCACGTTGATCGCGGGCATCACGAGCGTTCCGTTCTTCTCACGGTCCATTAGGCGCAGCACGCCGGTAGTGGTCTCTTCGCTCAGGCCCTTGATGCCTTTCACCAGTTCAGGGAACTTGTCAAAGACCATGTTGGTGAGATCACCACCATCATCCAAGATCATGTTCAACGGCTTACCACCCTCGAAGGCGAAGATGGTCTGTTCGATGCACCAATCGAATTCCTCATTGTTCATGCCCTTCCACGCGTAAACGGGAATGCCGGCTTGGGCGATGGCCGCTGCGGCGTGATCCTGTGTGCTGAAGATGTTGCAGCTGCTCCAGCTCACTTCGGCACCGAGCTCTTGCAGGGTCTCGATCAGTACCGCGGTCTGAATGGTCATGTGTAGGCAACCGGCAATGCGGGCTCCTTTCAAGGGCTTCTCTTTGCCGTGTTTGGCACGCAGGGCCATCAGTCCGGGCATTTCGGCCTCGGCCAGTTCGATCTCTTTACGGCCCCATTCGGCGAGGTTCATATCCTTCACCTTGTACTTGAGCTGTTCTTTGGTCTGTGGCATTGTTGTGTTCATGGGAGCGCAAAGGTATGTGGTTGGCTACAGTACGGCCAACACTGCGGGGTTGACTAAGTTCGCAGCGAATGGGCGTGGTCCTCCAACAACTCGAAGATGCGAAAGTTCGCGGCCAGAAGCTTTTGGCCGTGTTGATCGATCCCGATCAGGCGGAAGACCCGTTACGGTTGGAAAAGACCATTCAGAACGCCTGTATGGCCAAGGCCGACCTGATCTTCGTAGGGGGCAGCCTTTTGTTGACCGATGCCTTTGATGCATGCGTGAGGCGGGTGAAGGAACTGAGCGACCGGCCCGTGGTGCTTTTCCCTGGAAGCCCGGCGCAGGTTAGCCGCCATGCCGATGCCGTCCTGTTCCTCAGCCTGATCAGCGGCCGGAACCCCGAACTACTCATTGGACACCACGTTACCGCTGCCCCCACGGTCAAGGCCATGAGGCTGGAGGCCATTCCCACCGGATACATGCTGGTGGACGGCGGCGCCCCAACGACCGTGAGCTACGTAAGCCAGACCCTGCCCATCCCACATGACAAGCCCGGCATTGCCTCCGCTACGGCTCTCGCCGGTGAGCTGTTGGGCCTGCGCACCATCTATATGGACACCGGGAGCGGCGCACGGCGCACCGTGAATCCGGACATGGTGAATGCGGTGCGCAAGGCTGTGCAGTGCCCGATCATTGTGGGCGGCGGTATCCGCGATGCTCCCGCTGCCCGCGCGCTATGCCACGCAGGGGCGGATGTGATCGTGGTGGGCACGGCCTTCGAGCAAGACCCGGAATTGATCTTCGCCATGAGCGAGGCGGTGCATGGTTAAGTGCAGGACCACCTGCTTCTATCTTCACCCGGTCCTTATGCGCACCGTTCTCGCCGCCCTTTCGCTCGTGCTCTTGAGCGGCTCCTTTGCTCAGAGCGACTCCCTCTGGAGCGTCTGGAAAGACCCCTCGCTTCCGGATAGCGCACGGCTGAGGGCCATTAGCGCGCTCTCGTGGAAAGCGGTGTTCGAGAAGCCCGACAGCGGTATCGCGCTGGCCCGGCAGCAACTCGCCTTGGCGCGAAAAGGTGGCGACCCCAAGGCGCTCTTCACTGCGTACAACACGCTGGCCGTTGGAGCCAAGATGTTGAGCGACATGGCCGGGGCGCTGGACCACTTCAATCGCTGCCTGGAAGTGGCCCGATCCATGAACGATCGTGGACGTATTGCCAACACGCTTAGCAACATGAGCACCGTGTATAAGGACATCGGCGACCAGCCCAAGGCCATCGACCTGCTATACCAGAGCCTGCACATCGATCAGGAACTTGGCAACAAGGAAGGAATGGCCGGCACCTATAACAACATCGGCAATACCTACAAACGATTGAACGAGTTCGGCAAGGCATTGGAGAACTACGAACGGAGCGCCGCGCTGTTCGATGAGCTGGGTAACACCAAGGGAAGGGCTGGTGCATTGGTCAGTATCGGCACGATGCACAACGAGCTCGGTGAGCGTGATAAAGCGGTGGAAGAGCTACGCCTCGCGATCGGTCTTTACGGCGAATTGGGCAATAAGCTGGACCGTGGCAAGGCGCACAACAACCTGGGACAGGTATTCGCGCGGATGAAGCGCATGCCCGAAGCCTTCGCACAGCTCGATTCAGCCCGTGCCATTTTCACGCTGCTGGACGCTAAGGATCCACTCTGCCGCAACCTGTTCTACACAGGCGAGGCCTTGATGTCCGAAGGGCGAACACACGAAGCCATCGCTGCTTGCCGCAGTGGGCTCGATATTGCGGAGGGTCTTGGGCTGCTCGCCCCACGGAAGGAATGCACCGATTGCCTCATGCGAGCCTACGCCGCCAGTGGCGACTTCCGTAGTGCCTATGATCTTCAGCGCGCTTTCCTCGTATTGGATGATACGCTGGACAAGGCGAACAATGGAAAGGAGGTGACCCGTTTGGAGATGACCCTCACATTCCAGGAGAAACAGATCGCCGACAGCTTGGAGCAGGTCCGAGCGCGGTTCGAACGTGAACTGACGTATCAGGCAAAGCTGAACCAGGAAAAGAACCGGCGCAACCTCCTGCTCCTTGTTGGTGTTGCCGCCTTGTTGTTCGCTGGCGCAGTGCTGAACCGCCTGCGTTTTACACGTCGCGCCAAGGCTGCGATAGAACGGGAGAAGCAACGTAGCGACGACCTGCTGCACAACATCCTGCCGGAGGAGGTGGCCACTGAACTAAAGACCAAGGGGCGTGCTGATGCGCGCAGCTTCGCGAATGTCACGGTGCTATTCACGGACTTCAAGGGCTTCACGATGATGGCCGAAAAGCTCAGCGCGGCCGACCTGGTGGCAGAGATCGACCACTGCTTCAAGGGGCTGGATGCCATCGTGGAGAAGTACAACGTGGAGAAGATCAAGACCATCGGCGATGCTTACATGGCCGTGGCCGGACTTCCCGACCCCACACAGTCCGGCGCGAGCGAGGCCGTGATGGCCGCGTTGGAAATGGTGGAGTTCATCGCCGGCCGCAGGACAGAACGCCTCGCTTCCGGCCAAACCGCCTTCGAGATGCGCGTAGGCCTTCACTCCGGACCGGTGATCGCCGGGATCGTCGGTGTGAAGAAGTTCGCCTACGACATCTGGGGCGACACCGTGAACGTGGCCTCACGCATGGAAAGCAGCGGCGAGCCGGGACAGGTGAACATCAGTGGAGAAACGTATGCGTTGGTGAAGGACGTACCAGGCCTACGCTTCGAGTCCCGCGGACAGGTGCAGGCGAAGAACAAGGGTGCATTGGAGATGTTCTTCGTGCACCGCAGCTGATCACTGAACCACGAGCCGTTGAGCGGCCGTCCATTCCCCAACGGTCAGTTGCACGATGTACATCCCACTCGCCAAGGGCTGGGGAAGACCGACCGGCAGAATGGAACCTTCGACTACAGGATCAAGCACCACGCTCGCTACGCGGCTTCCTAGCAGGTCGAGGATCTCCACGGAAATGGAGCTCTCCCCATCGAGGCCGCTTGTCATGATGTTCAGACTGCCATCGGTGGACGGGTTCGGGAAGATGCTGAACAGCGATGAGAGGGGCTCCTCTTGATCGAACTCCGGAGCGCGTTGCTGATCGCCGGCGAAACCATAGCTGATGCGAACGGTGCAAGAGGGACCGAAGGAACACCATGTCGTGCCGTTGTCAAAACTGCCCTGCACCTGCACGTTGTACGTGCGGCCGCGCTTCAAGGGCAAGGTGGCCCACTTGCCCAGCACGAGTGATCGGGTAGTGGACGTAATGTTGCGGGCATAGGCAGGCTGTCCTGCTGTGTTGGTGAAACGGAAACGATACTTGTTCGCACCCGGCACCTCTGTTGCATGGATCACGCTGCTGCCCAACACCAAGCCGTTCGCGCCGCATGATACCGCTGGCTCAGGCGTGGATGTGAGCGCTGTGGGCACGCAACCATTCTCCGTACCCGTTTGAACGCCTTTGCGATAAAGGGATGCAAAGTCTCCACTTACCGCGGCAACCTCTGTTCCCAAACTGATCAGCTTCGCATAACCGAGTTCACGCGCCACCCCGAAACCATCACCTCCACTGTCGAACACTTGAAAGTTGTAACACTGGTCCGCTGTTAGAGCGACGCTCGTCTCAATGACCGAACCGGCCTCCGTGTATACCGGACTTTGAGCGACCGTGTTGCCCAATGCGCCCGTGATCTTCCAACTGGTCTCCTCCGGATTCTCGTCCGTGAGCACACTCACTTGCACTTGATAACTGGCCGCATCCCCCTTTGCATCGGTCATCGGTACTTGAAGGATGTTCTCCAACGGTCCTTGATCCGGTTGACCATTCACCGTGAGGATGCGGAATTCCAACACATCACCTTCCACAACCCCGCTCACCACCGGCAACACCGGTTGACGGGTCTGACCGGTCGCAGCCGGGTTCGCCAGCGTCCAATTGAACGTAGTGTTCGTTAATCCGTTCTTCAGGACATCAATGTCACAACTCGTCATCGTTTCGCCACCTACGTTCTGGATGCGCAGCACAGGTTGCACGGTTCCATCGCACGAATACCGCAAGCCGACGTACGCTTCAATGCGCGAATCGTACTGGTTCTGCTGCGCCAGACCGGGGGTAGCGAAGAGCAACAGCGGTAAGGTAAGGAGGGAGAGCTTTGTTTTCATGGGTCCAGTGGGTCGTACAAAGGAACTCCATCCAAGTCATGAACGCAACACCTGCAAAGCGTTATCCAAGTTCGACACGTCGATCAAAAGCGCACGGTGATCCCCGCCAGCAGGTTCAGAGGTGCTTGCGGGTAATACCCAACCCCGGACACTCGTTCACCGCCGTACCAATAACTGTAGCTCCACCCATTGCTTTCGTACAACGCGCTGAAGATGTTGCGCACTGTAAGGTTGATGTCGATGCTTTTGGTGGCTTTCACGCCGGTGAGCGCCACATTCGCGCGCAGGTCGTTCACGAAATAGGCATCCAGTGCCCGCTCTGAACTGCTCGTATTGTCCAAGAACTGGCCGCCCACATACTTCGCGATCCAGGTGATGTCCGCATGACCACGCGCAGCATTGCTCCAGATCCGATAGCTCGCTTCGACACCCGCGATCACATTCGGTGAGAAGGCGATGTCGGTCTGTCCGAGCGCAGTGGCACGCTGACCGCCGTTGTCGTAATCATCAGCGAAGTCCGTGAAGTTGCGGATCCTGTTGCGGCTGAAGGTCGCGTTGCCACCAATAGTGAGGCGCGAAGTGAACATCATGCGCGCCTGCAACTCGATGCCCTGCCGAAAACTGTTGGGCACGTTGGTACGCGCATACAGTCCTACATCGTTCAACTTACCCGTAGAGACAAGCTGATCCTCATATACCATGCTGTACAGTCCTATCGCGATGGTGCTCCGGGAGGTGCGCTGCTCCAAGCCCAGCTCGGTATCGTAAACGGTCTCTGCCCTCGGTCGGCTCCCTGGCACTGCACTCACGAAGTCATCGCGCCCGGGTTCTTTGTTGCCCACGGCGAACGAAGCGTATGCCCGCTGGCCCTGGCCGGGGCGCCATTGTACGCCCACTTTGGGATCGAAGAACGTAAGGCTCGCACGCTGCCGCTCCAGCGTCAATTGCTGGGCGAAGCCATTGTAATCATATCGTACTCCGCGGATCTGCGCTTCGGCGAAGAGCTCCACCTTTTCATTGACCCGATGCAGGCCCTTGATGAACGCATTGGCCTCCACCTTTCGCGCATCATCCGTGTAGTATGCGAATGGTGGTACAGGTATGGCGTATGCGCCGGCCCAGAGCACCTGACCAAAATGCTGCCCGTCATACCGCATCGCATTTGCACCCAACGTAAGCTCGGTCCTCCCCTGCTTGTGGCGGATCGCGAGGTTCATTCCGTTCAGCGTGTTGTCCAGCCAGCGCCTGCGGATCAATGCGGTGGGTGCGAGCTCTACCGACCCGCTGTCCGCTGGTGGTGGCGTGATGCCATAGTCCGTGATGACCTCGGACTGCTTGTATTCCTCGTAGAAGCCTTTACCCTCTACCCGGAAGAGCGTGACGTTCATATCGGTCCGTTCGCCAAGCTGCTGATCGAAGAGCAACTGGTAGTGCGTCTGCGTGTAGTCGTCCACTTGGTTCGCGTAGGTGAACTCGTTCCACGTGCGGTTGGTATCCAGCACTTCCTTCGGCACACCGTTCCATGCCTGGTACGTGACCTCGTGCCCCGTGAAGGTGATGAACCGCAAGGAGCGCTTGCGCCCGATCCACGCCCCTTGCAAGAAGTAGCTCCTCAACTTCGCACTAGCGCGAACGATGTAACCATCGCTCGCGATGGACGAGATCCTGCCATCGAAGGAGAAACGACCAGACGCGGGTTTCGAGCCGGGGTTGATCAGGCCTGTACCCAGGCTCGCCGTATAGCGCTGTGTTCCATACGAACCGCCAAAGACGCTTACACTGGCATTGGGCTCTTTGTTCACCGCCGTGGTCCGCACATTGATGCTGCCGCCAAATGCGCCCGGCCCATTGGTGCTGCTACCCACGCCACGCTGCACCTCGATGTCCTCCGTGCTCGTGGCGAGGTCCGGAAGGTCCACCCAATACACGGCCTGACTTTCCGCATCGTTCAGCGGCACACCGTTGACTGTCACGTTGATCCGCGTTGCATCACTGCCGCGGATACGGATACCGGTGTACCCGAAGCCCGTGCCCGCGTCGGTCGTGGTCACCACGCTCGGCAGTTGATCGAGCAGCAGCGGCATGTCCACACCAGTATTGACCTTCTGCAGTTCCTTGTACGTAACGGTGTTCTGCGCGAAGGGCGATCCATCGCCTGCGCGTAAAGCGTTCACCTCAACCTCCCGTAATTGATGTGGATCGGTGCGCAGCTGTAAAGTGAGGGTTATTCCGCCCGCGAGCATGTTGATGGATGTATCAAGCGTTGCATACCCGACGCATGCGACGCGCAGGTGCTGCTCTCCCTCGGACACACCTTTCAGTTCGAACGAACCCTGCTCGTTCGCGCGTGTGCCGAAGCCGAATTCGCCTAACGTGACCGACGCATAGGCGATCCCTTGGCCATCATCACCCGTGACCATTCCATTGATCTGCGTCTGCGCGAAAGCGCCGGTGCAAACGACTGAGGCCAATAATCCAAACCCTGCTCTTGTCATCATCATGTGCTCCGTGTTCAAGGTCCGCACGGAGCGATCACACGTGTGATCCATGGTCCCTTGGCGGCATTACCCGCCCAGGTTCATTGGGTATGATCTCAGCCCTTGCGGGCACCCCGTTGCAAGACGCGATAAAGCTAGCGAACAATTGATGCCACACCGCTAACTTCGGATCTCTTGCGGGTCGCTTCCGCCGCAACCCGATCCATGAGGTTCATCACCGTATTCGTTGCACTGCAATCCGCCAACGCAATAGCGCAGTGGGACGGCACCCCTTCGCCGCATGGCCTCCGTTTGAACTTATGGGCGGATACGTTGCTGTACGATGCGGTGGACATGGCCCACTGCCATGATGGCCGCCTGTTCATCGCCAAGCGCAATGGCGTGATCCGGGTGGTCACCGACAGTGGCACCGTGCTTACTACACCCTTCCTCAACATCGATCCGATCGTCAATTCCGCCCCGGGTGAACAGGGCCTGCTGGGCATGGCCTTCGACCCGGATTTTGCGAACAACGGCTTCTTCTACTTGAATTACATCGGCTTCCCTGGCCCGGGTGTTACCAATATCGCGCGCTACTCAGTGAGCGCCGACCCCAATGTTGCGGATGCCTCAAGCGGCCAGATCATCTATAGCTGGCAACAACCCTACACGGCACACAATGGCGGAGACCTTGACTTCGGCCCGGATGGCAACCTGTGGTTCCCACTAGGTGATGGAGGTGGATCGGGAGATCCGCAGAACAACGCGCAGGACCTCCGGGACCCACTGGGTGACCTGGTGCGGATCCATCCGGAAAGCGACAGCACCTATTCGATACCAGCGGACAACCCTTTTGTGAACGCGAACAACGATACACTGCCGGAGATCTACGCCAGCGGCTTTCGCAATCCCTTCCGCTTCGGCTTCGATCGCCTCACCGGTGACATCTGGATCGGGGATGTGGGACAAGGCACCTGGGAAGAGGTGGACTTCATTCCCGCCGGCGACCCTGGTGGCCAGAACTTCGGCTGGCGCTGCCGCGAAGGGATCGCACCGTTCAACACCACCGGATGTCACCCGGCATCATTCTATGAGCCCCCGATACAGGTCCATCCGAACACCCCGTGGTGCGCCATTATCGGTGGACGCGTATATCGCGCCAGTGAGATCCCGTGGCTCTATGGCCGCTATGTGTATACCGACTATTGCCTTGGTGAAATGCATACCCTAGAGGCGGATGGTTCCGGTGGATGGCTGCACGACTCCTTGCTCGTCCCTAGCATCGCTGGGCTCTCGTTCATCGCAGAGGACAGCGCCGGTACGCTCTTCACTGCCGATAAGGTCCTGGGCAAGCTATATCGCATCGAGGACGCGTGCCCGTATTCTGCACCGGTGATCACAGAGAACGGCGGTTCGCTGGTGGCACCTGATGGCCTCGCTTGGCAGTGGTACCTGGATGACACCGCGATCCCCGGCACTAACGCCCAGACCTTCGCACCGCCTATCAGCGGTGACTATCATGCCGTGGTGCTACTGGACTCCGCCTGTGCCCTAGCGTCAAACACGATCACGTTCATTTCAACCGCGAGCGGTGCCGTGCCATTCGCGCTTTTCCATGTTGCACCTGTACCCGTGAACGACCAGCTCACGATCAGCTGGCCCCCTTCCATCGGCGTGGCCCGCGCACAGGTCATGGACGTGCTGGGAAACACACGCTTCGATCAATTGCTTGCAGGAAGCAGCGCCCTCCTCTCCACCGAGCGCATTCCCGCCGGAAGTCATGTGCTCGTACTTTCTGACCGTGTTGGTCATGTGCTATTGCGCCAGGGGATCATGGTCACACATTGATCAACATGGGCTGGCGATGCTCTCCTCCCGGGCAACCCGATGTAGGATGTTACTAGGCCGAGGAATGCGGTGCGCAGAACAGTTGCGCGAGTCCGGTTCAGAGCAGGAGCGACATAAGGACATGAGGGTCCGTTCTCCAGATCACCCCTCCGAACACATCTTCGCCGGATCCACCCACTTATCGAAATCCTCGGAACTAACATAGCCCAGGGCTAGGGCTGCGGCCTTCAGCGTAGTGCCTTCCTTGTGCGCCTTCTTTGCGATCTCTGCGCTCTTGTAGTAGCCGATGTGCGTGTTGAGGCTTGTCACCAGCATCAGCGAGTTCTCGAGGTGTCTTTGGATCGTGGGCTTGTTGGGCTCGATGCCTTCGGCGCACTTGTCGTTGAAGCTCGCGCAGGCATCGCCCAACAACCGCGCGCTTTGCAGCACGTTCGCGGCGATCAAGGGTTTGAACACGTTCAGCTCGAAGTGGCCTTGCATCCCGCCAACGCCCACGGCCACGTCGTTGCCGAAGACCTGTGCGCACACCATCGTGAGCGCCTCGGGCTGCGTGGGGTTCACCTTGCCCGGCATGATCGATGAACCGGGTTCATTGTCCGGGATGATCAACTCGCCGATGCCGCTACGCGGACCGCTGCTGAGCACACGGATGTCGTTGCCGATCTTCATCAGCGACACGGCGAGGCGCTTCAAGGCACCGCTCAGTTCCACCATCGCATCATGCGCGGCGAGGGCTTCGAACTTGTTCGGCGCGGTAACGAACGGAAGGCCGGTGAGTTCAGCGATCTTCTTCGCCACCAGCACACTGTAGCCCTTGGGCGCATTGAGGCCCGTACCCACCGCGGTTCCGCCGAGGGCGAGCTCGCGTACCATCTCCAGCGCGTTGTTCACAGCGCGCATGCCATTGTCCAACTGTTGCACGTACCCGCTGAATTCCTGGCCAAGCGTGAGGGGCGTGGCGTCCATGAAGTGTGTGCGACCGGTCTTCACGATGCTATCGAAGGCCTTGCTCTTGGCCGCCAGCGTATCGCGCAGCTTCTTCACGCCGGGCAGCGTCACCTCCACCGTGAGCTTGTAGGCCGCGATGTGCATGGCCGTGGGATAGGTGTCGTTGCTGCTCTGGCTCTTGTTCACATCATCGTTCGGGTTCAGCACTTTTTGCTCGTCCGTGAGCTTGCCACCGGCGAGCACGTGCGCACGGTAGGCCACCACCTCGTTCACGTTCATGTTGCTCTGTGTGCCGCTGCCCGTCTGCCAGATGACCAGCGGGAACTGATCGTCGAGCATGCCCGTGAGGATCTCGTCGCAGACCTTGCCGATGAGGTCGCACTTCTCCTGCGGCAGCTTACCGAGTTCCAGGTTGGCGAGGGCGGCGGCCTTCTTCAGGTAGGCGAAGGCATGCACGATCTCGCGTGGCATACTGCCCGGTGGGCCGATCTTGAAGTTGTTCCGACTGCGTTCGGTCTGCGCGCCCCAATATTTATCGGCGGGCACGTTCACCTCGCCCATCGTGTCCTTTTCCATCCGGTATTCCATGGTTCTATTCGTTGGGGCTGGAAATTTCCGTCCCTTACACTTTCTGGCTCTGCCCCTGCTGCATCAGGAAGGCTTTCAGGAATTCACCGATCTCGCCGTTCAGGACATCATCCGTGTTGCTGGTCTCGTAGCCGGTGCGCACGTCCTTCACCAGCTTGTAGGGTTGCAGCACATAGTTGCGGATCTGGCTGCCCCACTCGATCTTCTTCTTGCCCGCTTCGATCACGTTGCGTTTCGCGCGGCGTTTCTCCAGTTCAGCTTCGTAGAGCTGGCTCTTGAGCAATTGCAGCGCCTTCGTCTTGTTGTCCAGCTGACTGCGCGTTTCGGTGTTCTCGATCACGATGCCGCTGGGCCCGTGACGCAGGCGCACACCGGTCTCCACCTTGTTCACGTTCTGGCCTCCGGCGCCACCACTGCGGAAGGTGTCCCACGTGATGTCGCTCGGATTGATATCGATCTCGATCGTCTCGTCCACCAGCGGATACACGTACACGCTCACAAAACTCGTGTGCCGGCGGGCGTTGCTGTCGAACGGACTGATGCGCACCAGACGATGCACACCGTTCTCGCTCTTCAGCATGCCGTAGGCGAAGTCGCCGTTCACCTCAATGGTGGCCTGTTTCACGCCAGCGCCATCACCATCCTGGAAGTCCAGCGTGCGCACATCATAGCCGTTCTTCTTGGCCCACATCTGGTACATGCGAAGCAACATGCCTGCCCAGTCGCAGCTTTCGGTACCGCCAGCGCCTGCAGTGATCTGCACCACCGCGCTCAGCGGATCCTCTTCAGCGCTGAGCATGTTCTTGAATTCGAGCTCCTCCAACGCGTCACCGGCTTTCTTGAACTGCGCCTCCATCTCCTCCTCGCTCACATCCTTCGCCTTCCAGAACTCGAAGGTGACCTGGGTGTCGTCCACCTCGCGCTTCACGCTTTCATAGAGGCCGACCCAGCGCTTCAGTTCGCGGATCTTCTTCATCACCACCTGAGCCTTTTTCTGATCGTTCCAGAAATCGGGGTCGTGGGTGTATTTTTCCTCTTCCAGGATCTGCCCGCGCTTTTCTTCAACGTCCAGGTAACCTTTCAGGGCTTCGAGGCGTGTCTGAAGGTCGAGGATCTTGTCTATCGTGATCATGAGGGGAAAGCGGCCGCAAAAGTACAGGTCAGTCGGCCTTCATGGCAGCCTCGATCAACTCCCCCTCAAAACCACGACCCAACAGGTACCGCTTCACCCGTTGCTCCTGCTCCCATTCATTGCGGCCCTTTGCCTTGGCCAACTGTTTTTCCACCGCCACATTCAGGTAGGCGATGTACTCGTCATCATCGATCGCCGCATGGGCCTTGGTGATGCACGGAACCGATACCTTCTTGAAGGTCAAGGCCTGGCGGATCTTCACCCAGCCCCAGCCTTTCTGCCGGAATTTGCTCACCGCATAGTGCTCGGCGAAACGCTGCTCGTTGAGGTAGCCGTCCACGATCATCTGGCCGATCACCTGCTCCACCTCTTCGCGGTGCAGGCCCCAGTCGTACAGCTTGTCACGCAGCTCTTGGTGGCAACGCTCCTGCATGGCGCAGTAGCGGCGGGCTTTTTCCAGATGTACGTCAGATGACACGGTGGTGCAAAAGAACGATGGGTTCATTCCACCCGAAAGATGGACCTAACGGGTGAACCTTTACCGACCAGCCGCCGAGGCTCTTGGCAAAACGGCTGGATCAAAGATCGCTTCCTCGCCGAGCCTCCTCGCGAACGTTAGAGGGGCACCTCCTTGCCGTCGCTGTCCTGGATCGTGTAATCCAGGTACTGGTGACTGCCTTCGCCAAGGACCTTGACGCTCTTCTTCCAGCGCCACCACCACTGCATGCGCATGCTGGGGAAGCCCTTGGTGAAGTAAGCGGCGAGGAATGGATGCACCTTCAGGGTGATGCCGCTCATGTTCTTTTCGCCCAGCAAGTAGTTCAGGGCATTCTCGATCTCGTCGATGATGAGCACGGGTGCGCTCACTTCGCCCGTGCCGCCGCAGGTGGGGCAGCTTTCACTGGTGTCGATCTCCGTTTCGGGACGCACGCGTTGACGCGTCATTTCGATCACACCGAACCGAGAAGGTGGCAGCACGTTGTGCTTCGCCTTGTCGTCCTCCATGGCGTCCTTGAGCACCTTGTGCAGTTGCCGGCGGTTCTCCGGCTCGTACAGGTCGATGAAGTCCACGCAGATGATGCCACCCATGTCGCGCAGGCGCAACAGGCGGGCGATCTCCTTGGCCGCTTCGATGTTGGTATCGAAGGCATTCTTCTCCTGGTCGTTGTTGCCGCCCTTGCGACCGCCGCTGTTCACGTCGATCACGTGCATGGCTTCGGTCTTCTCGATGATCAGGTAGGCGCCGCTGGGCAGCATGACCTGCTTGCCAAAGGCCTGCTTGATCTGCTTGTTCACGAAGAAGTTGTCGAAGATGTCGACCTTCCCCGTGTAGAGCTTCACTATATTCTTCTTCTCCGGCGCGATCGTATCCAGCGTCTCGCGCACCTCATCATACACCACTTGGTTGTCCACGTGGATGTTGGTGAAGTCCTTGTTGAGCACATCGCGTAGCACCGCATTGGTGCGGTCGATCTCACCCAGCAGCTTCTTGGGGGGGATGCCGCTTTTCATATTGCGGAACATCACGTCCCAGCGGCCAAGCAAGGTCTTCAGATCGGTCTCCAGATCCTCCGCCTTCTTGCCCTCGGCGTTGGTGCGCATGATCATGCCGAAGTTCTTCGGACGGATCGAATGCATGAGCTCCTTCAGCCGCTTGCGCTCCGTTTCGTCGATGATGCGGCTGCTGATGCTGACCTTGTTGATGAAAGGAACCAGTACCATGTACCGGCCTGCCAGAGTGACCTCGGCGGTAAGGCGCGGGCCTTTCGTGCTAATGGGCTCTTTGGCGATCTGCACCAGCACACTCT
>JBKJNF010000190.1:0-6110 GCA_046596155.1 Flavobacteriales bacterium | reverse complement strand
AAGAGCCGCGATAGCTTTGTCGCATGCAACTGCGTGTGGCCATCTTCGACGATAACGCCAAGCGGCGCGAGGGCTTGCAGTTGCTCATCGACTCCACCGAGGAGATGACCTTCGTGGGCAGCTGGCCCGATTGCCGCGACGTGGTGCGCCACGTCGCAGAGAGCTCACCGGACGTGGTGCTCATGGACATCGACATGCCGCATGTGGACGGCATCGCGGGCGTGGTGCTCATCCGCAAGCATTTCAAGGACGTGAAGATCCTGATGCAGACGGTGTTCGAGGACAACGAGAAGATCTTCGATGCCATCCTCGCCGGCGCCAACGGCTACCTGCTGAAGCAGACCGCACCCACCAAGCTCATCGACGGCATCATTGAAGTAGCCCAAGGCGGCGCGCCGATGACACCGATCGTGGCTGCGAAAGTGCTCAAGCTCTTCGCGCAACGAGGCAGTGCGTCATCCAAGTCCGTCGACTTCCACCTCACCGCGCGCGAAGTGGAGATCCTGCGCTACCTCGTGGACGGTTTCAGCTACAAGATGATCGCCGAGAAGTGCGGCATCAGCTACGCCACGGTGAACACGCATGTAAGCCACATCTACGAGAAACTGCAGGTGAAGAGCGTGGCCGGCGCAGTGAGCTTGGCGGTAAGGGAGGGGTTGGTGTAGACACCTTTCAGCTACGAGGAGAATCGCAAGAAGGGACTTTGCGGCGATATTGATCCACATAGGATGAAGTACAGGAAGTTGGTGCGGGGGTAGCACCGCCTCCACCTACTTTCTTTTGTAAGCTATTCCTTGATCACCTTCCGCGAGATCGATCGCCCTCCAATGCGGATCGTCAGGAAGTACAACCCGCCCGATTGCGACGAGAGATCCACCTGCGATGCAACTCCATTGAGAGTTGATCGATGGATCACCTGCTCCATCACGTTCCGGATCTCCAGGTCGGTGAACTTCCCGTTGGTGGGATTGGGGAAGTTTCTCACGATGGCGTCATCGGAGAGTTCCTCCCTATCGGACAGTATCCCGCACAGCCCTGTCACCTGTAAGGGAACATTGCTGTTGGTATTCGTCCCATTTCCCAGGTCACCATAGAAGTTCGCTCCACAAGCCCAGACCGTGCCGTCATTTTTCAGGGCAAGCGTATGCCTGGAGCCTCCTGCAACGGCTGTGATGCCTGTAAGAGAACTCATTTGTACTGGAATATTGCTGTCGGTGGTGGTACCATATCCCAGTTGACCAGCGAAATTTTCGCCCCAGGCCCACACTGTGCCGTCCTGCATCGCGGCAAGCGAATGATAGTCTCCTGCTTCTATGGCGATCACCCACGAAATTCCTCTCACCTGAACGGGAGCCGCGCTGCTCGTGGTGGTCCCATTTCCTAGTTGACCATAGCCATTGGTTCCGGCAGCCCATACCGTACCATCATCTTTCAGGGCAAGGGAGAAATCATAGCCTGCCGCAATGGCAATAATATCTGTGAGAGCACCTACCTGGACAGGCACGTTGCTGTCGGTGGTTGTCCCATTTCCGAATTGACCCGCGCCATTGTATCCCCAGGCCCACACCGTGCCATCATCTTTCAGCGCAAGGGAATGACTGTAGCCTCCTGCAACGGCGACCGCTCCTGAAAGCCCGCTCGCCTGAACGGGAACAGTACTCGCCACATTGTTCCCAGTCCCAAGCATGCCAACTGAATTGATCCCCCACCCCCAGACGGTACCGTCATTTTTCAGGGCGATGGAATGACTTTCAGCTCCAGCGACGACGATCACGCCGTAAACGAACTCACAGGTATAGGAACATTGCTGTCGGTGGTGGTCCCGTTTCCAAGTTCGCCGTTGCCATTGTATCCCCAGGCCATTGCGGTGTTAGTGCTGCAAAGGGCAAGGGAATGGATCCCGCCTGCTGAAACGGATTGACCGGAAGCCACTGTTTGCAGGAAGCAGGAAGCAACGGCCAGGAACGATGTTTTGATGGTGGATCGGGTTCTCATTTACCTAGTGGGTTGGATCGGTGAATGTGCATCCGGATCTTCAGTATCGCAACGTGGTGCGACAGCATGGCTTAAATTTAACCGGAATGGTTTGACACACCGGAACGTGGATACCGCGCTCGCGCTTGATGATGGATCCAACAAGGTGCCGGTCAGGAATGGTGTCCGCCCAGCATCCGGGAAATGTGCCTTGTACCAATTCTAATTGAGACCCAGCCGAAGGCGGTCTCAATTTAGAATTGGTAAATGCCGAAACGGTATTACGTACCCGCTGCGTTGGCAACGATCGAGGGTGATCGGGCGAGGTTGGGCATCGCACGGGTCGCCGGTGGGGTGGAAGGATGCGATCGCAGCCAGAGTAGGACCTCGATCACAGCGCGAGCCGTATCGTGGATCAGCCCCACGGGTCTGCGGCCCTGCAGATCTTCCGGCCCAGCTTCGCTCGAATCCCAGATGGCCGAAAAAGTACTTGGATCTTTATGAATATCCGAACGGATTATTTTCATCCGGGTATAACTTGAATCGCTGGTCGAGCATAGGTTTGGGGTGGATTATTCGTTAACGTTCACCCCCCCAAAACCATGAAAATCAAGGGAACATTCATTTGGACGGCGGTTTTTTGTTTGACGATCGGCAACGCCTCAGCACAGTCCGTTCAACCAACGCTCGCTGTGGGGCCCAGTGGGCCGGAGAAGACCAATTGTCGGGCCGAGGTCACACAAGCTGCCATTGAAATGGAACAGGCCCGTGATCAGGTACTATACCAGCAACTTCTGCGGGATCAGGCGCAGGAGTTGCGCGGTGCAATCGTGTCCTATGCCATACAGATCCACATCGTGCGAATGAATGACGGAACAGGTGGTATTCCAGTGGCCGATGTCAGGAACGAGATCGCGAATTGGGTGAACCCCTATTTCGCGGGCGTGGACATAGCGTTCGTGGAGTGCAACCCGGAACAGTACATCAACAGCACCACCTACTATACGCTGGGCGATGGCAGTGAGGATCCGGATGTGGCCGGTGATGCGATGGCCGCAGCGAACAACGTCGCAAACGTGGTCAATGTCTACTTCGTTGACGACCCGGACGGTGCCTGTGGATGGGCCCGCTTTCCTTGGGACCTTCCCGCCGATTATGTTGTGATCGCAAATGGCTGCGCAACGAACAAAAGCACGCTGGTCCACGAACTCGGACATTACTTCTCCCTCTACCACACGCACGAGACCGCTTTCGGGAGCGAGAACGTGACCCGGATCGGTTCGAACTCGTGCTACAACTGCCTGACCGCAGGGGATAAACTCTGCGATACACCGGCCGACCCCACGCTCAATGCTGCAGGAGTTTCGATCACGGCCGCCCCGGCATGCGTCTACAGTTCGTCGCTCATGGATGCTTGCAGTACGCCGGTGGCCTATACCCCGGACCCTACGTTGATCATGTCCTATTCATTGAAGGCCTGCCGGACCTTGTTCAGCACTGAAGAGAAGGCCAAAATGAACCTGACGAAAGCCTCGGCACCGGGTTCGCCCTTGTTCGGACGGAACTACTTGCAGCAGGGTTGTCCGTGTGAGCGGGCCAATGCGGTTTGCAACAACATCACTGTGAACCTCAATTCCGGTGGGACCGCGAGCATCACAGCGGGACAGGTAGACAACGGGTCCACTGCGGATTGTGGCCTGGCCTCCATGTCAGTTACGCCATCCTCGTTCAATTGCAGCAACGTGGGCGGCAACTCGGTAACGCTCACCGTCACCGATGTGCTGGGCTGGGTTAGTACCTGCACCTCCACGGTCACGATCGTGGGCGCTACCTCACCGATGATCACCGGTGCGGCGAGCAACGTGACAGTGGAGTGTAATGGGAGCGGCAATGCGACAGCTTTCGCGAATTGGCTCGGCAACAAAGGTGGTGCTACCGCCACGGACGCGTGCGGTGGATCATGGTCCAATAACAGCACGGGCCTGTCCAACGGTTGCGGTGCTACCGGTGCTGAACTGGTGACCTTCACCTTCACGGACCCTACGGGGAATTCCGCCTCCACCTCGGCGACCTTCCGCATCGTTGATACCGCTCCACCTGTGCTTACCTGCCCGGCGAACATCCATCTGCCGGAATGTGTGGCCACTGCGACCTGGGCGGCGCTCGCCTCGGATGTGTGCGGAGGCGTAACGGTTGTGTCAAGTCCTCCTTCCGGATCGGTATTCCCGAAGGGTACAACTACCGTGGTGACCGTGACCGCCACGGATGATTGCGGACTCCAGACCAGTTGCACCTTCAACGTGACGCGTGATCCGGACCTTCAAGTGTCCGTTGCACCCATCGCGACCAGCGCATTGAACACGTGCGCGGCGGGGACAGGTGCCAATATCGTCCTCGGATATGGTGGTGGCCCGAAGTGCGTCGTTCTGACCGCCACGGGTTCCGGTGGTCATGGCCCGTACACCTATGCCTGGACCGCACCAGCGGGAGTGCCGGCCAGCAAGTTCACGAATGCGAATACCGCCACGCCCAAGTTCTGCGCGGACTTCCAGACCAGTCCTTGTGTGACCTACACGTTCGTGGTGACGGTGACGGACATACACGGATGCACGGAGACCGCCGATATCAATGTGGTGGTGGTGAACGTGACCTGTGGCAACAACCCACCCATGGTATCAGTATGCCATAGGCCTCCGGGCAGCCCAGCGGATCAGATCACACTATGCATTGCACCCTACGCTGTGCCATGGCACTTCAGTCAACACCCAGATTGCCTGGGCGGTTGTAACACCACCTGCGTTTCGCTCTCGGCCAGATCGCTCATGGAGGGTGCGGGATCGGCCGCGACGGACACGGGATCGGAGCCATACAGTATCGCGGTGATGCCGAACCCGTTCAACACCAACACCGTTCTGGTGGTCACGTCGAATACCGATACGGACGGTCAGTTGAGCATCCTCGACCTCTCGGGTCGTGAGGTCGCGAACCTGTACAAGGGCCAGTTGCGGAAAGATGCGCCTGTACGGATCGAATTCGACGCCAGCGGCCTGCGCGCTGGAAGCTATATCGCACGCCTGGTCGATTCCGATGGTCGTGTGAAACATGTGACCATGGTCTTGGTGAGGTGATCGTGGACCGCTCAATGAAAAGGAAGGCTGCGCACAAACGCGGCCTTCCTTTTTGGTTATACTAAAACCTTAGTGGGAAGGAGGTCTAGTTTGCCGAAATAGAAGAGGACGTTCAACCGGAAGCGATCGAAGCTTTTGAAGCCTCTGGCCTTGGTAATGACGGATTGGATGTTACCATTGGTTCGCTCGTGTATGGTCCACCGTAAGGCGGAGGTGATGGCAGCGTCGAGTATGAGTTGATCTTGCAGAAAGCGAAGCAGGCGGGTTGTATGGTGATGACCAAAGACAAGGACTTTCTTGACCTCCTTCAGCGACATGGTCAGCCGCCGAGCGTGGTATGGATCACTGTGGGTAATACCAGCAACCTTGCTTTGCGGAGGAGCCTTGAGCGATTCCTCGGATCAGCGATCGAACTGATCAGTATGGGCGATGCGCTAGTGAAGATCAGCGGTCGTTGAACTGATCACACCGCCTTCACCTGATTTCGCCCCCGCTACTCTTTGATGAGCCTTTGTGTGACCACCTGCCCCGCTGTGTGGATGGTGAGGAAGTAAACGCCGCAGGGCGTGGGCGGAGATCGACGGTAAACTGGACCTATTGAACGAGCGCATCGCCACGGCGCGTGTGGTGGATGTCCCGGATCCTGCCCCAGGCGATGTGCGTTTTGGTGCGCGCGTCACATTCCGGTTCAACAAGGGCCCGCAGAGCGGCCAGAATCGCACGTTCACGATCGTGGGAGCGGACGAAGCCTCAGTAAAGGACGGCCGCATCGCATTTCTAGCCCCCCTCGCCCGTGCGTTGATGGGCCGGCAGGCCGGTGAGAAATTCACATTTGAACAAGGAACTACACCGCAGGAACTGGAAGTGCTGTTGGTGGAGTATGTGTGATCACTCCGTCGCCTTGGGCCCGCTGATCTTGCGGAACGTGTAGCTCTCGAAGATGTGGCGCTTCGCGAAGCGCGTGTTGCCGTTGGTGTTCACGAACTTGTTGTACACGTTCACCGGCAC
>JBKJNF010000124.1:0-9302 GCA_046596155.1 Flavobacteriales bacterium | reverse complement strand
ACCGCGAAATGCCCCTCACGTCCAAAGTTGCTGATCTCGTAATGCACCAGTCCGGCCTGCTGCATGCGTTCCATCAGTAGGTCGAACTGCGCCGCCTGGTCCACATCATCCGGTGCGATCAGCGTGCCTTTCTTCAAGCGATCGCCCAGCACTGTGCGTGGCTCAATGGTAAGGCAGTAAGCGCTCAGGTGCGGCATGCCGTGGTCTAATGCGATGCGCAGTTGTTCGTCCCATTCGTCCAAGGTCATACCCGGAAGTCCGTAGATCAGATCGATGGTCCAGGACGCGAACGCGGCCTTGGAGATGAGGTCGATGCTCATGAGCGCTTCAGCAGCGTTGTGCGCGCGGCCCATCCACGCCAGCCGGTCATCACGGAAGCTCTGCGTGCCCAAGCTTATCCGCGTTACTCCGATGTCCTTCCACGCGGCCAGTACCTCCTTTGTGATGTCATCCGGATTGGCTTCCACCGTGATCTCTGCGTTGGGAGCGAGCACCGCAATGTTGCGGGCATCATCGAGGAGGCCCTTCAACTGTTCCACTGGGAGAAGGCTGGGCGTGCCGCCTCCGAAGTAGATGGAACCCAGTGGGTCGGATCCGAGTTCAGCGCGGCGAAGCTTCAGTTCGGACCGCATCGCCGCGATCACCTCGTCGCGACCCTTGGTGCTCGTGCTGAAGTGGAAGTCGCAATACGTGCAGGCTTTCCGGCAGAAGGGAATGTGAATGTAAAGACCGGACATTGTGTAACGGGACTGCGGAAGGGAGGAACCAGGAATGTAGAACCTTCAAGCCGCTTTCAACGATATCCTGAACGTCGTACCCTTCCCCGGCGCGCTCTTCTTCACGAAGATCCGGCCGCCGTGGTACTGCTCGATGATGCGTTTGCTGAGGGATAGGCCCAGGCCCCAGCCGCGTTTCTTGGTGGTGAAGCCCGGCTCGAAGACCGTGCGGAACTGGCGTGTCGGAATGCCTTTGCCAGAGTCCGTGACATCCACGTGTACGAATTCCTCCTCCGGTATGATCTCGATGGTGATGGCCCCCTCACCTTCCATGGCATCCACCGCATTGCGGATCAGGTTCTCCAGCACCCAGCTGAAGAGCGCCCGGTTCAGTGGTACCTGAAGTTCGGTATCCGCCGGTGCCACTACCTCGATGCGTGCCCGGGCGGGCAGCCGGACGCGGAGGTACAGCACGGTGGCGCGCAGGGTGTGGTAGAGCTTTTCTGGCTCAAGGGCCGGAGCAGAGCCGATCTTGCTGAAGCGCTCGGTGATGACCTCGAGGCGGTCTACATCCTTCTTCATCTCCGTCACCGCACTGGGGTCCGTGCCGTTGCTCTTCAGCAACTCCATCCAGGCCATCAGGGAACTCAGCGGTGTACCAAGCTGGTGCGCGGTCTCCTTGGCCATGCCCACCCATACCTGGTTCTGTTCAGCGTTGCGGAAAAGGCTGAACAACGCATAACTCACCAGCAGGAACAGGCCGATGATGCCGAACATCACGTACGGATAGTAGCGTAGTTGCTGTACGATGCGACTTTCGTCATAGAAGATGAAGTTGCGGCCCCGACCTGCCAGTGAAACTTCGATCGGTGCATTAGTGGCGCTCATTTCCGCGATGCGGGCCTTCAGTTCCGCCGGATCGCTGATCACCGAACTGTCAATGTTGCTGTGCTCGATCACCGTGGTGCGCGTGCTGTCCGTGTAGATCACGGGCACGGCCGCCGTGTTCATCACCGTTTCACTGATAAAGCTGCGGATCAGGTTGTTCATCACGTCCTGCAATTCCGTGACGATCCGCGAATCGGTGTAGTGCAGGTACTGCTTCACGTCCGCGAAGAGGACGATGACGATGGGGTCGTGCTTGCGGTCCATGCGCTTCACCATCTCCAGCATGCTCGCGGTGTCGCGCTCCATACCGACTTCCAGGTTCCGTTGCTGGAAGATCTCGCCGCTCTTGTCGGTGATGATCACCGGGATGGTAGTGTTGTCACTAGCCACCTGGAGATAGAAGCTCAGGTCCCCTGGTTCATTCCCCACCAGTCGGCGTTGCGCTTCGGCCCAGAGCTCTACCTTCTTCCGTTCCTCTTCACGCAGGCGCTTGAAGAGCGAGTCGGTATAGTTCACCAACTGTGCGCGTCTCTTTACCGCTTCGGCCCAGAGCTGCACCTTCTTGCGCTCCTCTGTGCGCACGCGCTCCACGATGCGGCTACTGTACCACAAGCTGGCGCCCACGATGGACAAGGCCACCAGTGCGAGCACCAGTTTCCAACGTTGTTTGCGCGAGTAGAGATCCACGGTTGAAGGCGTGAAGATCGTGCAGGATGCGTTAGGCGTGTTTGCGACTGGTCATTTCGATGTGTCGGCGAGGTAGAGAGGTGGAGCCCACTATCACCACCATTCGCAGGCCGATGGAGCATAAGCGACCCGTACGAAAGTAGGTGTGGTCATGGTGGTGCAAGTACGAACCCGACCTTCGGTTCCACTTTGGGATCGGGGCGACTAGCCGAGTGGCCGACATGTGTACGTCGATCGCTCCGCTGGTACTTCTGTCCTGAGGCTGCCGGAGAACTTCAAGCCGGAACGGCCGACGCGACAGAACTGGATGAAGCTCTTTCAAGACTTGGAGTATGTGATGGCGCTTAGGAACCAGGCGTATGAACGTTGGGACTGTTCGCGCTTGTTTACGGCTTTGTGCTCCGGTCATGGAAGAACGGCACCTACTGCTTCGAACTGTGTGGCAAGGACTATGAACGCCCGGGCGTTCACCTTCCTTCAATTGGTATACGCGGCTGCCAGGGCTCTCACCGTGGGCGATCTCTTCCTCAGAGTTCGCTATACCTTCTCCATCGCGTTCTGCATCATGGGTCTTCAGCAAACAAAAGCCCCGGCCAAAGCCAGGGCTTTTGTTTGCTCAATAAAGTAAAGCGTTATCGGTTCGTCACCGGGCTAGGTGGCGGTTGTGGGAAGAAGGAGCCGGATCGTGCCTCGGCGGGTACAAAAATGATAGGGCAATTTACGATCACGCCAGCCGCGTTCAGGCCGCCGAGCGATGGGTTGCGTGGGTGGGCAGGTAACGTGGTGTCTGGAGCTACAAGCCAACCATCCGCGTACAGCTCGATCACGTTATTGGGCGCGATCACCTCGTGCTTGTCGGTGGTCACACGCACCCTCCGTCCTGCAGCGATCGCCTCATCGGTCCAAACTGCTGGATGAACATCCCACAATGGGCTGTACGCAGCTGCGTCACAGAATGCACCGGGATCATCCGGATTTTCACAGCCCGCTTGTTCTTGAAAAATATTCAGCGGATCACCTTCACCTGCTACAGCTGAACGCAAACCCTGTCTTTCGGGATTGCCGACGCCCATCGGGCCATTTACAATGGGTATGAGCGCCTCTCGGGCCGAGCGGAAGGACTTGTCATCTCCGGGGAACGGCGCTGCATTCATGTTGGGTGCAAACGTGTTGTCCTCAAGAGCGGCAATATCATTATCCGAGGCCTCGGTGGTGGTATACAGGATAGGGAAGCCCTCATAGAACCCCCTTGCAAGTCGCATGGTCACCTTCATATTGGGTATATCCATGCTGATGACCCGGTCGTGGGTGCCCGTGCTGTTCTGGAGGTGGGATGCGTTGTAAACGATATTCCCACCGAATGTGACAAGCGGACTATACATGGCGTCGCCAACAGATCCTGGCTGCGAGGCAGGGTCCAGTGGGAACAGATCAGGCCCGGGGATCACCATCCGGGTGGGCGAGAAATCCACGTTGCCAGAGAACTGCAGTACCGGAAAGCCGTTCGTGGTCGTTCCGCTTGCCACAGTCGCGGTTTGTACCGCTGCTGTGCCGATGGCGTGGACAAGTTTCGGGGTCCAGTTCAATCCAAGTGAAATGGCTTTGTCAACATTGTTCACCTCAGTGATGCAGTAGTACACATCACCACCGTTGGCATCCAATCCACGATAAAGCGGCAGAACGCAGGTGGCCGCCACCTGATCTATTTCCATGGCACTTGCCAGTTGGTTCGGCAAGCTTCCGTGCTGTATGGGCACCTCTACTATGGTAACAGTATCCATTCCTTCTTCTTTCTTGCAGCCTGGGACCGTAAGTATCAGGCCAGCAAATAGAGATACGAGAGTGGCGGAGATCGCCACTCTGCGTGCATTGGTCGTTCGTCGCATGGGTCTGGGGTTTTGCCCTGACCTTGCAGCCCGGGAAGATTTAATTTTGAGAAGAGTTCGTCTCAACTGCTGCAAACAGGGCGCCTGTGTTCATAGACAGTGATGGAATACGGAAAACCCACGCCCTTCTTGGGGTTTGGCCTTTCGGCAGAGGCCGACGATTAGTGCAGATGGGGTCATCATACCCGAATGCACCTCGCCTTCGAGGTGATAGCTGCCCAACGCCTGCTACGACTTCTGTCGTGTGATCCAAATTCGTTCGGACTGTGCACGGTTCGATGGGCGCAATACATTCCACAACTAGAGCTCGGCTCCACCGCCCCCTGTTCAGAATAGCGACATGGTCGCGCGTTCTTTGCCACTAAGAGATCGATCGGGCCTCAACTTGTCAAGCTCTCGGTCATCTCTGTTTCCCGCAGTCATCCGTCCAGTTTGAAAATTGCCTTTCAGTAAAACTTCACCACCCCCGACATGTAGGGGCGAAGCGCAGATCGGTTCTGCCGACATCCCCTCTCGGCGAGGAGAAACCGAGTGTCACCATCTGCAACTCCCTTGGACAGCGGTGACGGTCACCTATTCGACCGTGATGACCTCCTGCTCATCCTCGTTCTTGCCATCCTTGCCGAGCAAGCGCCCTAGGCCCTTCTTCGGCTTGTTGGCCAAGGGCGATATGCGGGTCGAATCAGCATCCGGTGCTTCCACAGCGATCACCGTAGTTCCATTGTCCTGCTCTTGAGCCGATGCGCCTTTTCCCCGCCACATGTCGCCCAGCAGGCCTTTCAATTCGTTGGATTCCTGCTTCAACTTGTCCTTACGTCGGGATGAGGCGGCGGCACCATCGCTCTTGAACTGCAGGTCACTGGTGGTACCGTACATGTGAAGGAAGAGCCGGATGCCGGTGCCATCATCCATCACAGGCCCGAACTCGTCCTTCTGTTCGCCGGTCTTGAAGAGGTCGCCCAGACGGAAATTCAGGTGATCATCCACGCCGCCATCGAAGGTCTGCGTACCGCTTACTTCGATGTCCATTGCGCTGCTCTTCACCAGCATCACAGGCACATGCACGGCGCGGTCCTTGATCTCTATCTGGTTCTCCAGTTCCGCGAAGCGCACATGCGAAAGCCGCTCCTTCAGTTTGTCTGTGTCCACGAAGGGCGCAACGAGCTTGTTGGCACGCAAGTAGTCGGCCACAGCGATCATCGGTGCGTGCGCGATGAGCTCGCCTTGTGCGATGCGCAGGTCGGCGATGCAGTGCAGGCTCTGCTGGTCCAGCGTGAGCGAGGGGCGCAGGGATGCAGTGAGCGTGAGCCGCACATCACCGCGGCCTTTCAAATGTGCGTCGGTGATGAAGGTCTGCCCGAAGTTGCGGAACTCATGGAAGAGCTGGGGCAGGTCCATGCCCTCCACCTGCGCAGCGATCGCCAGTGGATAGGCATCGGGTGTGCGTCCATCCAACCGCAAGCTGCCCATCACCGCACCCTGCGCCGACGTGAACGACAGCGGGGATATCTGCAACACACGGTCCTGTAATCGCACGGTGCCCACGATCTTCGTGGCGGTGAAGTCCTCGAACACCAGCTGATCGATGCTTGTGTTCAGGTCCAGTTCGATCTGGGCGGGCAGGACCACCGCATACTCGCTGTTGTTGCTGGGCGTTTCCTCTGTAGAGGTGGAGAAGAGTGAGGCCAGGTCAATGCGTGGCGAGTTGCCACGCGCGTCGATGATGAGGCGCTGGTCCTTGAACAACAGATAGGGCACCAAATTGCGCAACTCGCCGCTGAGCTCGATGCGGTTGCCTTGCACTGCACAGGTGAGGCCGGTGACACGGGCATCGTTGCCTTTGATGGTGAATGCAGCATTGAGGTCAGTGACCCGGTGGCGAACGCCCTTCAGCTTGAGGCTGGCATCATGCAGTTCGGCGGTGCCGTTGATCAACAAGCCCTTGAGGTCGGCAACCTTGAGGGCGGCCACATCGCGCAGTCGCCCGGTGATGTTGGCATTCGCCTTCAAGCGGCCCTTCACTTCCTCCAACGTGTCGATCCGTGCAAAGTGCAGCAGGTCGCTCAGCGATAGGTCGCCCTGCACATCAGCCTTCAATCGCGACTGGCGCTGTCCTACCAGTTCCACATCGCCGCCGATGGTGCCGCTGGCCGCTGTGGCGTGCAGGTCCTTTAACAGTAGACGTTGCAAAGCGCCCTGCCCGCTGATTTCCAGTGCCAGTTCTCCGCGAACATCCGAGAATACTGCACCGCTGCTCCGCTCCTTCAGGTGCCCTTGTCGCACTTTCATACCCACGGACAGTTGTGGACCGTCTCCTTCCAACGGACCGAAAAAATGTATGGCCACGTCCGCTTCGCCTTGCAGAGCATAGTGTTTCAGCTGCTTGTGGGTGGTCTCAGGCAACAGGTCCACCAGATCACCGAGTGCCATATTGAAGCCGCTGGCACGCAGGTCCAACGTGAGCCCTTTCGCACCGCGCTCCACGGTCATCGCTAGCGCTACGGGCACCTCGCCCGTGAGCACCTCGCTTCCTTTTTCCAGGCGGAATGCGCCATCGGCTCTGCCGAAGTTCATCTTCAGTTTCACTTCGGCATGGCGGTCGCTCAGCTGAAGTGCCTTGGCATTGCGCCATTCACGCAGGTGAACATCGCCGGTGACCGCCAGCTCGGATCCCGCTTCGCGAAAGCGTCCACGCAAGGCCAGTTTTTTGCTCGCCGTGCGGATGTCGAGCCCGCTGCGCGCATCGCGATAGCGTGTTTCAAGCCCGTCGAAGGTCACCTTGTTCAACTTCAGGTCGGTGTTGCCTTTGCTGCTACTGTCGCTACGGAAAATGAGCCAGTTCTCCATTCCGTGGTGATCGACACCCGCGTAAAGACGCACGCCTTTCCCATGCACCTGGCTCACTGTGTAGTTGCCGCGCAGCAAGGAAAGCAGGCTGAATTCGAGGTAGAGGTCCTGCGCATACAACAGGGTGTCCGGTGCAAGGCTGTCGGTGCGCACTTCGTTGATGAACACGTTGCGCAACGCTAATGACGCCTGGGGAAAACGCTCGATCAGCGTAAGGTCGATGCCGCTCTGCTGCACGGGAACGAGCAGATATGTGTTCAGTTCGGCCACCAACTTCGCTTTCACCTCATCCTGGTACGCAAAGGCCAGCACTACGAGCGCGGTGATGCTGAGCACCAGGACGGCCGCAGTGATAAGCAGGATGCGACGGAGGCGGCGGAACATGGGGCCAGGGAGGTGTCGGTGCGGATCGCGGGAAGTGATGCAAAGGTCCTGCCATGGCGCGGGCCCATGCGATGCGTTCACCTGTGTTCGTCCACACTGTGGTGTTGCTTATGGAGAACGCGCACACAGGGTGTTAAGTGTTCACCGCCGGTAACGGATGGGCAACTGGGCGAATTAGCTTTGCCACATGTCCCCGAAAGCCCTGCTGGCCCTGATCGGCGTAGCCACCGTTCTGCTGGCGTGCACGAAGGATGAGGCCGTGGATGGTTCATCCGCGGCGAACATCAGCTTCCGCACCGATAGCGGTCATGTGTTCATGAACGATACGGTCGGCCTAGGCGATACGCTCCACGTGGGCGTGATCGTGAATGAAGGCACCGATGAGCTGGACTACTTTTTTCTAAGTGTCGCCTATGATGGAGGCGTTCCAACCTACAAGGACACGCTTATCGTGGACATGAACCCCTTCGCCTTTCAGACATCCTTGATCATGCGTCAGCAAGCTGGAACGGAGAAATGGACCTTCACGGTGCAGGAACCAGATGGCGACCTTACGCTGCGGAGCCTCACTTTCATCGTACAATAGACCTACTCGCTTCCGTAGGATCGGCGCAGGCGTCCGGTGCCCCGTTCCTCTTTCGCGCTACCCGCTTGAACGGGCACCTTCTTCAGCCAGGTGACCTCTTTTTCGCTGAGGTGGCGCCAGTGGCTGCGTTGCAGGTCTTTCTTGGTGAGGCCGGCGAACATCACGCGGTCCAGTTTCACCACCCCATAGCCGAGCGCTTCGAACATGCGGCGCACAATGCGGTTGCGGCCCATGTGGATCTTGAGGCCCACCTCTCGTCGGCTGTCGGCGGCGGCCACGTAACTCGCCTCGTCAGCTTTGGCCATGCCGTCATCCAGCATGATGCCATTCACCAGCTCCTGCAGATGCGCCGCCTGAACGGATTTGTCCAGCGTTACGTGGTACATCTTCTCGGCACCATAGCTCGGGTGTGTGAGCTTCTTGGCCAGATCGCCGTCGTTGGTAAGCAACAGCACGCCGGTGGTCTGGCGGTCCAAACGGCCAACGGGGTACAAGCGTTCAGTACAGGCCTTGGCGATGAGGTCCATCACCGTGTGGCGTTCGTTGGGGTCGTCCGTGGTGGTAATGGTGTCCTTGGGTTTGTTCAGCAGCACGTAGCGCTTCTTCTCAATGCTGAGCTTCTGACCGCCGAAGTGGATAATGTCATCCGGGTTGACCTTGGTGCCCAGCTCGGTAACCACCTTACCGTTCACGGTGACCACACCGGTTGTGATCAGCTCGTCGGCTTCGCGGCGGCTGCCCACGCCGGCATTCGCCAAGTATTTGTTCAGCCGGATCATTCCCTCATTATCGGGGTTCGGCAGGCTGAAGCGGTTACTACGCTCGCCGCGCCGGAAGGGGCGACGGCTCAGCGGATCGCCATCCTTGAAGGTGCGTTCATCGCGACTTTGACGTCCCCACGGTTTGGTGGCGGGCTTCTTCGGTCCACGGGCTCCGCCCGCTGGCGGTCGGGTGGACCGACCTTCCTGACGGCCCTCGTCGGTCGGTTTACGCGGTCCTCGTGGCCGCTCGCTTGATCGGCTGTCATCGCCGAAGGGCTTGCGCGGGCCACGTGAGCGCTCGCTGGAACGCCCTTCACCGGCCGATCGGCCTGCACCACGTGTGCCTGCTCCACTGCGGCTTTCCTCGCCCAAAGGCTTGCGCGGACCTCGTGGCCCGTCACTGGAACGACCTCCGGCACTGGCGGGTCTGCGCGATCCACGAGGGCCATCCGCGCTACGTTCCGGCCCACGGGGGCGGTCACTCGAGCCACCCGATGGGCGCCCCGGACCGCGACGATCACCGCCACCTGGGCCGCCACGTCCCCGC
>JBKJNF010000344.1:0-15382 GCA_046596155.1 Flavobacteriales bacterium | reverse complement strand
GACCGAGTTGCTCGCCGCCCATGCCGCCCTTGTTCGTCATCAGCGATTGTAGGATGCGAACATGGTTCTGTTCCGCTCCGCTCAAGGTCTGTCCACTTTTCTGCTTCAGCGATACGTCGGCGCGCGCCAAGCCCTTCTCCACATCCATCAGCTGGGCGATAACGTGCTCATAACCCATCACTTTGCCGATGCGATCCAGCGTCCGGGCGCGCCAGGATGCACCGGGGAGCTCCTTCAGCAAGCCTAGGTCCTTGCACTCCTGGTACGCGTGGTCGGCGTGGCCTTGTTCAATGGTCTCCATCTCGCGGAAGAGCTTCACGATCTGCGGATCGGCCTCGTTCGCGGCAACACGTCCGTAGAGGTAGGCAGAGTCGATCTCGGTCTGCAGACTTTCGAGGCGGAGTTTTGCGGAGGGCATGGTCAAAGGTGCACAGAACGTGGCAGGATTCAAGCGGGCAACAGGATGGTGTCACCGACGTCGACAATGCCGGAAACTGGCCCCATGGCGTTCATTCCGAAGTCCACCCTCAACGAGCCGTCCGCCGCCACACGTTTACGGTATGAAGCAAGTGTTCGCAAGGGCTCTTTGCCGCGTTGGCCCGTGTTCTGGTCAATGGTGGTGATCACACAGCGTGAACATGGCTTCACCAGCGAGAATCGCACGGCGCCAATGGTGATCTCCTTCCAGCCGTCTTCCTGAAAAGCCCTACCACCACCTATCACGATGTTCGGCCGGAATCGCTCCATGGGGATGGGTTCCTCGATACGGGCATTCAGGTCATCAAGCGAAGCATGTGAGATGATCAGATAGGGAAAGCCATCGCTGAGGGAAGTGATGCCTTTGGCGTACCGTTGATCCGTTGGACGGATGGAATCCGAGGGCATGTAGGCAAGCGATAGGCGCATACTGAGTTTCTGGGAGAACCAATCGGAGAGCGGGGAGGGGGCGAGCACTAGTTCCACTGCATCGTCCCACACACTTCCGCTCACGCGGGCATCACTGTCGATCATCCAGGGCAGATCCATAGAGGACCCGTCCCGTAGATCCGTTACGCGAAAGCCGTTCGTAATGGGCGAACAATGCAGGCAGGCCATCGCCGCTATTTCGCGCTGGCTTAGGAAGCGCAACTGCTCATCCACCAACATCCAACGGCGATCATGCTTAAAGCCGCGATCGGTCAACTCCGCTGTGTCCACATAAAAACCACCGAGGGACTTGATCGGGTATACATGCAGGGACGCGACCGACAAGTTCATCAATGTGCGCTGTTCACCACGCGGAGCAGACGCTCACCCTTCGTCGTGTACACCAACACAATGTAGGTGCCCACCACGCGAGGAAGCTGGCACCACCATCCACCCGGACGACGTGCGTTGGCCAAGGCGAGTTCACGACCTGCGGCGTCAAAAACCTGGATGCCGGTAATGTCAATTCCGTCAATGTTCACGCGACTGTCAGCGGAGGGGTTCGGGAATGCACGAAGCACACTCGCCAGGTTCTCGGCGATGCCCAGGCTGTTGTCCAGCAGCGTATCCATCGCCACGAGCTCAGGTGTGCCATCAGCGCTGCCGAGCATAGTGCGGAAGGTGTCGATCGCGGCGGTGTGGTTGCTGAACATCTCAGCGTTCCATAGGGGCGGCATGGGCTGGTAGTACACGCTTGCCTTTAATAGCACTGGACCGGTGTAGCCGTTGGTCGTAACGTGGTAGTGCACAACGTCCGTTCCCGAGCCTTCCGTTCCCACCGCATCATGGTTGAAGTCGATGTCCGAAGAGGACACCCCGGCGATCTGGGTGGTGTCATAGCTCGGATGGCTGGTGCTGAATCCATCTGGCACCAAGCGGTTGTCCTTCAGCGCAGTGGCGGCGCGCTCCAGTACGGTGGTCACGTTGCCGTTCACATCGCCCATCACCAGCTCGTAGATCTGCACTTGATCGGGTTGTATGATGATGTCATGGTGCGGTTCGTATCCTGCATCGTGCCCGATCAGTTCATACGTGCTATCCCAGCGTCCACTTTGGAAGAGCGTATCGCCCAGCGTCGTGGTGGCGATGAGCTGCACGAAGGCACGACGACTGGGGTAGCCGCTGGGGAACTTGTGGCCTGCAAGGTTCGTGATCTGCACATTTACGAAGGCGGTGTCGTTGGACCGGTCGGCTATGTAAACCTCGACCTCTGCCGCACCATGCAATTTTCGGAGCGTGCGGGCGATGGTGCTGTCGAACTGGACGTCGGTGGCGGGAATGCCCAGCGCCTCGCGATTGTCCTTCATGAGGCGCAGCATCTGCGCGTTGGCACCCACCAGGTGGTGCTGGCCGAAGGGTGTATGCCCTTGCAGGAAGGCATACTCGGAAGCGAGGACCACGGCGTCATTTATCCGAGGGATGTGACATCCACGACAAGTGGTCTGGGTGTTCGCGGGATACACGCTGTTCTTCCATTCATGCCAGGTGGCTTGCTCCACGAATTGGCCGCCGGTGGGGGTGCCTGACAGGTCAAGCGTTCCGGTGATCAGCGAGTGGCAACCGGCACACACGCGGCCATCTAGGATGTGCGTGCCAAGGCCGGGCCGGAAGCCCACAAAGAACTCCATGATCGCCGCATTGATCTCATCGTCCGGATAGGGACCGTAAACACGGGCCGAATCGAAGTGAAGTTCACCGCTGAAGAATTTTCCCGCACTGTCGGGATCCTGCATGTGGCAGGCGAGGCAGCTAACGCCCTCTTTTCCCATCACGCTGGTGTCCAACATGGCCAGGTTGAAGGGCGCGTGGCCCAGCATACGCTCCTCGTGCATGCCCAACGGCGCATGGCAGCCAAGACATTTGTTCTCAATGGCGGTCTGGTGGCCGGGATTCATGAACACCTCGTGTTCGGCCTTGGCGCGAAAGAACGGATCGCGGGCACTATTTGCCATCAACGTGCTGCGCCAGTCGTCAGCCACATTCACGTCCACACCCTCGGCGTTCACCATGGCCAACGCCGTCGTATCGTGCCCATGGCAGCCGGAACAGCGGCCGGCGGTGGCGAAGTACTTGCTGTACATCACGAACAGGCCATCCTCGCTGCTGCGCATGGAGAACATCTCCAACGCCGAATGCGGCCCGAAGCGGGGTGCGGTGGCCGCTGTCCACCCCGTGAACAACACAACCAATACGGCCAGCGCAAGCGCAACGCGCGCACGGCGCCAGTGAGTGTTCCGCTGATGGCTCATTTCCACGCGCAAGGTAGGCTGTAGCAACAGGGTACGTATCTAACACCCGAGCAGGTTGTTTAGATCGCAGGATGCAAGAACGGCCGCCCCAGTGCTTGAGGCGGCCGTTTTGTGGAAGGGAGATCTTAATCGGTCCTCAGCTTCGTTACATCCTTCGTTTGAAGACGTACACAAAAGTTCCATCGTTGCTCAACGAGCTCACCGCCCCCTTGCGGGCATTGAACTGCTTGAACGTGCAATTCTCCAGGTCGAATTCTGCAATATCACGGCCGTCGGTTTGCACAAGGACGATGTTGTCGTTGTGGTTGTAAAGGTCGCCGGCTTTGTACTTTCCTCTGGCCAGCAATTTTCCGTCGTTCTGTGCATGGGTGCTCACCCCTTGATCGCCCGCGATGGCGATCCTATCCTTGTTGCGAAACATCACCGGGGCGTCAACGCTTTGACCAGTCTGAGCGCAGTTCGATCAGTGCTTGTAGAAAGGAACGCTCGTTGAGGCGCATGGACCCGTGGGAAACCCGGTGGGCAAAGGTTCCGCGATGGACGTTCGTCCTGCCCCGGGTCTATACCGTGTTCCGCCTACGGTGATCACCGTATTTCCTGCGCTCAGACCAACAGGCAGGGCACCAGCATGCACAGGGCGGCCAAGGCCACGAGCCCCTGCGTGATCCCCACCCCCCGTTCCAAGATCGTGCGCATGACTTCGTTGTTCGCGCAATTCGGACGCGACCGTAACCGGCGCGTCACTTCGGGTCTCACATCCTTCATGAACTCGAGCGGGGTGTCCCCTCAGAACTCCCCGCAGCGTGACGCCGGATGAGACCTGCGGAGGCCATCCACGCACCGATCGTTGATGACCCGGCGTTCTTACCTCCGCCCCCGCTTTCCACCCCGGCTACCTTCGCCCGCATGTTCCGCTCCTTCTTGCGTTTACGCTGGTCCGTTGCTCCTGCTGTCTGCCGCTACCTGCTGCCAACTGCCGCTGCCTACTGCCTACTGCTCCTGCCCCTATCAACGGAAGCCCAATCCGTGCTCCCGTACGTGGACTATTACGACAGTCTGCGCACGCAGAAGCGCAGCGAAGGACTCATGATCAATGGTCGCGAGTGGAACGAATGGAAGTTCTGGGACCGCAGCGGCCATCTGATGGAAAAGGCCGACTTCAAGACCGGCCAGCGTGAAGGGCATGTGGTCATCTTCTACGACAACGACACCGTGCAGCACGATGGCTGGATCCGCTTCGGCAAGCAGGACAGCATCATGCGCAGCTTCTACCGCAGCGGAAAGCACATGGAGGCCGGTCTGTATAAGAAAGGTGTGAAGCAGGGCGAATGGAACTATTGGTATAGCGACGGACGACCCATGGTGAAGGAACTATGGGAGGACAGCATCGCGTTATCGATCGATGCATGGGATACGGATGGCACGCAGACACTGATCAAGGGCGATGGTCTGGTGCGCAGCTACTACGCCAGTGGCGCGCTCAACAGCGAGGCGCATTACAAGGGCGGCGTGGTCAGCGGCGCGTACGAGGAACGGTGGCCGGCGGGCAACTTGAAGGTGCAAGGCAACAATATCGGCGGCGTGCGCACCGGAGAATGGAACTGGTGGTTCAGCAACGGCAAGCCAGAGAAGAAGGCAACTTATGAGCGGGCCAAACTGAACGGCGCCTATGCCGTGTACTTTGATGATGGCACAGTCAATACCGAAGGGTTCTACCTGACCGGGAAGAAGGACAGCGTGTGGACGTGGTATGCGGCCAAGGGCGAACGCGAAATGCTAGGCCACTTCAAGGCGGACGCGCAACACGGACTGTGGAAGTACTGGTATCCCAATGGCCAGCTCAGCAGCACTGGCCTTTTTGCGAACGGCCAGCAGGAAGGGGAGTGGGTGTACTACTACGAAGGAGGCGAGATCTGGAAAAAAGGCAACTGGACCGCTGGGCGGAAGGAAGGGATTTGGACCACCTGGTTCGAGAGTGGGCAGAAGCTGCAGGAAGGCAACTACCTCGCAGGACAAGAGGAAGGCGAATGGAAGAGCTGGTTCGCCAATGGCCAGCAGAAAGACATCGGCCACTTCAAGGAAGGTCGCATCGATGGCGCCTGGCACGGGTGGTATCCCGATGGCAAAGAGGAGTACATGGGTCTATGGGCGAACGATGCGAAGAACGGCCCGTGGAAGTTCTGGCAGGAGAACGGGCGCCCGCGCGAGGCCGGTACCTATAAGGACAACAAAAAGGAGGGGCACTGGGTCACCTACAACACCCACGGTACGGTGATCAGCGAAGGCAACTTCGTGAACAACACACCGAACGGTGCATGGGTGTACTTTGATGATGCCGGTGTAAAGATGCGCGAGCAGGGTTTCCTGAACGGCGACCCGCACGGCCATTGCGTGGTGTACGACCAGCGTGGCCGCATTGTGCAAGAGATGGACTATAAGCAGGGCCGCCTGGACGGGGTGATGACCATGTACGGCATCGATGGAACGGTGCTCAAGACCATCATCTATGAGGACGGTGCGGTGAAGCGTCCGCGCCCCAACGGGTCGGGGAAGATGGTGCCGCCGGATAGGAATTGATGAGCCAGCCCGCCTGGGAACGGTGACCCCCGAACGTAACAAAGCCCCCCTTTCGGGAGGCCTTGTTACCTGTCGCTTCTCAGCCTTCTGGCAGCAGGCTCAGGTTCGCATGCTATTAACGGTAGCCGTTGATGTAAGCGTTGGCGATGATCTCGCTTTCCCTTACCAGCCCCTGCACGATCTCGCGGATCACATCGTTAAGCTGTTGATCGCTGAATCGATGCAGGTCGTTATACACATGCGTTTTTCGCTTGCTGCTCTTGATGAAGGCTATTTTATCCTTCTTCGTCATGTCCCTTTCAACGGGAAAGGCGAGGTGGAGTTCCACAGTACGTGAAGAAAGTTCCACAGCCCCCGTCAGCAGAGGGATATTGAAAAAGCAACGGCCGGTACCCACGCCGGTCCAAGGACCGTAAGGGTGCCCGCCGCTGGAGTTCACCAAAACCTATAGCCATGGCTCGCCGTCTGAGTCGTGACCAAGACCAAGTCGAGTGTGGAAACAACGTGAGCATGGCTTAGGGCCAAGGCTCAAACGCTGTTAAGTCATTGACATTCAGGAGGCGCGACCGGCCAGGGGCGCGGTGCGTAGGTTGCTCATCAGGCGCAGGGCATGCAGGTAACGCTCCACATCACCAGCCACCATGAGGCGGGTGGCGGCCTGTTTCAACATCTGGTATCGCTTTGAACGGGTGAACATGGTGTTGATCATTAGGGGTCTACTTTAGAACATTCAACCCTCGTGCCAAATTGCGTGAGTACCTTGGAAAGGACCAGTTCACGGCTCTTCTTTCGTTTCCGGTCTTCAGGATCCCCGGTTCGTCCATCCTCGGCGGCCCCATCCAAGCCCGCAGTCCACTATCTTCGTGGCCGATGCATCGCGGAGCATACCTTGTTGGTGTGGCCGGTGGCAGTGGATCGGGCAAGACGACCTTGATCCGCGCGCTACGCGAGAAATTGCCGTCGGGTACTGTCTGCCTCGTTTCGCAGGACGATTACTACCATCCCATTGAGCAGCAGGAACGCGACGCCAACGGCCGCGTGAACTTCGATCTGCCTACAGCGGTCAACCTTGACCTGCTCGCCGATGATCTGCGAACGCTGGCCAATGGCGACCCCATCTACCGTAAGGAATACACCTTCAACCAACCCGGAGTGGAGCCCAAGTGGCTGGAGGTAAAACCCGCCCCCGTGATCTTGGTGGAAGGCCTGTTCGTGCTGCACCATGCCCCGGTGCGCGACCAGTTCCAGCTGAAGGTGTTCGTGGAGGCCAGTGAGGGCGTACAATTGGACCGACGTCTGGCACGCGACGCATCCGAGCGCGGCTACGGTCCCGAGGATGTGCGCTACCAGTGGGACAACCACGTGATGCCTGCCTACCGGAACTACTTGCTGCCGTATCGCTCGCACTGCGACCTGCACGTGATCAATGAGGAGCGCTTCGACAAGGCCCTGCACGTTCTACGCGACCACCTGCTCCAGCTCACGGGTGTGCGCGAACTCGCCGAGGTCCAAGGGCTCTGAAAAGCGCAGCTCAGGCCGTGTATAGGCCGTTCTGCCGGATATAGGCCAGCACTTCCGGCTTCACCAGTCCATCTACGGGTTTCCAGTTCCGCAGGCGCACGCGGATCCCGGTGCTGCTGGTGTCCATCAGAGGAGCATCCTGGACCAGCGTTACGGCTGGGTGGTACAGCATGTCGGCCTGGGCCAGATGCTCCTCCAATCCGGGACGTGGGTAAACGAGGAGCGGATGGTTGTCAACGATGGACTGCGGATCCCTCCAAGTGTGCAGGCTGGCGAGGTTGTCACTACCGACGATCAATGAGAACGTGTGCTGTGGCCAGCGCTGGCGCATGAAGGCCAAGGTGTCCGTTGTATAGTTGGGCTTGGGTAGGTCCAACTCAAATCCGCTCGCCACCAACCCGGGTTCCCCAAGCACGGCAATCCGCGTCATGGCCAGTCGATGCTGTTCCGGACTGAGCTTGCGGTCCTGTTTGAATGGGTTCTGCGGCGTCACCACCAACCACACCTGATCAAGCTTCGCGGCCTTCAGCATGTGCCTAGCAATGGACACGTGCCCCAAGTGTGGTGGGTCGAATGAACCGAAGAGGCAGCCGATGTTCATGCGTTACGCTGCGTCGGATGGCTCGCCAGAGAGCCTTGAAGGAATGCGCGTACAAGCTTGGCCGCATCATTGCATGCCCGGTCGCGATCGTCATTCACGATGACCGCGTCGAACCGATCCTGGAAGGTCATCTCATGCGCCGCCTTGTCGATGCGCATGCGCAGGCTCTCCACGGTTTCCGTGTTGCGCCCGTATAGCCGCAGTTCCAACGCATTGAGGGAGGGCGGAGCAACGAACAGCGCCAATGCGTTGGTCTGGTAGACCTGCTTCAGGTCCAGTCCGCCCACCACATCCACATCGAAGATGGCATGGTGTCCGTTGGACCAGATGCGTTCCAGTTCGCTGCGGAGTGTGCCGTAAAAGCGCCCGGGATACACCTCCTCGTACTCCACGAACTCGCCTGCGGCGATGCGGGTCTTGAACTCCTCCACGGACAGGAAGTGGTAGTCCTTGCCGTCCACCTCATTGGCACGCATGGGTCGGCTGGTGGCGCTCACGCTGAACTCCAGGCCGATGTCCTGCGACAGCAGGTGGTGCACAATAGTGGTCTTGCCGGCACCGCTGGGCGCTGAAACGATGATGCTTTTACCGGTGGCGATGGTCACGGTGCGGATGTCCTGCGGTGGTGCTCTCCGTGCGCGGAGGCTTTGCGGTCGCAAAGAAATGCACTTCCGCGTACGGCACGAACGAAGAGATGCAACGAATGTGAACGCTGCGTTAACAAGGCTCTATTACCAAGCTTCTGGTAACGCAAGCCTCAGCGGATGCCTTCGCATTTTCCCCGCGCCCTCAGCAGCAAAAGCGTGGCGTCCCCGTGGCGTCGTAGCGTCGTTGCGGTTCACCTCGCATTCCCCCGCGCCACCCTCACAGCACATTCAGCACCTGCTCCTTGATCTTCTCCAGCTCGTCCTTCATCAACACCACATTGCGCTGCATGATCGCGTCGTTGGCCTTGCTGCCTAGTGTGTTGATCTCCCGCCCCATTTCCTGCGTGATGAAGCCCAGCTTGCGGCCCTGCTGTTCCTCTTTCTCGAGTGTTTCGCGGAAGTAGGCGCAATGCGTGCGCAGCCGCACCTTCTCCTCGTTGATGTCCATCTTTTCCAGGTAGAAAACGAGCTCCTGCTCGAAGCGGTCCTGGTCCACTTTCGCCTGCAGTTCGGCGAGTCTGCCTTGGATGCGCTCACGTGTGCGTTCGGCGCGACCACTATCCTGCGCGTCCACTTCGTTCAGCAGGGTCTCGATCCGGTCGCAGCGCATGCGCAGATCTTCATGCAGCTTGCGGCCTTCCGCCTCGCGGAAGGATTGGTAAGCCTTCAGGGCTTCCTTGACCAAGGCATGCACGCCCTTCCATTCGGGTTCGCTGAGGCTTTCGTTGGCACTGCCGGAGACCTCGGGCATGCGCAGCACCAGGCCCATCAGGTCGGTCTGCGCAGTAGGGTCCACGGCCTGGGTCACTGTGCGGAGTTCGTCGTACAAGGCCTTCGCCACCGCTGTGTCATAGCTGCCACGACGCGCACCGGAGGCCAGTTCGCTCTGCACGCTCACCTCGGCCTTGCCGCGCACCACCACTTCGCTCACGAGCTGGCGCAGTTCGGTGTCCTTCTCCTTGTAAAGGCTGGGCAGTTTGATGAAAAGGTCGAGTTGTTTACTGTTCAGCGAGCGCACTTCCACGGTGACCTTCTTGGCCGCAGTATTGGGTGTGCCGGTCTCAACCAAGCCTTCGGCGCGGCCGAAGCCGGTCATGGAGCGGAGCATGCGATGTGTTCCCGTTGAATTGGGGCAGGCGAAGGTAGAAGGTGTCACGCAGGCAATGCACGATCCGCCCGGTTCACCAGATGCACACCGGCGAAGATCATTGCCGCGCTTATCCAGGGTACCACGCCATGCGGTATGCCATCCGCGCCCAACGCGCTGATCGCCGTGGCCAGTATCGGTTGCAGGTAAATGAAGGTGCCCACCACTGAAGGGTTCACATGACGGAGCGCCCAGGTGTTCAGTAGGTAGGCGATGAAGGTCACACCAACCACTACGAAGACCATGGCGCCGATCTGTTGTGCGGTGAGCGCGGCCCAGTGCACCTCGCCGAAACCAACGATCCCGAAGGGCAGCACGAGGACGGTGCCGATCAAAAAGGTCCAGGACATCACGGTGATCGCCGAATACTTGGCCATCAGCGGCTTCACCATCACGAGGTAGATGCCGAAGGAGCAGGCGTTGATCAGGATGAAGACATCGCCGAGTGTGGAAGCGCCACGTACGTTCGCTGTGCCGCGGAGGATCAGCAAAGTAGCGCCGGCCGCCCCCAGCGCAACGCCCAGCATTTTTCCCCGACCGATGCGCTCGCCGATGAGCACGCCGCTGATCACCAGCACGAGGATGGGTGTGGCCACCATGATGATGCTCGCATGCACGGGCGAAGTGCGCATGAGGCCATGGAAGAACATCAGTTGGTTGAGTGCCACGCCGAACACCGCGCACAGTGCGAGCCGCAGCGCGTCGCTCGGATCAACGCGTTCGGGCCAGAAGAGCCGCGCACCCCAGAAGAGGACAACGGCACCGAGCACACGCAACAGGATGAAAGCAGAAGCGCCGATCACCCCGGGCATCAGTCCTTTCGCCACGACGTAGTTGATGCCGTAAAGCAGGTTCACCACGAGGAGCGCGAGCAGGGCGGAGGTGCGTTGCGACATGGGAATGGTTGCAGCAGCATGGGCGATACATTGCAGCCCACAAGAAGCGGCGTGAAAGTAGAGGACCAGATCGCGATCGAGCAGGAAGGCCGGCAGGAGCTGAACAAGAGCTTCCGCTGGTGGCGCTTGGCCCTGCCCATGGTGATCGGGTTGGTGGCCGTGGCCGTGCTGCTGTGGGGCGAACTGCGCCGCACCACCTATGAGGCGGTGCCGAAAGGCCAAGGCGATCATGTGTGGCATGATGCCAATGGCAATGGCAAGGTGGACGCCACGGACCCTGCGGAGTTCACGCTTACCGTGCGCGGCGACCGATTGGCCGTGACCGGTCTGCAACACATGCGCAACATGCATCTGGTGCGCTACGGCTGGCTGTTGTTGGTGTGCGCGCTCCTGGCGAACGGCATCCGCGACCTGGGCTACATGGTACGCCTGCGCATCCTGTCCAGTGGCTCACTGAACTGGAAGCAATGCTTCGAAGTGACCATGTTGTGGGAGTTCGCCAACGCCGCTGCGCCCGCCATCGTGGGCGGTACCAGCATTGCGGTATACGTGATGTCGCGCGAAGGCATCGGTCTGGGTCGCAGCGCTGCATTGGCACTGGCCACTGTGATGCTTGATGAGCTCTTCTTCCTCATTCTCGCACCGCTGGTCTTCTTCGGTGTGGGCATGGATCGCCTCTTTCCGGCGCAGCTCGATGAGGCCATGTGGGGCTTGCCTATGCAGGCCTTGTTCTGGGTCGGGTACACCTTCATCGCGGTGATGAAGCTCGGCATCTTCTACAGCGTCTTCTTCCGTCCACGCGCCATCAAGCTATTGCTCGTGAACCTATTCCGGCACAAGTGGGTGCGCCGGTTCCGTCCGCGCATCGCCGAAGCGGGGGATGACCTCATCAGTGCGAGTGACGAGTTGAAGGACAAGCCGGCGAGCTTCTGGCTGAAGGCCATCGTTGCCACATGGTGTTCTTGGGGCGCGCGCTTCCTTGTGCTCAACTGCATTGCTGCGGCCTTCTTCCACGTAAGCGACCACCTGCTGATGTACGCACGCCAGCTCGTGCTGTGGATCGTGCTGCTGATCAGTCCCACACCGGGCGCCAGTGGCGCGGCGGAGTTCGCATTCACGGGCTTCATGCGCGACCTGCTTCCAGTGGGCGCCTTGCTGGTGATCGTGGCCATCCTGTGGCGGTTGCTCACCTACTACATCTACCTCTTTGCGGGAGTGGTGGTGATGCCGCGATGGCTGCGTCGCACGCATTCGTGACCGCCCTTCTGCGGTTCCACATTCAGCCTCTTTCGGTTCAACGGTGAACTCCCTTCCTTCCCACTTCCCTGGCTCCGCTACTTTCGCGCTTGGTTCATCTAAGCGTTGTTGCTGAGGTGGGACATCAACAAGCACATTTCCATGCGATTCGGAACCAAGGCCATACACGCCGGCGTAACACCCGACCCCACCACAGGCGCTATCATGACGCCCATTTACCAGACCAGCACCTACGTGCAGGCCGCCCCGGGCGATCACAAGGGCTATGAATACAGTCGCACGCACAACCCCACACGCACGGCTCTTCAGAACGCCTTGGCGGCACTGGAGAACGGCACGCATGGCCTTTGCTTCGCTACGGGCATGGCCAGTATCGACGCCATCTGCAAGCTGTTGCAGCCCGGCGATGAGGTGGTGAGCACCAACGACCTATACGGGGGCACGTACCGCCTGTTCACGAAGATCTACGAAGGCTTCGGCCTGAAGTTCCGGTTTGTGGACATGACCGACCCCGCCAACGTGGCCGCGGCCATCACGCCAGCTACCAAGCTGATCTGGGTGGAAACGCCCACGAACCCACTGCTGAAGATCATCGACATCAGTGCCATGGCCTCGCTCGCCCAAAAGCACGGGTGCCTATTGGGCGTGGACAACACTTTCGCAACACCTTACTTGCAAGAGCCCTTGGACATGGGGGCGGACATCGTGATGCACAGCGTGACCAAATATTTGGGCGGCCACAGCGACGTAGTGATGGGTGCCTTGGTGGTGAAGGACGATGCCCTGGCCGAACGCTTGGCTTTCATTCAGAACAGTAGCGGGGCCACACCCGGTCCGCAGGATTGCTTTTTGGTGCTCCGTGGCCTGAAGACGCTGCACCTGCGCATGCAACGCCATTGCGAGAACGGTGCCGAAGTGGCCGCCTTCCTGAGCACGCATCCCAAGGTGGACAAGCTCTACTGGCCGGGTCTTAGCACACACCCCAATCACGCCGTGGCGGCTCGGCAGATGAGCGACTTCGGAGGCATGATGAGCTTTACACTAAAAGGCGACCAGATGGAGGATGCGCTGAAAGTGCTGGCCGGCACCCACCTGTTCGCTCTGGCCGAGAGCCTCGGGGGGGTAGAGTCGCTGTTAGGCCACCCGGCCAGCATGACCCACGCCAGCATTCCAAGAGAAGAGCGCTTGAAGAACGGCTTGGCCGATACGCTCATCCGATTGAGCGTGGGTCTGGAAGATGCACAGGACCTGATCGACGACCTTTCCCAGGCATTGGCCCGGGTATGATCATCGCCCGGCTTTCCTAGTTGAGCCCATAGCCTTACCGGTCCAGCCTGGATCTGCGGGCTGAGGCAGACGCTATGATCTAAATTTGACTCACCCTACTAGGAACCCCTACCGACCATGACCCATTTCCGGAAGTTCGTCGCTGTTGTCATTGCCTGCCTCCCGTTAATAGCGATGGCCCAGGATGTCCCCTTCACCTGCTCGTCACACGGTCTCCAGCACTTGTCCTCCTTCTTGGCGGGGCACCCTGAGCGCTTGGCGGAGATCGGCCTGAGCGACGCACAGCTGGAGCACTTCACCGATCAGTTCGCGGCCGACTTTGATGCACGCGGAGGTGGCAACATCGTGATCCCGGTGGTCTTCCACATCATCCACAACAACGGTCCCGAGAACATCACCGACGCCCAAGTGCGGGATGCTGTGCGGATCCTGAACGACGATTACAACAAATTGAATGCGGACTGGCCGAACGTGAAGGAGGAGTTCCTGCCCATCGTTGCTGATGCGGGCATCACCTTCCGACTGGCCGGTTACGATCCGAACGGTAATTGCACCACCGGCATCACCCGCACGGTGAGCGAGCTGACCAATGATGGCGGCCAGGACATGAAGGACCTGATCGATTGGCCACGGAGCCAGTACCTCAACATCTGGGTGGCGGCCAGCGCGCAAGGAGCGGCTGGATATAGCATGTATCCCAGCAGCGTGGATGGCCCTTGGGGCGAAGCCGCCGATGGCATCGTCCTCCTTCACAACTACATCGGCGCCATTGGTACAGGTGCCGTTTCACGCTCCCGTGCACTTACGCATGAGGTGGGCCACTACATCAACCTCAGGCATTGCTGGGGAAATAGCAACGATCCCGGTCTTCCCGCCAACTGCGGCATGAGCGATAACGTGAGCGATACTCCGCCGACACAGGGCTGGACCAGCTGCAATCGCAACGGCGCAAGCTGCGGCTCACCATTGGACAACGTGGAAAATTACATGGAGTATTCCTATTGCTCCAAGATGTTCACCAACGGACAGAAGACCCGCATGGTCGCTGCGTTGAACAGCAATACGGCCGATCGCAACAACCTCTGGACCGCTTCCAACCTGGCGGCCACTGGCACACAGGACGTCCAGCCCCTCTGCGTTGCCTCTTTCATAAGCGATCGGCGCGTGGTGTGCGCGGGCAACAGCATCACCTTCACTGATGAGAGTTACCATGGAGTGATCACGCGCGATTGGAGCTTCACCGGTGGCGAACCAGCGGTTTCCACGGACGAGGCACCGGTGATCACGTACAATGCACCCGGCGTGTATACGGTGAGCCTCACAGTGGGCAATGGTCAGAACATGGAGACGTCGACCATCACCAACTATGTGACCGTGATGCCTAACCCGGGGCTGCCTTCACCCTACGTGCAGGACCTCGAGAGCGAGACCACGCTGGACCCCGCAGAGTGGGTGGTGAACAACGTGGACAACGATGCAGGTACCTTCCAGCTGAACACAATGGCCGGATATAGTGGGACGCACAGCATCCGCATGAAGAACTACAACGCGCCAGCAGGTCGCTTGGATGAACTGATGTCCGCGTCCATCGACCTGAGCCAGGACAGCACGGTGCTTTTCAGCTTCCGCTATGCCTTCGCTCGTCGCGCCGCTAGCAACGACGACATACTCCGGTTGTATGTGAGCAACAACTGTGGTGAGACCTGGATCCTGCGCAAGCAATTGCGCGGCAACGGCGACCTGCCCTCCGTGCCTGACCAGAACAGCGCCTTCACGCCTGCGAACGCATCGCAATGGGAGCAGTGCGTGGTCACGAATATCACCTCCGCCTATTGCGTCAGTGACTTCCGCTTCAAGTTCTGGTTCACAGGGGATGGTGGCAACGACCTATGGATCGACGACATCAACATCAACAACGGTGCAGTGGGTGTCAATGAATTGACCGCCACGCAAACGCCACAGGTACTGGTGCTGCCGAATCCGGCCACGCAACAGGCCACCTTGCAGGTGATCCTGAGCGAGGGTGGTAACACACTGGTGGAACTTGTGGATCCCACGGGCCGCACCGTGCAGGTGGTCGCCCATGAGCCCATGAGCGCTGGCGAACACCTCTGGCAGCTTCCGGTCGAGCGCATGAATGCGGGCATATATTTCATCCGTCTGCAGCATGAGGGCCTATGCCGCGTGGTGCGCTTCACCAAGCAGTGATCACACGCATGCGTGTGATCACTGCT
>JBKJNF010000317.1:0-4187 GCA_046596155.1 Flavobacteriales bacterium | reverse complement strand
GGCGCCATGCTCGCCGACAGCGCCGAGGAGGTCTTCAAGGCCGACCTCATCCTGAAGGTGGCCCCGCCCAGCATGGCGGAGATCGACCTGGTGAAGCCCAAACAGACGCTGATCAGCGCACTGCAGATGACCATGCAGCCGAAGGACGCGCTGCGCAAAATGATGGACAAGAAGGTCACCGCCGTGGCTTGGGACTTCATCAAGGACCGCGAAGGCATCTACCCGATCATCCGGGCCATGGGCGAGATCGCGGGCAACACCTGCATCCAGATCGCGGCAGAACACCTGAGCACCGACAAAGGGGGCCCCGGCCTCATGCTGGGTGGCATCAGCGGCGTGGCTCCTGCGGAGGTGGTGATCATCGGCGCGGGTACCGTGGGCGAGTTCGCTACGCGCGCTGCACTCGGTCTGGGTGCTAGCGTGAAGGTCTTCGACAAGAGCATATATCGCCTGCGCCGCCTTCAGAGCGACCTGGCTCAGCGGATCTACACGAGCGTGATCCAGCCCGATGAACTCAAGCGTGCTCTGCAGCAGGCCGATGTGGCCGTCGGTGCGATGCGCCCGGAACATGGCCGCACGCCATTGGTGGTAAGCGAGGACATGGTGCGGGAGATGAAGAACGGCAGTGTGATCGTGGACGTGAGCATCGATCGTGGTGGATGCTTTGAGACCAGTCATCTCACGAACTTGAGCGACCCGGTGTTCCGGAAGTTCGGCGTGGTGCACTACTGCGTGCCGAACATTGCCAGTCGCGTACCCCGAACGGCCAGCTATGCACTCACCAATATTTTCACGCCGTTGCTCCTAGGCATGGGCGATGTGGGTGGATTTGAAGAGCTGATCAAACGCGATCTGGGACTGCGTCATGGCGTGTACCTCTTCAATGGCGCGCTCACCAGTGAAGTGCTTTCAGAGGCGTTCAGGCTTCCGTACAAGGACCTGGATATTTTGCTTGCTGCGTTCTGAGCATGGCCCCATACGGAAATGCGCCCATGGGCACATGTTCGCATGCCCACGTGTTGCCATGTTCCCATAATACATGATCCCATGACCTTCTCTCGTCGCGTACGACTGTTCATGATCGGCCTTGGCCTTGGCACCATTGTGTCCTGGATGATGCTGGGCGATCGCTGGAACATGGACTGGGCCTTCAACGGCCGCGTGCATAAGCGGATGCACAACACGCTCACCAAGGCCACGCCTGCTGCTCAGGCTGCTTTGGATTCGAAGGGCATCACCCTCGCCACCGTGAAGGACAGCATCGATCGGTTCGATGTAGGTTTCTGGAGCACCACACGGACGCCGGACAGCCTGTACTACCGGATGCACGGTACCCTCGCAGGAAGGGCGCTGGAGCTGCGCGTTTCCGTCATGCGCGATTATCGCGCCGATTCTACTGCCACGTTGTTGTCGATCAGTGATCGCTGAAGCGGTCAGCGCAGCAGTGTGATGTGCCCGCGCTTGGGCTCGCCTTCCTCACCGCGGATCAACAACACCCAGTTGTACACGCCGATCTGCACCGGCTCGCCGTTCTTCGTGCCGTCCCATGTACGGCGGTCCCGGTCCAGTGTAACGATCTCCTGGCCCCAGCGGTCGTAGATCACCAGCGATCGGAAGCGATCGAAGGGCACGACGGAGGCCCAGAACAGATCGTTGATGCCATCACCATCGGGGGTGAAGCTGTTCGGCACGAACACACAGGAGGGCACATCTACCGGAACGCTGGTGGTGACCGTACAACCGTCAACACTGGTGACCGTGAGGCTCACGGGAATAGCCGAGACCGTTTCGGGATCGTAGTAGTACCACGTGCTCAGGTCCTGCGAGTAGGGCAGCCCGTTCACGGTCCACAAGTAGGACGCATACGGCGTGACCTCCGCCGGGTCCAGTTCCAGCGTGGTGCAATCGCCCAAGGGTTCCGCGAGCAGATCGGCGGAGGGCGCGGGATAGACGTTGACCACGCGCCAGGTGCTGTCCATGCAACCGCCTTCACCCATGACGCTGAGCGCAATGGTGTCCGTGCCCAAGCTGGTGGGGATCATGGCCGCTGTGTTGGGATCGGTGCTCACGAACACACCGTTGAAGTACCACCACATGCTCTGGAAGTCAGTGGAGAGGTCCGTGAGTTGGATCGACTGCCCGATGCAGGCCGTGTCCGCCGTGAACGCCGCCGTTGGCAGCAGGTAGGTCGTGAAGTCAACGGCACTCGTGTCGGTGCAACTACCCGGCAGTTCGGCGATCAGCATCAGTGCGTGGTCCCCAGCCGAGCTTACGGGATATTGCAAGGTGGGCATGGCCCCGATGAGCTGCCCGTCCAACAGCCATTGCACTAGGGTCCCAGTGGTGGAGGTGCTGTTGGCTTCGATGATCGGTGGTTCGCCACACGCATCCACGGGCTGCATGTTGAACGCGCTGGTGGGCGTGGGGTTGCCTACGATCACGGCCGACGTGCTGTCCGCACATCCTGTGAGCTGATCCTGTATAACGAGCTGCACCATGTAACTGCCGGCGGCCGGCACATTCAGTGGCAAGGGTTCCATCTGGTAAGAGAAGGGCGTGCCGTCCAAGGTCCACGTGCTGCCCATGTTCGCCCCCGTGCTGGTGTTGTCGAAGGTCACTTGGTCCGGTGCACAGAAGATGCTGTCGGATACGGTGAAGGCCGCCAGCGGTACCGGAGATATGGTAACCAGCTGGGTAAGTGAGGCACTGCAATCGTTCATGGACGATTCCACGAAGAGGGTTACCGAATAGGCACCTGCAGAGGCATACAGGTGTAGCGGATCGGTGAGGTCGCTCGTGTCGCTATCCCCGAAGGTCCACGTCACCCCTGCGATATCGCTCGTCAGGTTCGTGAATTGGACGGGCACAGTACCGCACACCGGGTCCGGTGCAAAGCTGAAGTTCACCAGGGGCGATGGCTCTACGGTGATGGTCACGCTCACCGTATCGTAGCTGCAGCCGTTGTCGCCGAACAGCGTGACGAGGTACGTGCCGGGATCGGTAAATGTGTGCGCTGTGCTGTACGCTGTGCTGAAGTTGTTATCACCGAAATCCCAATGCCAGTTCGTTACGCCGATGCTGTACTGCGTGAAGTCCACGGTGAGCGGTGCACATCCCTGTGTGGTATCGGTGTTGAAGAAGGCCGTGATCGTGTTCGGCAGCACCAACACATCATAGGTCGCACTGTCCATGCCGCAGGCATTGGTGGCCGTAAGCGTGATGGTGCGCAACACCGGAATGCTGTCCGAGATGAAGGTGTGTTGCACCAAGCTGTCGTTTGTGAATGTGTTCGGTGTGCCATCGCCCCAGTTCCACTCAAAAATGTCGGCATGGCCAACGCTCACATTGCTGAATGTCACCGGCCAGGGCGAGCAGCCACTGTCGAAGTCCGGACCGAAGTATGCGGTGGGAGCTGGGAACACCGTCACCGTGGCCTGATCGCTGAACGTGCCGCAGAGGTTGGTGCCGGAAAGGGTGATCACGTAGGTGGTGTCATCGATCACCCCGGCAGGGTAATCCAGCGGTGGTGGGAACTGCGCACTGCTTCCAGGACCTAGGTCGAAGTCCCACGTGTACTGCACCCCCGGACCGGTGCTGTTGTTCTGGAAGTTCACGGTGAGCGGACCGCACCCTTGCGTAGTGTCCAGTGAAAGATCGATCACCGGGGCCGGCCATACGGTCACACTTCCGGTGATGGTGTCGGTGCAGTTGCCTGTACCGGAGATCAGTGTAACGGTGTACGTACCGGTATCCTGGTATGCATAGGTGAAGCTCTGGCCGCTGTAGGGTCCTGTATTATCTCCGGGATACCAGGCCCATTGCGAAACGTCACTGCTGCTCTGGTCCGTAAAGGTGAAGTCGGCGAACTGGCAAGCGATGGGCGCGTTGGTGAAGGCGGCCACCGGTTGTTGACTGACGGTGATGGTGAGTTGCGCGGTATTCGTGCAGTTGGTATTGGGGTCCGTGTAGGTGTAGGTGAGCACATTGGCCCCGAGCGCGGCCAGGCCTGGATCGAACAGGCCCAACGCGGCATCCGTGATGCCTGCACTACCATTCCACGTTCCGCCGATGGGGTTCTCGAAGAGATCGAGCACCGGAGTATGTGTGTACGAGCCCGTGCTCGATCTCTTCGAGAACCCCATCGGCGGAACGTGGAATGGTAGTGCAGGCATCACGGACGCAGCTCA
>JBKJNF010000307.1:0-9558 GCA_046596155.1 Flavobacteriales bacterium | reverse complement strand
CACGCGTGCGTAAGTTCCTGGGCAGCCTCGCCCGCTCGCGTGCGCAGGAGGTGGCCGATCCCGCTGACACACTGCACGCAGTTCCTGCCTTCCGACTGTTGGTGAACGACACCACGCGTAAGGAAGCCATCGCCGTAGTGGTCTATAACATGCCGGGACGCTTCATCGTGCGCACCTCGCTGAACCCAAGCGTCGTCATGAACTTCGATGGCGCTACGGAGGTGCCGCGCATGTTCCGCTCACGCCTCGCCTTCCTGCCACATCCGGAGTGAACGCAAAGCGGGGAACACCGAACCAGTGCTCCCCGCTCCCGCGCCCCAAGACAATTGTCCGGCGTGCGTTCAAGTGCCCTACGTGGTGCTTTACACCGTCCGCTTTCTCCATGCTTTGAAAGGCCTTACCATATGCCATCCGGACCGATCACGACCGCTTCTTACCCAGTGCGACCCAAGTTCGATGGCTCACGGCCTCAGCTTAGCTGTCAAAGCATAGTGGGCATTCGCTTGCGATGTAAACGTATTCCGGACGAGATGGCCGTAACAAGGAAAATCGTGTTTTTATTTTTACGCCGGCCAGGCTTGATCGTCCCGCAGCCCGTTTCACCGAACGAATCGCACAGCCGCTACTGTGCCATCGCTTGTGACCATCAGTACATGCATACCCAAGGACCCACCCGCCGCCGGAATGCGCAGTTGGCCTTGTCCAGCCGAGGTGCGTCCTATGGCCCAGATCGCGCCCAGTGCATCCATGGCCTGCCACTCAACGTGAGGCCGTGAATTCAGGTGGAATAAGCTCGTACCTTCCGCATCGGTACCCACCCACAGAAGGCCCAGCTGCTCCCCCTCCACCTCCGCCACACCAGTGCATGGATCCTCCACCACGGCCAGCACCGCCTCGTCGCTCGGGCAGGGCCCATTGGCGCTGATCGTATACGTGTAGAGTCCCGCATTTTGGAGGTTCGGGTCGTACTGCCCGCTGAAGGCCATCCCTTGCGGGTCGGTCCATGTACCCTGAGGATCGGGTGGTCCGTTCAATAGATCGATGAGCGAGGTCACCTGCGATGTGGTACAGATGGTGGCCGTTGAGTTCTCACCGGCATATACGGCCTCGAATATCGTTAAGCTGAGCAACGCCGTGTCATTAACACATGGCGCCGTAGCGAAGTCGATGTAGGTGTATGCCCCAGGAGTGCTGGTAGTTGCGCTGGTTGGTGAACCGTTCAAATACCAAACGCCATCGGTGGAAGCATTCGTGAGCAGATCCGTCAAGTTCACGGGCAGATCGCTGTCACACACCGTCCAGGCAGCATCATCCCCCGCATCCGCTGGTTGACCGAGTTGAATGGTCACAACGGCCTCGTCCGAGGCACAGGGCGGTATACCGGTTACCATGTATGTGTATATGCCCGGCGTTCCCGTGTCCGAGTTGAACGTTCCGCTGAAAGGTGAACCATTGGGAGCGGTCCAGCCACCGCCCATGTCCGGCAAGCCTCCCAAGAAGTCGAATAGTTCGTAGAAGCCCGTGTTCTTGCAGACCACAGCCACCTGGCTGATGCCCGCATCCGCACCATCGGGTTCATCCACCGTGATCTGCGCCGCGTCGCTGGGGCAAGGTGCTGAGCCGGATACCGTGTAGGTGTATACCCCCGGGGCCATGGTGGCGGGATCGTATTCGCCGTTGCTCACCGGACTTGCACCCGCCCACGTTCCGCCCACATCCCCTCCAGTGGAAAGCGTTACCGGCTGCCCTCCCGAACACACGCTGAGTGAGGCATCCGCACCAGCATCCGGCGCCGCGATAATGCTGACGTTCGTACCGTTATCCGCTCCAGTTACCATTGGGGTACTGCCCACCACACGTACGCGGTACCCGGTACCCCCCGGGGTGTTCACAGGGATCGTACAGGGGATCATCCCGGCCGATACGCTTGTTATGGAACCGATCGCCACAGGCGATGCGAAGCTTCCCGCTGCATCGCTTATTTGTGCAGTGAACACGTTCCCTGCATTGAACACGCCGCTGACCGTGTAGGGCACGATGAGACCCGAACCCTGGCAGTAGGATGCCACGGTCAATGCCGTGGCAATGCTATTGCTTTGGGAACCGATGATGCGGATATCATCCAGCGCAAAGCCCGGGTCGCTTCCACCGGCGAACGACTCGCCGTTATGGAAGCGGAAACCAATGCGCAGTGTGGATTGATCTCCAAAAGCGGGGACCGATGCCGTTTGTTCGGTCCAATTCGGTTGGTTCCGGTACTGCGTGATCGGCGTGGTCAGTTGGATCCATGACTGGCCGCTGTTGGTGCTGTACCACACCTCACCATAGTTCTGTAGCCCACCATTACAAAGCCACCAGAACTTAAGCGACACATCTGCCAGACCCATCGTACTTACATCCGTGGACATGCGCGCGAACGCGTCATCCGCCGTGGTGCAAAAGCCATCCGCCGCCCCGAATGAGCAACATTGAATGCCATTCGATTGTGCAACCAGGCTGGCTACGTGCAAATAATTCCCGTTCGCGGTATTGATGCCCACCGGTTGTGCAGCCGTGGACGGGATGGAGAAATCCAACGGGAAACCTAGGCAATCGACCGTGCCATTACCTCCGGCGTACACACTATTCACCTGCCAGGTGTTGGTGACGTTCACTGTGGAACTGGCGTCCATGGTATTGAGGGTGAATGCCGGTGAGCCTTCCAGGTCTTCGGTGAACAGGGTTTGAGCAACAGCCGATGTGGCTGCGGTGAGGGTGACCAAGGCAAGTGTGCGGAGCATGAGCTTAAGGTGGCATTATGACGATGAACGTGGAGCCTCGTCAAGGGACAATGGCCCTTGAACGCTCCAAAATAATCATCCCGATAGATCTGGCTTCCATCTTCTCATGACGGCCCGGTCGATCTAGGACCAAGCAAGGGAGACCTATCTTCCAGCATGCCTTTGATGTCAGATGGCAGAAAGCAGAGACCCATGTCCGTTGGAACACATGATCGGCATACCTACGGGTGTCTGAGGTGTTACTAGGTCGATAACCGTTCCTGACGAAGCGCCTTTGCTTTCCTGTCCATGAGGGCAATGCGATCTTCAACGGTGGCGAATAGGGTGCAGTTGCTCCTGACCATGGGACAGGCTGGAATGGACCGACCGAGGGCTCCACAGCGCCATCCAGAACTCCAGCATGTGCCGTGGTGACGCGTATGCCGGTCATTTCACCATCACCGCCGATCGCTGCCTGGGGAACGGATTTTATGATATGCGCGCGACCGAGACCATGGGCGATGGTTCAACCAGAACGGACCCGCTCATCAAACGACCAGTGGAAAACTAGGGTTGGACTCTACTTTGAGCGATGCCATCCGTCTCCATCGCTCAGGCGGCCCCGCCCGTTATCAGCGGGTTGGTGAATGACCAAGGAGCAACGCCGCATGCCGTTGTATGATGGCCTGCAGGTCGCGCGTAAGTCGCTTCACACGCTCCGGCTCTTGCGAAGAAAGATCGTGATCACACAGGCTGTCAAGATCAAAGGCATACATACCCTGTGTGGTCTCTCCATCGAACAGCAGAAGTCGATCCTCCTGGATCAAGCGATACTGCCCTCCCATGAACTGAATGGCGCGGTCCGTTCGGTCGCGCTGGAAAACACTTTGGCCGAAGCTGTTGATACGGCCCTCGTACCCCACCACGTCCAGGATACTCGGCATGATGTCCAGGTGTTGGGCAACGCGTGCATCGCGACCCTGGAAGTGACCATCGCCGGAGAAGAAGATGATCGGAACAGCGAAGCGACCGGCCGGATTGTTGAATCGTGCCGGATGCACATTGTACTGGAAGGTGTGATCCCCCGTGATCACGAACACTGTGTTTGCATACCAAGGCTCGCGCTCCGCGCACTCGAAGAAGCGCCGGAGGCTCATATCCACATAGCCCAGTGACTCATGGATCTCCGAGGTGCCCTTGGGGAATCGGCCCCTGTAACGCGCTGGTACCTTGAAGGGATCATGTGAGGATAGGGTGAAAATGGCCGCGCAGAACGGTTGTGGCATTTGTCCGATCCGATCGGCCGAGTACTGCAGGAATTCCTCGTCATACACGCCCCAATGACCGTCGAAGGAGCGCTCATCGCCGAACTCATCCTTTCCGAAATAGGCATCGAAGCCACAGGCCTTGCTGAACGAGTCGAACATGTACTCCCCATTGATGCCACCATGAAGGAAGGCTGTGCTGTACCCCAATACCTTCAATCGAGAACCAAGACCGTTCACCTCGTTCCCGGCGTACACCGTGTTCATAAAGGCATCATCCGTGAAGGAAGGAATACCGCCGAGGATCGCACAGATGCTCTTGTTGCTGCGCTCCGCATTCGCATAAGCTTCTGTCAACACCAAGGATCGAGCGCACAATGAATCCATGAACGGCATGTACGCGTGTTCGCCACTGATGGCGCTCAAATACTCCTTTCCCAGACTTTCGACAATGAGCAACACAACGTTCTTCCGACGGTCCGTGGAATCACGATGTATTCCATAGGCCAAGGGCATCGTCCGGTCGAGTTCAGCAGCGGACATATACGTATGCATGCGCAGGGACGGCCCGGTGAGCGAATAGCCGAAAGTGAACGCCGAATTGGTGACCAACGGTCCGTACGCGGGCGGCACGAGCGAGGCAGCGTGCGCAGGTGAGAGTCCTTGGTATTGCATCCCTCCCCTGCCGAGGATCAGGAACACCGGTATCAGCAGGATGAGCTGGACGCCATCGCGCCAAGGCGATGATACTTCCACCCTGGCCCGCCACAGCGACCAGCACTTCCACAAGGCCACCTCGCACGCGATGAAGACCAAGGTGGCCCACCAATAGTGGAGAAGAAAAAAGGGCATTCCGCGCAGACCTGCATCGGCTTGTCCGAGCAGGTCACGCGTGATCCGCTTGCCATTGAATCCGTAGAACGGAATGTCCAAGCTGCACAGGAAGAGCAGCAGGGAGTTCACCACCAAGTAGAGGACGAACAGCCCGCGCTGGTAGCGCAGCGTTCCGCGCCAAGGCAGTGGAAGCAGATGCAACAGGATCAAGGGCACATTGGCCAGGACCACCGTCATGGCATCATAACGCGACCCTTGGGCTGCGATGCTTGCCGCAAGGCTGAAGGACATCGGCGGAAAATCCGCCTTGTTGATCAGATAGAAGACCCAACGAAGCAGCGCAAGGATGACCATCACAGGTCCAATGCGAAGAAAGAGGATGCTCACATGGGTAGATGGGCGGATCATCGATGACCATGCTTCACCTTTCATGCACTGCAGCGTATTGCTACTGGATCTTGAAAACCGCGTCTCCGATCGGCTTATTCACCAAGATCTTGCGGGCAACGAAATGAAACTTCCTACCCGCGTTCTGATCGATCGTATGCGGAAAAAGGATCCCATCCACCGCCTTGTAATCACTGAAGTCCGTGATCACTTGGAAGTTCCCTTCCGGTGTGATCTGCGGTTCCACCCGGCGCAATTTTAATCCACTCTCTACATCGTAATACTCGGTGAAACTGGTCCCATTCGCACGTTCGACGAAAACACGATAACACTGGCGCCCATTGACCTCCGCGATGCCTTTCAATTTTCCAAGGAGATCCAGCTCGCTGTAGGATAGCTCGGGGAACATGTTGGCGCTCTGCCGCGCATCGTTGAGTTCCTCGTCCACCAGTTCCACCGGCCCTTCCTCCGATGTCCGCTTGCCACGAACACCGTCGAACACCACATCCTGGAGTACGTTGGTTCCATTTGTAAGGCTCATCGCATACTTGCTCGATGCCGCGTATTTCTCCGATAAGGTCACCGTCATACTACCAAGCGGGGCATCGTATTCCTTGCTCAGCGTGCGCACCTTGGAAAGCGCTGGCTCACCACCGATGGCGTTGATGTAGCTCTGTAGAACATCTGCCGCTTTCATGCCCTCCGGTGCTTTTTCAACGTGTTCACGATACTGGTCGCCGTTGATGTCGTAATACACCACTGAACGCGAGAAACTAAGGGGCGCCAGCCGATTGGCCACCGCTTCCTTGTCGCCCACAACGAGCATACGGGCGTTTTCGGGGACCAACAGACGTTGGGCCGCGGCCTGGACGGTCTCAACGCTGATCGTATCAAGCCGCCTGAGATAGGTGGCGTAATAGTCCTCAGGCAATTCGTTGATCGCTGTGTTCAGGGCGAATCGTGCAATGGTCCGGGGATCTTCAAGGGAACGCCCGAAGCTGCCGGCCATGTAACTCTTGGCCAGCGATAGCTCGTCCATGGTGACCGGTCCATCCTTGATCCGCTCGATCTCGGACATGATCTCCGTCACCGCGCTGTCCGTCACCTCGTTGCGCACACTGCAGCCTGCGCTGAAGCTACCACACCAACGGTCGGCGTCGACGCTTGAATACGCACCATAGGTGTAGGCCCGGGCTTCACGAAGATTCTGCATGAGGCGGGCGTTGAACACCCCGCCTCCCAGTATCGTATTCAGCACTTGCGCTGGCAGCGCCATGGGGTCATTGGGTTTCAGGTCCAGCGGGAACACCACCTTGATCACGCTCTGCGCACTTCCTGGACGGTCGACGAAATACACTTGGCGAGGATCGCGTGCCTGAGGCTGGAACATAGGGTGTTCGATGATGCCAAGACCGGGCATGGTCTTAACGCCATTGGTATCCATAGTGGTCCGGTCGGGTGCGCCTGTCCATTCGCCAAAAAGATCCGAAGCCATCGTCCGGGCGTCATCTTCCGTGATGTCACCTACGAACACGATGTAACCCATATCAGGCCGGAAGAATCGCTCGTAGTAGCCTACGAGCTGCTCGCGCTTGACCTTGGCCAGCGAGGCTTCTGTGGCCACTTCCCCATACGGATGTCCCTTGCCATACGTGAGCACCCGGCCCACCACCTCGGCGATCTGATCGGGGTCATCTGCGCGGCTCGCAATGCCACTCAACATCCTGGTCCTTGCCTTTTCGAATTCCGCTTCCGGAAAAGTGGGTGAAATGACCACCTCGGATACGAGCTGCATCAGCGCGGAAAAGTTCTTTTTCAGGCTCGATGCAAATATCCCATCGCTTCCACCGACCAGTTGCGCTCCGAGCTGATCCACGGTTTCGTCGATCTGCAGCTTTGCATGTACGGAGGTGCCGCTCGTGAGGAGCTCTCCGATCAGTTCCTGGTAGCCCACCTTGTCCTTTTGTGCCACTGGCGGATGATCGAAACGCAGTTGCACGGTGACCAAGGGCAACTTGTGGTTCTCAACCACGATCACCTTCAGGCCATTGGGCAACTGGCTGTTCTTCGCCCGTCCCACGCGCACCTCTGGAGCTGGACCAGGTTTTGGGGCCTTCGTACGGTCGATCTGTGCGGTCATCTGTGTCGATAAAAGGAAAAAGGCGCTAATGACGAGGGCCGTGCGTTGCAGCTTCATGCGGACGATGCGATGGTTCATTTCTTCTGGGCCATCGGCAGGTAATGCAGTACCACGCGCTTACCGGGATCGAAGTATTGGCGCGCCACACGCTGAAGATCTTCAGCGGTAACGGCCAGGTAATTATCGAGCTCCGTGTTCACTTTGTGCGTATCCTTCAGGAAGGTGTATGCGCTGGCCAGGTTCTCGGCAATGCCCGCCACACGCCCATTCGCGCCAACGAACTCCGTTTCCATGCCCACTTTGAGCTTATCGAGTTCCGCGGGTGTCACCAGTTCATCACGCACCCGCGCGATCTCCGCGTCCATGGACTTCTCCAGGCTGTCCGCATCCACACCGACGTTGGCGATCGCGAAGGCGATGGCGAGCCCGGGCTGTTCAAATGGGAGGCTGAAGGAACCCACGTACAAGGCCTTCTGCTGCGCATCCTTCACGCTCTTGTTCAATCGGCTGCTGTTGCCATTGCTGAGCAGGCGGTTCAACATGTCCACAGCGTAGAAGTCCTTGGTGCCATAGGCTGGGATGCGATAGGCCTCCACCACCGCCGGCAGCTGAATGCGGTCGTAAACGATATCGCGCACCTCCTTGCTCATCTCGGGTTCCACCACCTTCGTCCGGGGTATCATCCCACCTTCCTTGATGTCTCCGAAGTATTTCGTGATCAGTCCCTTGGTCTTGTCGAGATCGATGTCGCCGGTGATCACCAGGGCGGCATTGTTCGGCACATAGAACGTCTTGTAGAATTTGCGGTAGTCCGCCTCACTCGCTGCATTGAGGTCCTCCATGAAACCGATCGTGGGCCATTGGTAGGGATGCTCCGTGTAGGCCCGCTTCAACACCTCGGGCAGAATGCTGCCGTACGGCTGATTCTCGTATCGCTGGCGGCGTTCCTCCTTCACTACTTCGCGTTGGGTATCCACACCCACTTGATCCACCCGTGCGTGCATCATGCGCTCACTTTCCAGCCATAGACCCAGCTCAAGTTGATCGCTTGGCAGCACCTCGTAGTAGTAAGTGCGATCGCCGTTCGTGTTAGCATTGAGCACACCGCCGGCTTTTTCCACGTATTTGCTGAATTCCCCGCGCGCGATATTGTCACTTCCTTCGAAGAGCAGATGCTCAAAGAAGTGCGCGAAACCGCGACGATCATGCGCTTCGTCCTTACTGCCCACGTGGTACATAACGCTGACGGCAACGATGGGTGTGCTGCGGTCCTCATGCAGGATCACATGAAGACCGTTGGGCAGGTCGTATTCGGTAAAGGGGATCTCCCGGGTCTGTGCCCCGGCGGTGATCGCTGTCATGGTGCTGACGATGAACGTTGCTGTTTTCCTCATCCGGTTCTCCTGGCTTACGTCCCGTATCCCCCGGCAAGAGTTTCCCTGGAACGGGCCGCCAAATTAGACCCTTCTCCACCCACAGCGAAAAAGCGGACCTCGCGACTCCTTCGCTGCGGTCTATTTTCGCGCCGAATGTCACAAGCAGTGGTTGCTCCCCCAGTACAACAACGGATCCGATGGCGTGCTGTGCGTTACATAACCGCCTTTATCGGCCCGCTGTTGGGGCTTTGGGGGCTTATGAGCTCCGGGCTGGCCTGTTGGGCCTTTCCACTCATGGCCTTCGTATTGATCCCGCTGATGGAAGGGTTGCGCGCTCCGGCCCCCACCAGCTTAAGCGCGGAAGAAGAGCAAGCCGCACTGGCGGATCCCATCTTCGATGCCCTGCTGGTGGCCGTTGTGCCTGTTCACTGGGGCTTGCTCCTGCTCTTCCTCTTCACCATCGGGGACCCACAGCTTGTCCCGTGGGACCTGGCGGGTCGCGTTGCCACCATGGGCCTGCTCTGCGGGGTATACGGGATCAACGTGGCCCATGAGCTGGGGCATCGTGGACGCCGCTGGGAACGGAACCTGTCGCGCATCCTGCTTCTCAGCTCTTTGTACATGCATTTCATCATCGAGCACAACCGCGGGCATCATCGGCGGGTGGCCACTCCGGAAGATCCTGCGAGCGCCCGGTTCGGCGAAATGATCTATGCGTTCTGGCCACGCACCATCCTGTTCAGCTTCATCAGCGCCTGGCGGATCGAAGCGGAGCGCATGGCCAAGGAAGAACATCG
>JBKJNF010000233.1:0-2817 GCA_046596155.1 Flavobacteriales bacterium | reverse complement strand
TGCGAAGTGGATGCGCGGATCCAACTCGGCGCGTAGCCCTTTCTCGAACGCGTTGGGGAACCATTTGGTGAGGTAGCCTTTGCTCCACCAGACCTTGGAGTGCCTCAGCATGCCGTGCTCGATGTCGTCCAAGGAAAGAATGCGCCCGGCGATCCGGATGTCACGCCTTCGGAAATGCCGCAGCCTCACGCTCGCATTCGTTAGGTCCACCGGAGCGCGGTCCAATGAGATCTGCGCGAAGGCGTTGTAGGTGTTCAACCAGAAGGCCTTGCGCCTGGCATCGGTGTCCAATTGGTGGGTCAGGGTATCCGGATCCAACGCCGCCAACCGTTCCAAGAGGCTGTCGTAAGGTGCCTCCGTGCGCACAGCGAGGAACAGGTCTTGTGCGAATTCCAAAGCGTTCGGGTTGTCTTCCATGATCAGTGTTGTTGCAGTGGGAGTTCGGCGTCAGGAACTGCCACTGCATCCAGTGCCAAAAGAGTTGGCATACCCAGCAGTACAAGGAGCCTTAGCCTCTACACGCGGGAGAGTGTAAGTAGCTTCCGGCGCATCAGATCTTGTCCTGCCGTACCATTTGTTTGTACGCCCTGACCAAGCGTTCTTGATCCGCCCCAAGCCGGTAGAGTGTGTACATGCGATAGAAGGTGAGCTGCATGCGCAGGTAGCTGTTGCGATCATACTTCCGTGCGGAGGTGATGACCGGTCCGGGCAGTACGGCGAACCGCGTATGCTGCGCCAGGCGTTCCACCATGTCCAGGTCTTCGAAGACGATCATTCCTTCATCATAGCCACCGACCGCGTCGTACAAGGCCCGCGTAACGAACAGGCTTTGATCGCCATAGTGGAAGCCCGTTGCGTTGAAGCGGGTGAACCAGGCTTTCAAGCGTAAGGCCCAGTGATCACGGTCGAAGCGCATGCGGAAACACCCCGCAGCGTTGCCGCTCGCAAAGGCTTTCACGATCGAACTCGCGAATCCTATCGGTGGCCGGGTTTCCGCATGCAGAAAGTAAAGGATGGGTGCACTGGCGATCGACGCACCTGCGTTCATCTGCGCAGCGCGGCCCTTACGCGTTGCGCGGATCACCACGGCACCGGCGTCCTGTGCTTCTCTGGTCGTATCGTCCGTGCTTCCACCATCAGCGACGATCACTTCCCGCACAAGGGTTAGGTCCTGTGGGTTCAACACTTGTTGCACTGTGCGGCCAATTTCGCCCGCTTCATTGTACGTCGGGATGATCACGCTCAGCTTCATGCGAAACCTGTGTCATGCAAGTCCACTTCGGTGTCCACGTCGATCAGTTCTGGGAGCACGTGTGTTCTTCGTCCGGCGAGATCAAGGTCTGACATGGTCTCCGCGAAAACGGTCTCCGTACTCCATTGCTTGTTCCTGAATACATCCGTGAAAGGTGCACTCAGGCCGAGCAGGTAGTAGCCCCCATCCCGCGCCGGACCGATCACCGCATCATGTGCATCAAGCGAATCCGAGGCATCTTGAAGTATCGCTGTCGTGAGGCTGGGGCAATCCGTACCGATGATGATCACCGGTGAGTGACCGGATGAGAAGCCTTCATTGAACGCGTGCTCCATGCGCTCCCCGAGATCTTGCCCCACTTGCTGGCGCGCGATCATTCCGGGCATCTGCCACTCGCCTTCTTGCGGAACCCGTTGCGCATACCATGCTTCTTTCTGCACAGCCAAAGGCGCACAGGCGGACGCGGTATGTTCCAGCAGGCGCAGATAGATCGCTAAGGCCTGTTCATCGCCAATGGTGGCGGCAAGTCGCGTCTTCACCTTGCCCGGTTCCGGGTTCTTCAGAAAGACCAGGAGCAACGGCCCCTTCATATCGTGGCACCACCGCAGCTGCTCCCCGCGCCGGCAGTGCATCCGTAGCAGTGCTGCCCCGTGGTGATGAAGCGATCGCGCATGGCAGCATCCGTGTAGTCCGAAATGTGCCGAGGCAAGTCTCCGTGCAATGGCAGTTCCAGCATCTGGTTGAAATCGCAGTCGTACAAACGGCCATCATAGCCCACAGACAACATGGTGCGGCACATCACCCCACCCACTGCGGCAGGATTGAACACGCCGACGAGCTTCTCCATGTAGTCCGTGTAGTTCTCGCTGCGCACCAGCCATTCCAGGAACCTGCTGATCGGCAGATTGGTGATGGCGTACAACTGATCGAACACGATACCGTGATCGCGCGACAACGCGGCCTTGTACTGCTTCTCCAGTTCTGCCTGAGCGCCGGGCAGGAAGGCACCCACGGGGTTGTACACGAGATGCAACTGCAGTCCCGTTCCTGTGCCATAGCCCACAGCATTCAGCATCTTCAAAGCTTTGATGGAGTCCTCGAAGACGCCCGAGCCGCGCTGGCGATCGGTACGCTCGGCGGAATAGAACGGCAATGAGCAGATCACCTCCACGCCATGATCTCGGTAGAATTCCGGCAGATCGTTGTACTTCTTGTTGGCCAGGATGATCGTGAGGTTGCAGCGCACCATCACATGCGCACCAAGCGCCCGGCATTCCTCCACGAACCAGCGGAACTCCGGATGCATTTCCGGCGCACCACCAGTGATGTCCACCGTGGGAATGCGCTGCTCGCGCACCACGCGCAGGCACTCTTCCATTACGCTGCGCGCCATGCGCTCCTTCCGGTCAGGACCGGCATCCACATGGCAATGCACGCAGGTCTGGTTGCACTGCTTGCCCAAGTTCACCTGTAATACTTCCAGACCCGAGGCGCGTAGAACGGGCAAGCCCGCGCGTGCAACAACGTCAGCGAATCCGGCCACAGGACTCTCGTCCTCCAGCAAG
>JBKJNF010000179.1:0-7292 GCA_046596155.1 Flavobacteriales bacterium | reverse complement strand
CGGCCAGGAGGCCGCCTACCGACCGGTGGTGCCCATCACTACCTCGGGATGGCCCCGTATGCTCGCCGTGCTCTGGTGCAGTTCCTTGTTCTTCATGGCCTTCGTGTTGCCCGTGTCCGCCTTGGTCATCGACGCACAGCGCACCATCGCCAACGCGCATTTCCTGCAATTCCTTCCAGCCTTGGGCAATACCCTGTTCGTGGGATCACTGGCCGCCACCATCACGATCCTCATCGCCATCGGCTTTGCGCACAGTGAACGCACAAGTCGCGGCCAGGACCGTCTGACGAATTGGGCGAGCATTGGATACGTGGTTCCCGGCGCGGTCATCGCCATCGGCGTCATGGCCATCGCCGGTGCACTCTCCCGATGGACCGGCATCCTGCTCATTGGTGGTATCGGGTTGATGATCTACGCGTTCACCGTGCGCTTTCTGGCCCTTGCAAGCCAACCACTTCGGGCCGGATTGAAGCAACAGCATCGGTCCATGGATGAGGCCGCGCGACTGCTTGGCGCATCGCCCTGGCGCACGTTCATGCAGGTGAATTTACCTCTCTTGCGACCCGCCGTGATCGCGGCCGCACTGTTGGTACTGATGGAGGTGGTAAAGGAGTTGCCCCTCACCCTCATCCTGCGCCCGTTCAACTTCGACACCCTCAGCACGAAGGTCTTCGAACTTGCGCGCATTGAGCAATGGCAGGATGCGGCCCTGCCTGCGCTGCTCATCGTACTTTGCGGCCTCGTCCCCGTGCTGGCATTGGACCGCCTCCTGGAACGACGCGTTCGATGAGCCGACATCTCCTTTCCGTTATCGACCTTCATTTCGCGCATACCCATGCGCATCCAGTGCTCCAAGGCACAGTGCTGCAACTCAACGCAGGTGAAGTGCTGATGGTCCTAGGCCCCAGCGGCTGCGGCAAGACCACTTTGTTGCGGTGCATCGCTGGATTGGAGCGGCCCGATAAGGGAACCATCACCATGCAAGGCCGCGCGCTCAGCGACGGGCGCCAGTTCATTGCCCCGGAACAGCGCGGCATCGGCTTCGTGTTCCAAGGCCTCGCCCTCTTTCCGCATCTCACCGTGGCCGGTAATGTCGCATTCGGCCTGAACAATGTTGCCGCTGCAGAACGGAAAGAGCGTGTCGCGAATGAGCTCCGCTCCGTGGGACTTGCTGAACTGGCAGGCCGCTATCCGCATGAACTCAGTGGCGGCCAGCAGCAGCGGGTGGCCATTGCACGCTCCATGGTACGTCGGCCGACGCTCATGCTCATGGATGAACCGTTCAGTGATCTGGACACGCATACGCGCGCGCTTGTGCGTACGGAAGTGTTGCGGATCTTGCATGATCATGGCACCGCCGCGATCATCGTTTCCCATGATCGCGAGGATGCCTTCCATGTCGCCGACCGTATCGCCGAGATGGATCAGGGGCGCATCCTTCGCACTGCGCCAGCTGAGGTGTTCAGGCGCGAGTGGAGCGACCATCCGTTCCATAGCGCATGAACACAAGCCGCCTCGAACAGCTGCGCACCATGCTTGCTGAGGAACCCGGCGATGCCTTTATCCGCTATGCCATAACCCTGGAACTGAAACGCGCGGGCGATATGGAAGGCGCAGCGAATGATCTGCACGCGTTGATCACGGAGGACCCCAAATACATTGCGTGCTATTACCAGCTTGCCCTCATCCTCGCCGACCTGGGCCGCTTGCAAGAAGCTGTGGATACCTGCGAGGCAGGCGCACTCCAATGCCTGGTAACAGGAGATCGCAAGGCCCGGGCGGAACTGCTCGAGTTGAGGACCGTGCTGCTCGGCGAGGAATGAAACGGCTGCGCTTTTTCTGGTGGTTGGTGGCCGGTCCGATCGCGGTGCTTGTCGCCATGCTGGCTGTAGCCTTTCCCTGGTTTGCGATAACCGAACGCAGCGGCGGCGACGTCCTCGTGGTGGAAGGCTGGCTTGAACAAGCGCAGCTGAAGGATGCGGTTGCAATCGCCCGCACAGGCGGCTATTCGTCCGTGTTCACCACCGGCTCGATCAGGCCGTTCGCCTACTACCTGGAGAACGATGCATCCATCGATGTCCGGTTTGCTTCCCCTGTGACAGGTCAGGTGCGGATCGATGCTTCGGGCCTGCCGGGCGCAGGCTTCGCTCTTATCGCCGATACCGATACACTCACCGTTCGCTTCGTTACTCCCGCTCCGGCCGTGTTCGAAACGGAGATCAAGCGACCCACCACGCACATCCGTTTCCGGGCGATCACCGAACGTTCGTCCCAACTCGGTGAGCCTGTCCTCTTCGTGAAATACCTGAACATCGATGGCGTGAACATCCACCATCTTCAGGTAAGCACACTGTTCATTTCACCTGAGGGTATAGTGAGCGATGGATGGCCTACCTACGCGCACAAGGCAGCCCATGAGCTTGTGCAGTTGGGATTCCCGGAGGAGCAGGTCCGTGCGGTGCCGTCCTGGGGCAGGCCGGACAGTCGCTCCTGGGCCAACGCGAACTACTTCGCCGTGTATGCAAGGGAACATGACATTCGTGCATTCGATGTGGCGTCCCTCGGCGTGCATGCACGACGGTCGCGCGACCTCTATCGCAGGGCCTGCGGTGTGGGCTACCAGGTAGGCGTTATCTCCATCCGCGATCCCCGGTGCCCTCCGGGAACGTGGTGGCAAAAGCCATCAGGATGGGTCTTCATGTTGAAGGAGATCTTCGGATCATCCGAAGTGATCGCGGTGGACCTTACCCAGTGAACAGCACTGCGTATCTTGGGCGTATGCCCATCACGCGCCCTTTGGACAGCACCACCATTCCTCCATTCTACAGCAGCTACATCAGCGAAGTGCCCGGCGATGAACTCCGCAACGCCCTGCTGCTGGCCACGGACCGGTTGCACGCCTTGGTGGACGGGCTGTTGGACGAGCAGGCATCGCAACGGTACGCACCTGGTAAATGGACCATAAAAGAGGTGCTCCAGCATATCGTGGATGCGGAACGGATCTTCGCCTATCGCGCGCTGCGATTTGCTCGCAATGACAGCACTGATCTGGCAGGGTTCGAAGAGAATGAGTACGTGCCCGAGGCCCGTTGCGAGGCGCGGAAGCTTCATCACCTGTTGGAGGAGCATGACGCCGTTCGCGCAGCCTCCATCACCCTCTTCGACAGCTTCGATGAAATGGCCCTGGAGCGTGTTGGCACCGCCAATGGCAATCGCATAGGCGTCCGTGCCATCGGCTGGGTGATCGCCGGTCATGCCCTCCACCATATCCGTATCCTTCAGGAACGTTATCTGTCATGAGCAACACAGAAGGCATTCGGCATTGGCTGGCGGAATATGGTGAGAGTCATCGCAACGCGACAAATGAGCTGATCCACTGGATCTGCGTGCCGACGATCTTCTTCTGCATGATCGGTCTGCTTGCTTCCATACCGATCCCTTCCCTACCCGTTATAGGCCCAATGCCGATCGCCAAGCTCGCTGTTGGCCTATTGCTCTACTTCTACCTGACACGGTCGCTGACCCTCATGGCCGGGATGGCGGTATGGTGCATTTTCTGCCTGTGGCTCGCCAACTGGATCGCGGTGAATGCGTCCTGGCCACTTTGGGCCATCTGCCTCGTGCTCTTCACGCTCGCATGGATAGGCCAGTTCGTCGGCCACAAGGTTGAAGGAAAAAAACCCAGCTTCCTCCGCGACCTGCAGTTCCTGCTGATCGGCCCAGCTTGGTTGATGGCCAAGCTCTACGCGAAACTGGGGATCAACGTGTAAGACCGATCATGGGGGCGTATCGACGGAGGCTGGCATGAAATAGCCCGGGACAGCCTGGACCGCATGTTCCACGGGACACTGACCGGAGCGCAGGCAGCAACACATATCCTGCAGGAGAACGTCCGGTTCGATGAGCGCTTTGCCGAAGAAATCAGCATCACTACTGGCCGCGAATAAATTGCGCGACGATACCGACCGGAACTTTTCAAGCCGTTCATCTCCCGCAGTGAATGCCGTCGACCTGATCGGTCCCCTTTCCGCAGAGATCATCCCCCACACATCCGCGTTCCCACCTACGGTGATCATGGTCTCCATGTCCACCGTGATGTTCCCGTCCCCTGTGCGATCCGCGAAGACGTAACGTCCCCCGGCGTCATCGATCAGCTTAGCCATGTAGCTGTTGCCGGGCGGAACGAACCATTGCCCGTTCCAACAACTGCCGAACAGTACGGTGGGCATGGTATCCCGTCGCACGCGCGAGCGGACCAGCTCATACCGCTGCACGATCCCAGCGAACAGGCTGTCCGCCTTGTGTTCCTCGCCGAGGATCACACCAAAGAACCGCAACCACTCCGCTCGTCCCAACGGATGTTCCTCTAGGTACTCACTCACCTCCACAACGGGAATGCCCAACGCTTCCAGCGCGCCAATTTCGCTCTTGCCGAACGAATAGGTGAACACAGCTCCGAGGTCCAATGCCAGCATCCGTTCCCGGTCCACCCCCTGCCCGGTACCGATCTCCTTCACCTTGCCAGCTTGGATCGCCGCCAGTAGATCGGTATCACGTACCTGATCCAGGTGAGCTCCAGCGACCACTGTTCCGACCCGGCCTAAGGCGCTTATGTATGGTACATGAGTGGTGCTCAACATTGCTAACCGCCCAACCGGCTTCGCCATGAGCACGGCGTCGATGGGCAAATGGGCGCGTGGATCGCTGGAGATCAGATAGCATCCTACCGTGTCGCGCTCACCACCATTTCCGAAGACCACCACCAATCGATCATCACCTCTGGCCCACACCTTGAACTTTGTCGCATAGCGAGTGGCAATTGGTTTCCACGTCGACCAGTCGGACGGTGTGTTCGCGCGGGGACCACAGGCCACCAGCAACAGGAGCACAGCCATGAGTAAGAGTGACGTGCGGCGCAGCATTTTGCCGAAAGTAAGCTGCGCGAAAAAGGGAAGCCCCACGGAAAACCGGAGGGCCTCGCTTGAATGGGGGTGTTTGCTCAGGCTTTCACCGCGTTCTTAGGTGCCGCGGCCATGATCTCCGGGCTCGCACCCTCCTTGTACTTGTCGAAGTTGGTAACGAACTGCTTGGCCAGTTTCTCAGCCGTGGCATCGTATGCGCTCTTGTCCTTCCACGTTCCGCGTGGATCGAGGATCTCGCTGGGCACGTTCGGGCAACTGGCGGGGAAGCTTACGCCGAACACCGGATGCTCGTTGTACTCCACGCGGTCCAGTTCGCCTCGCAACGCGGCGGTGATCATGGCACGAGTGAACTTCAGTTTCATGCGCTCACCGGTGCCGTAGGCGCCTCCGCTCCAACCGGTGTTCACGAGCCACACGCGCACATTGTGCTTCTTCATCAGGCCACCGAGCATGTCGGCGTACTTGGTGGGATGCAACGGCAGAAACGCCTTGCCGAAGCAGGCGGAGAAGGTGCTCTGCGGCTCAGTAACACCCGCTTCAGTGCCCGCCACTTTCGCAGTGTAGCCGCTGATGAAATGGTACATCGCCTGACCTGGGCTTAGCTTGCTAATGGGGGGTAGCACGCCGTAGGCATCGCAGGTGAGGAAGAAGATGTTTTTCGGGTGGCTGCCCATGCTGGGCACGGCAATGTTGTCGATGTGATCGATCGGGTAGCTCACACGGGTGTTCTCCGTCTTCTTCGCGCTGGCGAAGTCGACCTCCGGCGTGCCTTCCTTGAATTCGATGTTCTCGAGGATGGCGCCGAACTTGATCGCATCCCAGATCTGTGGCTCTTTCTCCTTGGTCAGGTCGATGCACTTGGCATAGCAACCACCCTCGAAGTTGAACACACCAGTATCGCTCCAGCCGTGCTCGTCGTCGCCGATCAATTTGCGCTCGGGATCCGCGCTCAACGTGGTCTTGCCCGTTCCGCTGAGGCCGAAGAACACAGCGGTGTCGCCATCCGCACCGATGTTGGCCGAGCAGTGCATGCTGAGCACCTTGCGCTCCTGCGGAAGTACGTAGTTCAACACGGTGAAGATGCCCTTCTTGATCTCGCCGGTATACCCCGTGCCACCGATCAGTATCATCTTTTTTGTGAAGTTGATCACCGCGAAATTGTGCTGGCGCGTGCCGTCCTTGGCTGCATCACCCATGAAACCGGGGGCGCAGATGATGTGCCACTCAGGATCGAATAGTTCCAGTTCGCTGCGCGTAGGACGTAGGAACATGTTGCCAGCGAACATGGCGCTCCATGGCTGCTCGGCCACCACGCGCAAGTTCATGCGATATTCGGGATCGGCGCAAGCGAACGCATCCTTGATGTACACATCGCGGCCCATCAAATAGGCGCACATCTTGTCGTGCAGCTTGTCGAAATTCTCCGGGCTGAAGGGGTAGTTCACATCACCCCACCAAACGGTGTTCTCGGTCGTCGCATCCTTCACACAGAACTTGTCCTTGGGACTGCGACCGGTGAATTCGCCGGTCTCAATAGCCAATGCGCCGCTGTTCGCTAGCACGCCCTGCCCGGTAACGATGGAGTGTTCAACCAGTTCTGCAGGTTCTAGGTTCCAATAAGCGTCTCCCACCTTGCCAAGGCCTATCTTATTCAGGTCGGCGGTCTTCGGTTTCAGTCCGAACTCGTTCATGAATTGGTGCTGTTGGTTGATCTTTAATGTATTGCAGCAGGACCTTTATATCCCGTGCGTCATGCTTGTTTACCGAGCGGGCGGCGAATTTAAGGCAGGCGTGGACGGTGCGCCAACTGATCACGATCAGTCGGACTTCCGCATCGCTCCGACCAACAACACGGTCCACCCGGCCATGAAGAGCAGCCCGCCCAGCGGGGTGATGGGCCCCAGGAAACGCGTAAGCGACTGGATGCCAATGATCTCCCGCATGGCCAACAGATAAAGTGAACCTGAAAAGCAGATCACCCCCAGGACGAAAAGTATCCGCACCACCGAGACGATCTTGAACGCCAATCGATCATGGAGTGCAGCCAGGCCGAGCAGCGCCAGCCCATGGTAGAATTGGTACTGTGCGGCCGTTTGCCAGTTGTGATAAGCCAGAATATCCACGTGGGGCTCGATGCCATGCGCTCCGAAGGCCCCCAAGGCCACTGCGAGCAACAGGACGGCCGATGCCCAGGCCAGGGTGCGATTGTTCATGTGGGTGGCGAAGTTGGGAAGAAAGGGGAAATGAATACGTGCCGTGAACTGGATCGGGCAAAAGCAGGAACCCCCTCCGCCGGGCGGAAGGGGTTCCAAATGCAGATCTGGAAGTTCGGGCCTATTGCTTACCCATCTTCTCCATCTCCTTGTCGAA
>JBKJNF010000255.1:0-14215 GCA_046596155.1 Flavobacteriales bacterium | reverse complement strand
ACGTGGTCTTGCGTTCACGCGTCGTGGGACAAGCTTCTGCTGGCGGAATGTCTGCTCAGCGCTGAGCGCATTGAACTCACCACCAGGACGCAGCCTAGAACTCCGCGTTCTTCGGCGTGCGTGGGAAGGGGATCACGTCCCGGATGTTCCCCATGCCCGTCACGAAGAGGACAAAGCGCTCCAGCCCTAAGCCGAAGCCAGCGTGCGGCACCGTTCCGAAGCGGCGCGTATCGAGGTACCACCAAAGTTCTTCCGTGGGTACGTTCATGTCCTTCATCCGTGCTTCCAGCATGTCAAGCCGCTCTTCGCGCTGGCTACCACCGATGATCTCGCCGATGCCGGGGAAGAGTACATCCATTGCTGCGACCGTCTTGCCTTTCTCGCTGTAGCCGAGATCGCCCGGCGCGTTGGTGCGCATGTAGAACGCCTTGATCTGCGCAGGGTAGCCCGTTACGATCACCGGCTTCTTGAAGTGCTTCTCCACCAAATAGCGCTCGTGCTCACTCTGCAGGTCCACGCCCCACTCCACGGGATACTGGAACTGCTTCTTCTGGTACGGCTTGCTGCGTAGCAGGATATCGATCGCATGGTCGTAGGTGATCCGCTCGAAGGGGTTCTCCAGCACGAACTTCAATCGTTCGATGAGCCCCATTTCGGCGCGTTGCTCTTTCGGCTTGGTAGCTTCCTCTTCCTTCAACCGGGCATCCAGGAACTCCAGGTCGTCCATGCTGTTGTTCAGCACGCGGGCGATCAAGTGCTTGCACAATCCTTCCGCGAGATCCATATCGCCATTGAGGTCCATGAACGCGGCCTCCGGCTCGATCATCCAGAACTCGGCGAGGTGACGCGTAGTGTTGCTGTTCTCCGCACGGAACGTGGGGCCGAAGGTGTAGACCTTGCCCAAGGCGAGTGCTGCCAGCTCGGCTTGCAATTGGCCGCTCACCGTTAGGCGTGCTTCCTGCCCGAAGAAGTCCTGCGCGAAATCAACGCTGTCGTTGTTCTCCAAGCGCGGTGGGCTGTTCGCATCCAGGGTGGTCACCCTGAACATCTCCCCTGCCCCTTCAGCGTCGCTGGCCGTGATGATCGGAGCGTGGAAGTAGTTGTATCCGTTCGCATCGAAGTACTCGTGGATGCCGAAGCTTACCTGGTGCCGCATACGGAATACCGCGCTGTAGGTATTCGTGCGGAAGCGTAGGTGCGCCTGCTCACGCAGGAATTCGAGTGAATGCTTCTTCGGTTGGATGGGATACTTCTCCCCATCGCTGTCGCCAAGCACCTCCACTGCGGCCACCTTCAACTCCACCCGCTGTCCGCTGCCCTGGCTGGGTACCAGCTCTCCGGTACACCTTATCGCCGCGCTCGTGGTGAACCGCCCGCGCGTGGCCGTATCGACCTTCTCCTGATCGATCACGCATTGCAGGTTGCGGATCGTGCTGCCATCGTTCAGCGCGATGAAACGGTCATTGCGGAATGTGCGCACCCAACCGGCTACGGTGATGGTGGTGTTGGTGAGGGCCTCGTTGTGGAGGGCGGCTTTGATGGTGGTCATTGTAGCTATGTCGATCGGACAACGGACCGATCAGCTGAAGGTCACTATGGATCGGGCTACAAAGATGGACAAGCCATAGGAAGCTGCGCCAAAGGACCACTTCCAAGCCTAACATTCGCTTAACCTAACCTTTGGAAACATTTTACACCATCATTTGTTTCCACTGTGTTTTTCGCCCTAGGTTTGCACCCGTTTTCCCCATTCACCTCTCCTAGACGGCCCACGAACCACACGAATGAGCGATCAGACCGCACACCGCGAAGAGGAGATCCTGCATCATGCAGAGAAGTGCTTTATGCGCAATGGCATCAAAGCCATGACCATGGATGATGTCGCCCGATACATGTCGATGAGCAAGAAGACGCTCTACCAGTTCGTGGAGGACAAGAACGACCTGGTGGAGAAGGTGGTTCGCAAACTGTGCAGCACCCATCACCAAGCGATGACGAGCATCTGCGCGCGTGGCCTCAATGCCATCGACGAGAGCTTCGAGATCAACCGCTTCCTGGCCTCGCAGCTGGCCCAGATGCATCCCAGCATCCACTACGACCTGGCCAAATACCATCCCCGTGCGTGGGACCTTATGCAGCGCACCGAACAGACGGACATCTACACCTGCGTTACCCGGAACATGGAAAAAGGCGTACAGGAAGGCCTGTACCGGGACGACCTGAACATTCCCGTGGTGGCGAAAATGCACATCGCCCGCTTCGATGCCGTGTTCGACGGCGAACTATTCCCTGTGAAAGAATACAATTTCGTGGATGTCCTGTGGGAGCAGTTCCGCTACCATATACGGGGGATCGCCAGCCCGAAAGGCGTGCAATACTTGATGAAGAAGATGAAAAAGGAGCGAGCATGATGAACCGAACTAGCGCAACGTGCATCGCCCTTGCGGCGGTGATGGTCTCGGCGGCCCAGGGGCCATTGAGCCTCAGCCTTCAACAGGCCATGGACCTGGCCGGCAAGCAGAGCTACGCCGTGCGCAGCAGCGAACTGGAGGCACAGAAGGCCGCACAGCGCACCAAGGAGATCACGGCCATCGGCTTTCCGCAGGTGAGCGGCAAGGTGGAATTGAGCCACTTCATCGATGTGCCCACCCAGCTCGTACCCAACTTCTTCGTGCCACCCGGCCCCGGCGTGCCAGAGTATTTCCCTGCACAATTTGCCGTGCCCTGGACAACCAAGGCCGGTGTGACGATCTCCCAGCTCCTCTTCGACGGTAGTTACCTCATCGGGCTGAAGGCGGCACATGAACTTGCCACGCAGAGCGAAGAAGAACTGCAGAAGGCACAGGCCGAGGCGCGCAACCAGGCCGCCAAGGCGTACATGGGTGTGCTTGCTGCGGAGGAAGGTGTTCGCCTGGTAGGCGAAGGCATTCCCTTGTTGGAACGGAGCCAGACCGAAGTGACCGCCATGAAGGATGCCGGCTTCATGGAGGTCACCGACGTGGACCGCATCACCATCCAACTCGAGCAGGCCCGTGCGCAGCAGCGCAGCTTCCAACAACAGGCCGAAGTGGCCCGCATGCTGCTCGCCCTTACGCTCGGCGTGCCGCAAGGAACACCGATCACCCTCACGGACAAATTGGAAAGCATTGTGCGCGACCCGAACGAGACCGCGCTCTCCGAGGCGGCCTTTGATCCAGCCGGACATGTTGAACAGTCCTACGCAAACACCCTCATACAGCTCCAAGAGCTGAACGTGCGCAATGAGAAGGCCAAGGCACTTCCCAGCCTGGCCGGCTACTTCAATCACCAACAGGACTGGAACGGCCCATCATTCGACCCCGGTGGTGAATACCGCTTTTATCCAAGCACCATATGGGGATTGACACTGAATGTGCCGATCGTTAGCAGCGGCATGCGCTATCACAAGGTGCAGGAGAACAAGCTGGCCTTGGAGCAGGTGAAGATCAACCAGACCGCCACAGAACAGCGCCTTCGCATGAGCGTCGAGCAGCAGCGCAGCGCCACCCGGCAGGCGCTTGACGCCTTCCTTACCGAGGAACGCAGTATGACGCTCGCGCGCAACATATTCGAACGCACCACGGTGAAGTTCACGAACGGCGCTGCCGCCAGCTTCGAGCTCACCCAGGAACAAGGCAACTACCTGCTATCGCAACAGACATACATCCAACGCATGGTGGAGCTCCTCATGGCGCGCGCCGACCTGCGTAAAGCCCTCGACCTCTACTGAACCACCCCAGATGCACATGAAGAAGTTCCTGTTTTTGATGACGGTGGCCGCGCTGGCCGCCTGTGGCGGAAATGCCACGGACGCGCTCGGTAAAAAGCGCGCAGAACGTGACTCGCTGAAGACGGCCTACGCCGATATCGGTGTGAAGATCAAGGACCTTGAAGCGTGGTTGGCAGAACACGATACAACGATGAAGAGAACGCTTCCTACTGTGACAGCGCTCGACCTGAAAATCGGCCCTTTCGCGCACTACCTCGATGTGCACGGCAACGTGAAGGCTGAAAAAGCAGCCACCCTGTTCTCCATGGGCGGTGGCCGTGTGCGTGCGATACAGGTAAAAGCCGGTGACCATGTCCGGGCTGGAGACATGCTGGTGGTGATCGACAATGATGTGATCCAAAAGCAGATCGCACAGGCCGAAGCTGGCGCAGCATTCGCCCGCACCACCTACGAAAAGCAGGCGCGCTTGTGGGAGCAGAAGATCGGCAGCGAGATCCAATACCTGCAAGCGAAGACACAAAAGGAACAGGCAGAGGCCGGCATCGCCGCGTTGCACGAACAACTGCGCCTTACGAACATCACAGCGCCCTTCGCTGGCACAGTGGACGAGATCATGGCGCGTGTGGGCGATATGGCCGCCTCTGGTGTGCCTTTGGCCCGTGTGCTGGATCTGAGCAACGTGGACCTCGAGGCCGACATCCCGGAAAGTCACCTTGCCAAGGTGACCGAAGGCACCCCCGTGAAGATCTCCTTCCCCAGCGTGGGCGAAAGTTTCGATGCCAAGCTGGACCATGTGGGCGAGTTCATCGACCCCGTCAATCGCACCTTCAAGATCTCCGTAAAGATGCCCCGGAACGGGCGCTTCATGCGGCCGAACCTGCTGGCGGATGTAAGCATCCAGGATGAACACATGGACAGCGCCATGGTCGTTCCCAGCAGTGCCGTGCTGGAGGATGTGAACGGGAACAACTATGTATACGTGCTCGTCGCAAGCCGCAACGATGAGGCCACCGCGCATAAGGTGATGGTGAAGCGCATGAATGAATACCGCGGCCAAGCGCGCATCATGCCCGTGGAATCCACGGCACTCAAAGGAGGTGAGACCATCGCCGACGAAGGCGCCAAGAACCTGACCGACGGACAGACCGTGCGCGTCGTGAAACAATAAGTGCGGCCATGCAAGTGAACGACATCGAGAACGACCTGCACCACGGTCCTGAACGCCAGTTCGCGATCACCTCGTGGGCAGTGAACAACCGCACCACCGTGATCGTGCTCACCGTGCTGATCTGCGCACTGGGCATCAACTCCTACCAGGTGATGCCCAAGGAGAGCTTCCCCGAGGTGGTGACCCCCGAGGTCTATGTGGGAACGCCCTACAACAGTAGCTCGGTGGCCGATATCGAAAAGCTGATCACCAAGCCCCTGGAGAAGGAGATCAACACGATCAACGGCGTGGACCAGATCAAGAGCACGAGCGTGCCGAACTACAGCGCCATCGATGTGAAGTTCAACTACAACATCTCCCCCACCGAGGCCCTGCGCAAGGTGAAGGATGCGGTGGACAAGGCCCGTGGTGACAAGAACTTCCCCTCCGACCTGCCCAGCGAACCGAACGTGTTCGCGTTGAACTTCTCCGAGCTTACGCCCGTGATGAACATCAACCTCAGCGGCGACTACCCGATGACGCAGTTGCATCAATATGCAAAGCATCTGCAGGACCGGATCGAAGCGCTGCCCGAGATCAACAAGGTGGAGATCCGTGGCGTGCCCGAACGGGAGATCCGCGTAAGTGTAGACCTCGCCCAGCTGGAGGCCCTGCAATTGAACTTCGGCGATGTGGCCATGGCACTGCAAAGCGAGAACCTTACCATGAGCGGTGGTGAACTACTTGTGAACGACCAGCGCCGCGCCGTACGCGTGATCGGTGAGTTCAAGAACGTGGAGCAGGTGCGCGACATCGTGGTGAAGAACGAGAAGCAGCGCGAAGTGCGGCTGGGCGACATCGCCGATGTGAGCTTCACCTACAAAGAGGCCGAGAGCTTTTCGCGCGAGTATGGCAAGCCGGTGGTGATGCTGGACGTGTTCAAGCGGGCCGGTGAGAACCTGCTGACCGCAAGCGATTCGATCGATGCCATCCTCAAGGCGGACAAGGGCCGCATGTTGCCGGAGGACCTCACGATCACCAAGACCGGTGACCAGAGCGACAACACCCGCACCAGCGTGGACGAGTTGATGAACCACATCGTGCTCGGCGTGCTCCTCGTGGTGGGTGTGCTCATGCTCTTCCTGGGCCTTCGAAATGCGGCATTCGTGGGCCTCGCGATCCCCATGAGCATGTTCATCTCCTTCACCCTGCTCAATGCGTTCGGCGTCACGCTGAACATCATGGTGCTCTTCGCGCTGATCCTGGCCTTGGGTCGTTTGGTGGACGACGGCATTGTGATCGTGGAGAACATCTACCGCCACATGAGCAATGGTGAACCGGCCGCGAAAGCGACGCGACTTGCTGTGGGTGAGGTGACCATGCCCATCGTGGCCGCCACCACCGCCACCGTGATGGTGTTCGTCCCCCTCCTCTTCTGGCCCGGCATCATGGGCGAGTTCATGAAGTTCCTGCCCATCACCTTCATGATCGCATTGGGCTCATCGCTCTTCGTTGCGCTCGTAGTGAACCCGGCGCTCGCGTCCAAGTTCATGACCGTGGAGAAGAGCACCCCGAACATGCGCGCCACCTGGAAGGTAGCGGGGGTCGTGATGATCATCGGAACGCTTTTAGCAGTGTTCGGCTCGGCCACCAAGTCCAATACCGTCTTCGGGTTGGGCACGTTCGCCCTCTTCCTCGGGCTGCTGGTAGTGTTGAACGCAAAATGGATCGAACCCGCAACCAACTGGTTCCAGAATGTATGGCTCCCCAAGCTGGAGGCACGTTACGAACGTTTCCTACGCTATGCCCTCGACCGCCATCACCCCCGCACGTTCCTGATCGGCACATTCGGTCTACTCGGTCTTGCTTTTGTTCTGCTGGGTGCCTTCCCGCCCAAGACCTTGTTCTTTCCGGAGAACGAGCCGCAGTTCGTGAATGCCTTCATCGAAGCGCCGATCGGAACCGACATCCTGAAGACCGACCACATCGCCCGCATCGTGGAGAAGCAGGTGATGAAAGTGATCAACGCGCCGGAGTACATGGACGTACGCGACGTGAAAATGCCTGACGGCACAGTCACGAAGGACACCTTCAACTTCTTGGTGAAGTCCGTGATCACGCAGGTAGGACGAGGCACCAGCGATCCTGGGGCCGGTGAACAGGAGACCAGTGCCACACCACACAAAGCACGCATCCAGGTGACTTTTGTGAAGTTCTCCGAACGCCGCGGAAAGAAGACCAACGCGGTATTGGAGGCGCTCCAGAAAGGCGTTACCGGGTATCCAGGAGTGATCGTCACCGTAGCCAAGAACGCTGCAGGACCGCCCACCGGAAAGCCGATCAACTTGGAGATCAGCGGCGATGACATCGAAGGACTACTGGCCGAGGCCGCGCGCGCTAAGCAATTCATCGATGCGCGGAACGTGCCCGGAGTTGAGGCCTTGCGCATCGACATCGATCGTGCCAAGCCGGAGATGCCCATTATCATCGACCGCGCAAAAGCGCGCCGCTTGAACGTGAGCACCTACGCGGTGGCGGACGCTATCCGCACTGCGCTATTCGGCAAGGAGGTCAGCACCTTCCGCATCGATGGAGACGATGATGATTACGAGATCAACGTGCGCCTAAAGGACGACTATCGTTACGATGCCCAGCGCCTGATGGACATGAAGATCACATTCCGCGACATGCTCTCCGGCCAGATCAGGCAGGTGCCCATCAGCGCCGTAGCACAGGCAGAACGCAGCACCACCTTCAGCGCCATCAAACACAAGGACCTCAAACGCGTGGTGAGCGTGAACAGCAACGTCATCGCCGGTTACAACAACAACGAGGTGGTGCAGCAGATCAAGGATGAGATGGCCGCCGGTTTCACCCTGAACAACGCATACACCATGCACTTCACGGGTGAACAGGAGGATCAGGCCAAGGACATGGGCTTCCTGTTCGGCGCTTTCCTCGTGGCCATCTTCGTCGTGTTCCTCATCATCGTGGCGCAGTTCAACAGCATCAGCTTCCCCGTGGTGGTAATGAGCACCGTGCTCTTCAGCACCATTGGGGTGTTCCTCGGGCTGGTGGTCTTCCGCATGGAATTCGTCATCCTGATGACCATGCTCGGCATCATCTCGCTCATCGGCGTGGTGGTGAACAACGCGATCGTGCTCATGGACTTTGCGCGTCTGCTCTTTGACCGAAGCCGCCGAAAAATGGGACTGGAAGAGGAAACGGTCATCCCCAACCACGAAAGCCGCGAAGCCTTGGTGGTCGCCGGGAAGACCCGACTGCGCCCCGTTTTGCTCACCGCTGTCACCGCGGTGCTCGGGCTCCTACCGCTGGCCATCGGATTGAACTTCAACTTTTTCACACTGTTCAGCGAGCTGGACGCCCACATCCATATGGGTGGAGATAACACCATCTTCTGGAGTCCGCTCAGCTGGGCGGTGATCTTCGGCCTTACGTTCGCGACATTCCTCACGCTGATCATGGTGCCGGTGATGCTATTGATCATCCAGAAGATCAAGCACCGCAGGCAATGGAAACGGAACATGCATCGTGCGCAGATCACTCAGACGCTGCCCTCCAATATGGGACCAGCGATGCAGTAGTTGATCACCTCTTTTGAGATCCGAATGAACATCCGGTTCGTGATCGATGGTGTGATCGACCCGTCCTTGCGTATTCCGATGGAATAAGTTCGCTTGATGTTCCGTACTGCACTTCCTGTTTGGTTGCTCTTGGCGATCAGCTTGGCTCCGCTTCACACCTTTTCTCAGGCGGGAACGGGTGCGGTGCGCGGTACGGTGCGCGACGATCGAACTGGACAGCCACTTGCGGCAGCGCGCATCGAGGTGGTCACACATGATTCGACCTTCACTGCCGCCAGCGACGGAGATGGACGATTCCTGTTGGATGGCGTGCCTGTGGGTATCCATGCACTTCGCCTATCGTTAAGCAGCTTCGAGACCTTGCTCGTTCCGGAGCTCTGGGTGCGCGCAGGGAAGCAAGAGCAGCTGGAGCTGCGGCTCAGTGCGCAAGTGAGCGAACTGAATGAGGCTGAAGTGAGCGCAGTGCGACGAACGGACACGCCGGGCTCACTCACCATCACGGTCGAACAGAGCCTGCGCTATCCTGCCATGTTCTTCGATCCCGCCCGCGTGGCCGGAAGCGCCGCGGCGGCAGGCACAGCGAACGATCAGGCCAACCACCTCACTATCCGTGGCAACAGCCCGAACGCCAACGCCTGGCTGCTGGAAGGGGCGGAGATGGTGAACCCCAACCACCTCTCCAACGCCGGCACACAGACCGACCTACCCACGCTCAGCGGTGGTGGGGTGAACATCCTGAGCGCACAGATGCTCGGCACCTCCCACCTGCTCACCGGCAACTTGCCGACGGACCGTGGCAACGCGCTAGGCGGCATCATGGACATGAACCTCCGGCCAGGCAACAACGCGGAACAGGAATGGACCGTGCAGGCCGGATTGATCGGGCTGGATGTGGCCACCGAAGGTCCCTTCAACAAAGGGAAGCGCGGCTCATACCTGGCCAACTACCGCTACAGTACACTGGGGTTGCTGAGCGCTGCGGGCGTGGACCTAGGTGATGAGGCGATCACCTTCCAGGACCTTTCGATGCATGTGACGCTTCCGTTCGGTCAGCGGGGGGAGGTGCGTGTGTTCGGGCTTGGAGGAACAAGCAGCAACGTGTTCAAGGCGGATACCGATACCTCGACATGGGAATACGACAAGGACAGCTCGGACATCTCGTACACGGCGAAGACAGGCGCGGCCGGTGCCAGCTTGAAACTGCCCATCGGCGAACGCGGCACCTTGCGCACCACTGTGTTGATGTCGGCCACGGATCAAGAACGCGAGCAGATCAACTACGACACGGAGCTGGTGGAGGTCTGGCGTGGAACAAGTCGCCTGGCGGAGCAAAAGCTCTCGCTGGTGGCAGCATTCGATGGTGCGGCGGGCGAACGATTCCGATACACCATCGGCGGATCGACCATGGAACGCAACCTCACCAACTTGCTGCAAGAGGATGTCACCGGTTGGTTGTTGCGGCCCTATGTCAACGGACGCTGGTCGGCCACAGAGCGCTTGCAGCTTTCACTGGGCCTCGGCTATGCGCAGTACACGTTCAACAACAGTAACTCGATGGAGCCACGCGCTTCGGTGCAGTGGCGCATGCGAAAGGACCGTCGCTTTTCGCTTTCTTACGGCTGGCGTTCCATGCTCCCATGGCAGCAGGTGATGAAAGTGCGCCTCAACGAGAGCACGCCCTGGAACGAGGACGTGGGGCTCACGCGTTCGGAGGACATCGTGCTCGGCTATGATCATCCGTTCAATGAGAAGGTGACCTTGCATGTGGAAGGATACCAGCAGAACTTGTCCGATCTGGGTATTCCCGATCCGCGCTACAACTATGGCGGTGGTGTTGTGGATGGTCATCTGGTGAACGCGTGGGACGCGCCCGTGCTTTTCGACCTGATCAAACCCGGCAAAGCCACCAACACCGGGATCGAGGTGACGCTGGCCCATACGTTCACAAAAGGGTACTTCTACCAGGTAAATGGTACACTTTACGACAGCCAATACGAGCTGAGCGGCATATTCACCAATACCCGCTGGAACGGCAACTACCGCGCGAACGTGATGGGGGGCGCCGAGTGGGCCAAGACCAAAGCGGACCGTGTGCGCACCTGGGGGCTCAGCGGAAGGCTGGCCCTGGCAGGTGGCCTGCGTTACACACCGATCAGCGAAATCCGCAGTGGGTATGTGATCTATGGTGCACCCTGGTCAGCGCAGTTGAACGATCTCTTCCGGCTGGACATGCGTGTGTACGTGAAGCGCGATCACAAAGGGCGCACCGGCATGTGGGCGCTCGACCTGCAGAACGCGCTCAATACGCAGAACGAAGCCTACGTGTACTTCGACCACCGTAAGGACGAGGTGGTCAAAAAGTACCAGCTCGGCATCATCCCCAACGTAAGCTATCGGATTGAATTCTGACCACGATGAAAAAGGTCCTACACATTCTCTTGGCCCTTGTATTCGGCGTGTTCAGCTATCTGAACTTGAACGATCCGGATGCCCCGGTCTGGGTGGCTGCATACGGTTCCGTAGCACTCTTGTTCGCTCTGTCCGTCGGTGTGTGGTCCGATCATCGCGTGACGATCGGTTTGGCGGCGATATTGTTCACTTGGATGCTGACGATGTTCCCAGGGATGATCGTCTGGTTCAAGGACGGAATGCCATCGATCACTGAAGAGATGAGGGCCACTGAGCCACACATTGAAGTGGTCCGGGAGTTCCTAGGTCTGCTCATCGCCGTGATCGCCTTGGTCTATTTGTTCCGCTCTCAACGTGCCGAAGCACGATCGCGAAGCTGAACGCGACCCGAAGCTCCACGTGTGAAGACCTATCTCGCCATCATCGCAGGGCCTATCTTGGGTCTGCTCGCCTATCTGCTTTTGAAGCACCTGGGCGCAGCGCAGGCTTACATGGCCGGAACCGTGGCCTGGATGGCGGTGTGGTGGATCACGGAGGCGGTTCCCATCCCCATCACTTCCCTTTTGCCGATCGTGCTGTTCCCGCTGTTCGGTATCGCTGAACTGGGTGTCACCACAGCTTACTACGGCAAGGATGTGATCTTTCTTTTTCTTGGCGGCTTTCTGCTGGCTCTCGGCATTGAACGCAGTGGGCTGCATCGCCGACTGGCATTGATGATCGTGATGCGTGTTGGTGTCTCCCCTTCGCGACTGGTCCTGGGCACGCTGCTCGCGACAGGTCTGCTGAGCATGTGGATCAACAGCACGGCAGCCGTGTTGGTGATGCTACCGATCGCCTTGAGCTTGGAAACGCACGCACCGGGGCACCGGCGTTTCGGCATGGTGCTGGCGCTCGCCGTGGCCTATGGTGCGAGTATCGGTGGTATGGCCACGCCCGTTGGGACCCCGCCGAACTTGGTGTTCATGAGCCTGTGGAAGCAACAGCACCCGGACCTTCCTCCGATCGGCTTCGGCCAGTGGATGCTGTTCGGCGTGCCCTACGCGGTGCTCTTCCTGCTCTTCGCTTGGCTGCTGATGACCCGTGTTCTGTACCCCATGCCAGGGACCGGAAATGTCGATCGAAAAGCCCTGCGCGACCAACTTTCCGCACTTGGAGGTGCTTCGCGCGATGAAGTGCTCGCGGCACTGGTCTTTGCTGTAACAGCCGTGCTCTGGATCTCCGGGGACGATATCCAGTTCAGCACAACCCTCACCTTGCAAGGCTGGCGTAGTTCCCTTGGCTTGCAGGCGCTCGGCGATCCAGCCGTGGCCATCGTGGGCGGTCTGCTCTTGTTCCTGATCCCGTCGTCCGTGCATGTCGGAGACAACGGTACGGAGCGCCGCATGCTGCTGGACTGGGACTTCGCACAGAGCCGTATCCCTTGGGGAGTGATGTTGCTCATCGGGAGCGGGTTCGCGATCGCGGGCGGCATCGATGCCAGCGGTCTTGGTGCGGCCATTGGAAAGGCCATGGCCGGGATGTATACCGGTTCTCAACTAGTGCAGGTGGCGGCGGTGGGCAGCGGGGTGACCTTATTGAGCGAACTGGGCTCCAACACCGCCGTGGCCAGTTTGGTGTTGCCGATCTTGGCCAGTGCCGCAGCCACGTGGGGCATGAGCCCAGTCTCTGTAATGATCCCCGCCACCATCGCAGCAAGCTGCGGTTTCATGCTGCCGATCGCATCGCCCATGCAGGCCATTGTGTTCGCTAGTGGCCGGCTTAGTATGAAGCAGATGATCTGTGCCGGTGTTTGGATGGACGCACTCGGTGTGGTGTTATTGGTGGCCCTCTGGTGGCTGCTCGGAGCCTTTGTCTTCGGATGAGCGTCACTACCGAACACCAAAAGGCCCCCTCGATATGAGGAGGCCTTTCAGCAGGTAATGGTACAGATCGTTCTACTCCATGATCATCCGGCCTGCCACCGAGCGCTCCCCGATGGTCACGCGGTACTGATACACCCCTGATCCAACCGATCCAGGAGCGAAAGGCACACGCAACGTCTGGCCTTCGACCACCATTCCGTCCAAAAGCTCAACCACTATCCGGCCGCTGAGGTCATAGATCGTGACGGAAGCGGCACCAGTCTCCGGCGCTACGAAAATGATCTCGCATCGATCGGTGAAGGGGTTCGGCATCACATTCACTTCCAACGCCTTCTGGTCGATGCCCTTGCAGCAGTCCTCACTAACGGAGATCACCTGTTGTACAGTGGTCGTGTTACCACAATCATCCGTGGCCGAATAGGTGCGCACCAGCTGGCAATGTTTGAGACGTTCATCCCAGCCGAACTCGTCCGACACTTCGACCTTCACATCTGGATCGCAGTTGTCCTGCGCCTTGCATTCCGCAGGCTTGGGCAGGTACTTGCAGTTGATCTCCGTCTCGGGGTTGCTCAGGTCGCACATGATCTGCGGAGGCGTCGTGTCCATCACGTGGATCGTTTGCGTTGCCGTTCCCATGTTGCCACAATCATCCACCGCCCAGTAGGTGCGCACGATGATGTAGTTGCCCTCGCATCCGCCAGGCTTCACGGCATCCATCGTGTACACGTCCAACCAACCCTTGCAGTTGTCCTCGGCGTAGACCTCACCATCCGCTTCTGGCACCTGATCGCATTCCACCTGTTTGTCCTGCGGCATGTTCATGATCACTGGCGCTTGTGTATCCAGGATGATGAACTCCTGAACGCAATGTGCGGTATCCCCCGTGTTGTCGGCCAACGTCCAGTAGCGGGTCACCGTGCGGGGGCAGTAGCCCAGCGTGATGTCATAGTATGTCGCATACACGATGGGAGGGCAGTTCGGATCCTTCCGGAACAGCGGGTAACCGATGTCGTCCGGTTCCAGCGATGTGCCGCACTCCACTTTCTTGGGCAGGGGGCATTCGATGATGATCGGGGGACACTCATCACAGAGCTTCTTCCCAACGCTCACCTCAGCAATGGCACTGCAACCATTCTCGTTGACAGCCTCCACCGTGTACACCCCTTCCGTGTAAACCAGAACGCTGGAGCCGGTACCGCTGAAGCCGTTAGGGCCCATCCAGGTATAACTCACCTCACCCGGCGCATTCGCACTGATCGCAACGCCGCTTCCGTCGCAGGGCACAACACCTCCTTGTGTCGTGATCACCAGACCCGTGTTCAGCAATTCAACGATCGCCTCATCGGTGTTCGTACATCCGTTGTCGCCAGTAACGGTCAGTAGGTAGGTACCCCCTTCCGTAACGATCGGGTTCGGAGCGTTGCTGGTGAATCCGTTCGGACCG
>JBKJNF010000352.1:0-6454 GCA_046596155.1 Flavobacteriales bacterium | reverse complement strand
ACGTGACCAAGGCCTCTGCCCCATGGACCTTGAGCGCGCTCGCCTCACCCTCGGCATGGAAGTCGATGAGCTCGATGGGGAGGGGTGAGGCGAGCGCGCTCAAGGTCCATGGGGCAGAGGCCTTGGTCACGTTGTTCACATTCGCGTAATAGGTGGAGACCAATGCACCGCTTGACTGGCCGGCCAATGGTGCCTGCCAGATGTCGACCGGGTCATCGTATCGCTGCGCTTGAATAGCTCCGAGAATGTTAAAGGGGGAAACAGGCAATTCGGAGGTGAGGTACGTGAAGGTGTAAGAGGTGGTAGGCGATCCCGCATGATCGATCTCCCAGAATCGGTCCACCGTAGCATCACGGTTATCGGGTGAAAGACTGGTCGTGCTGTTGAGGTTGAGCACCGTGATCGGCGACACAGGCCAAGCCAAGTTATCGGGCGGCGTGTGGTACGTGGCCATCGTCACATCACCCGCGTTGCCCGCAGTAAGATTGTATGTGAACGGGATGTAGTTCGCAGCGAAGGAAGGAACATTGGACCCTGTGCCGAAGGGGAACACGTGTGCACCTGTGGTAGCGCCTATCGACCAGCGCACGCGCGAGAGATTGTCCATGCGTTCGCTCTTCACGAATCCGTTCGGATTACCTTGGACCACAGCGATGGACAGGGGATTGGTGATGGTCAGCATATTCGCATTCAGATCCAGGCAACCACCGATCCCAACTTGGAATTTGAGCTCATTCGTGATCGTCACATCGCTCTGCATGCTCATCACTTGAGAAGCAGCCTTGGACATTTGCAGGTTGTAAAAGACCTCGCCCCCGGGTGTGGTCAGTGTGGTGGACGCGTATTGGTTCGTGAAGATCACCTTTCCCAATTGCTCAGTGAAGCCCAACTGCCCGTAGTTGCTCCAATTGCCGCCCACGCTCAGGTTGAGGTTGGAAACGGTCGCATCCAGCCTCGGCGAGCCACTGGCATTGGTGATGGTCAGGTTGGACCGCACCACTGTGTTCCCTCCCAATGATTTCGTTAGCGATCCGCTGATGCGCAGATGCCCGTAGCCTAGCGGGAACTGGTGCTGCACCGTTTGGGCACCTACAGCTGAATAATCCACCAAGCTCGTGAGCCCAAGCGAATAGGTGTTGTTGGTCGTGCTGAATCCGATGAAGGTTGTAGGCGTTCCGTTGATCTCCAGAGTGCCACCATCCTCGATCGTCAGCGTATGACCTGAACCGCCAGACGCCCCGCAATTCAGCGAGGCTGCTCGCACGTACCCACCGGTCTTGATCGTAAAGGCACAGGTAGGTGCGCCTGCTCCGGCGCCGTTGATCAAGACTAACGAATTTTGAACGAGCAAGGTGCCGTAGATGGTGTAGGCGCCTCCTCCTCCTCCTGAACCTCCCGTAGAGTTCATGCACACATTACCTGTTCCCCCCGCAGCGATCAGTGCCACCGTGTATCCGGCGGAAATGGTTACGTTGAAGAAAGTGCTCGGTGTGGCGTTGTAGATCATTGTGGAAGAAGCCGTATTGAAATGCAGCCCCACGTTCATATTGAAGACCAAGTTCGTCGTGCCATTGGTCGAGGTACTCTTCCGAATGCGCGACGTATCGAAGATCCCCGTTCCGGAGATCGTGCAGCTGGCCCCCTCAATATTGAAGCTCACACCGTCGAATGTATTCCCATCACCTATACGGCCATCGCAGATGATCTGCGTTCCGTAAACGGTTATGTAAATATTCGTTGCGTTATTGGTGGACCAGAGCTTGGTGGTCGGGAGGGTCACCGGACCTTCGACGGTCAGGTTGCGGCATGAATACGGTCCGGTAGGACTGAGATTCACCGTCTTGCCGGACAGGATGTACACATCGTTTCCGGAAGCAGGTTGGAACGCAGTAGCCACCCAGGTCGAACCGTTCCAAATACCCCAAGTAGCCGCCCCGCTCCAGTTCCCTGAGGCGATGGACCCGTAATCGCCAACCACATACGCATAGCCCGCAGACCCGATCAACTGCAGGAGCAGAGTCAGACCAAAGGTTAAATAAGTGGAGCGTTTCGGTACGTTGATCACGTTCGTTGGTTCTCGCGGCGAAATTCCGACTGCACTATTAGCTAAATGTCATCAACTCATGAACGCATCGGGGATAATCTCCCGGATCCACAGCACAAGCCTATGCGAAGTTAAAGGCTTGGTCGCCTGCTCTGTCAGAAACATGATGAGGAAGATGATTTCGCTGACCAACAGGCCAATAAGACGTATGAGGGCCAAGGGGTTGCCTATTCGACCTCGTTCTTTTCACTTATCAACGCGTGTTGATAAACCACGCCTCATATTTGCGCTTTCCCCCCTCATCATGTCCCTTCGCTCCTCCTTTGCCTTCACAGCGACCTTCGCGGTGCCTTTCCTCGCCCCGGCCCAGCTGTTGTTCAATACGGTGAATACGCCGGTGAACATTGACTTTACAACCACCTTGGTGGGGGTGAACAATGGCCTGTTCGATGCCCAGGTGGTGGCCGCGGCCAATTCTCCCGCTCCAGGTCAGTTGGATGTGAACGCGTGGAATTACCTCGTGGATGGTTCCATTACCAACGCGGCACAGCACGCTACGAACTATCCGGGTTCCCTAGCCCAAGGCAATGGACTGAATGTGGGTGGTTCCTTGGTGGGCGGCCTGAACGCCACGGATATCAATGGCCAGCGCTGCCTGTCGATCCAGCCCACCGGCACGCACTGGACATCGGGGTCCATCGACCTGCGTGCCTTCAATGTGTCCGGATCGCCGGTGGATCAAATGGCCGTGAGCTTCGATGTGTATTGGTTCAATGACCAGCCCCGGTCGAATGATCTGCGATTCCTCTACTCCACCACGGCGTTGGATAATTCCTTTACCGAAGTGGTCACTGCCCGCACCGTATCCACAGAAGTCACGGATGCCAACCCGGATTGGGTGCTCACGCAGGTCTCCTTCGTCATCGGCGGATTCACCATCAACGACGGCGAGGCCATCTATTTCCGCTGGGTCGGCGATGATGTTAGCGGCACTAGCAACCGCGATGAAGTGGCCATTGGCAACATCAGCATCACACCTCAGCTATCCGCAGGCCCCACGTTGTTCGCGGATCCACACGGGCTCACACCGTTCACGCAGGTCGTGGGCGCGCCTTCGGCCGAACAAACGATCTCCGTATCCGCCAACCAACTGACGGCGGATATGGCCATCACCACCCTGGCGCCCTTCGAGGTCTCCCTCACCAGCGGATCGGGATTCGCTCAAAGCCTCTCCATCACACCCGTGAACGGCACGGTCCCGGCGACCACCGTCTACGCCCGGCTGAACAGCGCCACAACGGGGTCCTTCACAGGAAGCATCTCGGTCACCAGCGTTGCAACCGCTCCACAGCTTATACTGTTCAACGGCAATACCACATCCAACATCGGTATCGATGAGCTATCGATGGCTCCACCGCTGCATGCCTGGCCAGTACCTGTTATCGGGGATGTGCTCCACCTTGATCGCATGGTGAGCGGAAATGTTGTGGCGCTTGATGGACGAACGGTCCTCAGCCTGCGCCGCACGATGGACGTGGATGTTCAGCCGCTCGCCCCAGGCACCTATGCCCTGCGCTGCACCGATGGTGCCCGCTTGCGATTCGTGAAGGGGAATTGATCGCAGGGCCTTGGCCCGTCACTGGATCACCACGCGGCGCATGACCACTTCATCACCCGCGGTGATCCTTACTACATAAACGCCCTTTGGCTCCTGACCGAGGTCGATGTGGCGTTGAACAGCGCCGGCACTGAGGTTCCGTTGCTCCTCAACGACCCGGCCGTTAAGGTCAGTGATCACGACCGAGCCAAGTACGCCCAGTTGACTGCTGATGATCACGGCACCCGATGAGGGGTTCGGGTAGACAGCGAGCGAAGCATCGCTGATCTCTGCGAAGGCGGTGCTGAGATCCTCTGCAAGCAGACGTGCCACATGGTTCCGCGGCGTCCCATCCACGGAATCGAAGAAGCCGCCGGTGATCACCTTGCCATCGGGCTGAACGGCCATGGCGAAAACATCGGAGTTGAACCCTTCGCCGCTCTGGAACTGTTCATCCAGGTTGCCATCGGCATTCAACCGTGCAATGCCGTTCACCGCAGAGCCGTTGTAGTGCGTGAACCGACCGGCCACGAGCAGGCGCCCTTGGGCATCAGGTTGCACAGCGAACACCCATGGATCCCAGCCGGTGAAACCGGCACTGCCCTGCATGAACGACTCATCTGTGCTGCCATCAGCGTTCAGCCGTGCCAAGCTTCCGGGAAAGATACCGCCCACCACGAGTTGGCCGTTGGGCAGTGATACTACCGTATTCACGCTGCCTCCATACGATCCTTCCGGTGTGAAGCCTTCATCCAGGCTGCCATCCGCCAACAAGCGGGCAATGCTGTTGCGCGATTGGCCATCGATGCTCGAGAACGAACCGCCGATCACCACCGTGCCGTTCGCCATCGGCACGATGGTCTGTATCGCATCCAGAACGCCTTCTTCCAAGTGGAAAGATTGATCACGACTACCATCGGGGTTCAAACGGGCAATGCGGTTGCCGCTCTCACCATTGCACGAACCGAAATCGCCACCCACGAGGATACGGCCGTCCCCTTGAATGGCCAGCGCCAGCACATCATGGTTAAAGCCGCTGCCCGTGTCGAAGCCATCGTCCACGGCACCGTTCGCGGTGAGGCGAGCGATGCGGTTGCAAGGCACGCCGTTCACGTAGGTAAAGGTCCCGCCGATCAGGATGCTGCCATCGGGTTGTAGGGCCAACGTGCGCACAGAGCCATTGGCACCGTATCCGGGATCGAAGGAAGGATCCAATGAACCGTCGGCATTCAATCGTGCGATACGACCGCGTTCCAAGCCATTGACATGGGTGAAGTCGCCGGCAACCAGCACATTTCCATCGGGCTGAACGGCGATCGCACGGCAGCTGCCATCCAACCCGTCATTAGTGCCTCCGGTGATGTCCTGCGGAGCGAAGCCTAGGTCAACGCTCCCGGCCTGAGCGGACGCGGCGAGCGTCAGCAGAAGTACAAGTGTAGTGAAGGCGAACCGGGCCATGTGATCCATTTGCCCGACGAAAGTAGCTCCTCGACCGACGAATATCCGCAAATGGACGACGGAGATATCAACAGGCCGTGTAAACCGCCTTCGCACGGCTCTAGTGAGCCACTCGCAAGAAGTGCCGGCTGCGCTCTTCATTAAGCGCCATCAACTGCAATTCGCCGGCGCCATCGAACCATTGGAACCACACGGTGCGGGCACCCCGGCCATGCGGTCGCTTGGGGATCATCATCACTTGTTCGTGCAGCTCGCCATTCCCTGACAATGCTGGGCGCACCCGACCTGCGACCCGAGGGTGGCGTGTGGCAGCAAAGGGCCGTTGTGAGCGAGGGCGTTGCATATGTCCAAGGTAATCGCTGGTCCGGAATTCACAAATATGGAATTCGTACCCCTTCGGGACGCGTTTCATCCACCGGCTGGGATCCAGCGGCCCTGCACGCGAACGGCCCCCTTGCGGAGGCCGGTCGTCCATGGTCCCGATAGACTGAGTTTTACTCCGTCACCTGGATCACAGTAGGATACGTTCTGTTATCTGGGTCCTGCAGGTAGGGTCGAAAGGTCTCGCGCGCCTACTCGGCGAGTACGAGCACCGTATTCTTCATCACCTCCACCACGCCGCCCTTTACCGGGAAGAGTTCCACGTTGCCATTGGCCATGGTCACCCGCACGTCACCGGCCTTCAGCACGGTGATCAGCGGCGCGTGGTTGTTCAGGAAGCCCATGCTGCCGTCCACACCGGGCACGGAAACGAGCTTCGCTTCGCCCTTGAAGAGCTCCTTATCGGGGGTGATGATCTCTACGCGCATCGTTGTTCAGTTCATGAGCACTGTCCCTTCGGGCACAGGCATCAAGCTTTCGCCGCTTCTGCCAGCATTTTCTTGCCAGCCGTGATCACCTCCTCGATGTTGCCCTTCAGGTTGAAAGCGCTCTCCGGCATGTCATCCAGCTTGCCGTCCATGATCATGTTGAAGCCCTTGATGGTCTCCTCGATGGGCACCATCACACCGGGCAGACCGGTGAACTGCTCGGCCACGAAGAAGGGCTGGCTCAAGAAGCGCTGCACTTTGCGGGCGCGGTAAACGCTCAGTTTGTCGTCCTCGCTCAATTCGTCCATGCCAAGGATGGCGATGATGTCCTGCAGTTCCTTGTACCGTTGCAGGAGGGCCTTTACACGCTGGGCGCAATCGTAATGCTCGGCGCCCACGATCGCGGGGCTGAGGATGCGGCTGGTGGAATCGAGTGGATCCACGGAAGGATAGATGCCGAGCTCGGCGATCTTCCGGCTCAACACCGTGGTGGCGTCGAGGTGGGCGAAGGTGGTGGCGGGGGCGGGGTCCGTCAAGTCATCAGCA
>JBKJNF010000206.1:0-7063 GCA_046596155.1 Flavobacteriales bacterium | reverse complement strand
AAAATTGACCAGGGACATTCGACTTAGCCTGATGGTTTTGTAGCCATCAGGGAGACGAGGTGCACACCATGTCGATTTACGCCAAGGTCCGCCGCATGCGGTTGCGGGAAGGACTCTCCATCAGTGAGATTGCCCGCCGGACCAGTATCTCCCGTAACACTCTCAAGACCTGGCTCAAGGAGCCGCTGCAAAGCGAGCGTCGCTACCAGCGCGCGTCGTCCAGCAGCCTGCTCGACCCGTTTGTGGACTGGCTACGCCAAGCCATCCAGGCCGACGCCCTGCGCCCCCGCAAGGAGCGTCGCACGGCATTGCGTCTGTATGGCCAGCTCCAGCAGCAAGGTTTTGAAGGTAGCTACAGCTGCGTCACCGCCTTCCTGCGCCGCAGTCGGGCAGCGGTCGATGCCGTCACTGCCCGCTCTGCCTACGTCCCACTCACCTTCGTCGCCGGCGAAGCCTTCCAATTCGACTGGAGCGACGAGAGCATTGTCATCGGCGGCCTGCATCGCAAGATCCAGCTCGCCCACATGAAGCTCTGTGCCAGCCGAGCATTCTGGCTGGTGGCTTACCCCAGCCAGGGCCACGAGATGCTGTTTGATGCCCACACCCGCTGTCTGGCTGGACTCGGTGGCGTCCCGCGCCGAGGCATCTACGACAATATGAAAACGGCAGTCGACAAGGTGCCGGGACGAGGAAAAGCCCGCATCGTCAATGCCCGCTTCGCGGCCATGACGGCGCACTACCTCTTCGATCCCGACTTCTGCAATGTCGCCTCAGGCTGGGAGAAAGGTCGGGTCGAGAAGAGCGTGCAGGACTCCCGCCGCCGCATCTGGCAGCAGGCCCAAACACAGCGCTTCGGCAGCTTTGCCGAGCTCAATGTCTGGCTGGCCACGCAGTGCATCGCCGCCCGCTCCGAGCCCCATCCCGATTTCCCCAGCATCACCATTCAGGATGCCTGGGAGCATGAGCAGCCGCTGCTGATGCCGCTGCCCACGGCCTTTGACGGCTATGTCGAATCCCCCGGCAGAGTCTCCAGCACCTGTCTGGTGACGATCGCTCGCAATCGCTACTCGGTGCCCTGTGCGCTGGCAGGGCATCGCGTCAGCCTCCGGCTCTACCCCGAGCGGGTCGTCGTCGTGGCCGATCAGCAAGTCATCGCCGAGCACCCGCGTGCGATGGATCGGGATCATGTCGTCTACGACTGGCAGCACTACGTCCCACTGATTCAGCGCAAGCCCGGTGCGCTGCGTAATGGCGCGCCTTTCAGCGACCTGCCAGAGCCGTTGGCGCGGCTACGCCGCGCCTTGCTCCGCAAGGACGGTGGGGATCGCGTCATGGCGCAGGTGCTGGCGGCCGTGCCCACATCCGGCTTGGAAGCCGTGCTGGTGGCTGTCGAGCTAGCGCTGGAGTCTGGGTATCCCAGCGCCGAGCACGTGCTCAATCTCATCGCCCGACTACGCGAAGGACCAGCGCCGGAAACGGTCGAGACCCAGCTGCGGGTAGAGACCCAGCCCGCCGCCAATCTCACGCGCTATGACGCACTGCGTGAGGAGATGATCCATGACTGAGACGACGACTGAGATCATCCCTGCACTGAAAGCCCTGCGACTGCATGGCATGGCCAGCAGCTATGCCGATCTGATCGAGCAGCGCGGCATCGGCCATGGCGAGGAAGCCCAATGGCTGCTCCAGCATCTGCTGCAAGCCGAGCAGACGGACCGCGCATTGCGCTCCATCCGCAATCAGATGCACGCTGCGCGTTTCCCCATCCATCGCGACCTGGCCGGATTCGACTTCGCCCAATCCAAAGCGGATCGGCGGCAGATCGACACCTTTGCGACGACCTCCTTCACTGAGAAAGCCGAAAACCTGGTGCTGATCGGTGGCGCGGGCACCGGCAAAACCCATCTGGCGACCGCGCTCGGCGTGGAAGCGGTGAGTCACCACGGCAAGCGGGCGCGCTTCTATTCGACGGTCGATCTGGTGAATACGCTGGAGCAGGAGAAGGCAGCCGGCAAAGCCGGCCGCCTGGCCCATCAGCTGCTCAATCTTGATCTCGTCATTCTCGATGAGCTGGGCTATCTGCCGTTTTCACAGGCTGGTGGGGCGCTGCTGTTTCATCTGCTCTCGAAGCTCTACGAGCACACCAGTGTGGTCATCACCACCAATCTGGTCTTCGGAGAATGGGCGAGTGTTTTTGGTGACCCAAAGATGACGACGGCGCTGCTAGACCGGCTCACGCACCACTGCCACATCGTCGAGACCGGCAATGACTCCTATCGCTTCCGGCACAGCAGCAGCACGGCCAAAGCACGGATCAGATCAAGGGAGCAGGCGAAGGCAGACCAAGCCAAGGAGGGTGCTGATGAAGCAGTCTGATGACAGCTGAAGCTGCTCAAAAGACGATCAAAGCCTAGAATCAAAACCAACGCCGAGGGGTAAGCCCCTCGGCCTCATCCCCTGGTCAATTTTCAGTGAGCAGTGATGGTCAGTTTTCAACGCGCGCCAACAGTTGCTCCGGCCATTAATTGCTTGTCTTTAGATGGCAACAAGCCGCCGTCACTAAAGACATGCAGACGAACGGGTCTGCCTAGCTCCTGTTTGGAAGCACATGACGATAGAAACCCATCACATTCGTGATAAATCAAGCGGACGCAACGAACCACCGCATCTTTCATTCCTTTGTAAGCCGTCTGTGCGCGGACGATGCGATGCATAGTTTCATTCTTGACGGCGGCCAAACACTGCTGCTCATCTTCGAGCTGCCCCCTGTCCATCAAACTCACTTCCTCCTTGTTGAGGCCAGCAAGTGATGAGTAGACGACTGAAATCTCGTAACGCATCTTGTCGGGTGCCGTGTCAACGCTGGCCGCAAGACTTGGCTGGGTCTGCACTGCGAAGGCAGCGCAAGCGGCGAGAACCATGAAAAGAAAACGAGGCTTCATATTGTGTCCGATCAGAGTAATTGACCAATATATTGTGAAGACTACGCGCACCTCACTCCCTACCGTTCATCAGAGAAACGGGGGATTTGGTGCAGCCAGAGCAGGCGTTTGGAGAAGTTCTACGGGAGCTGCGCATTGAGCGCCAGCTTTCGCAGGAAACGCTCGCCTTGGAAGCTGGACTTCAACGGAACTACATCTCACTTTTAGAGCGCGGCCTGAACTCGGCGAGCATCAAGACACTGTTCAAACTCTCCCCCATCCTGAAAGTGCCGGTGTCGGTGATGATTGGGCAGGTTGAAACTCGTTTACTTTCATCATCCTTAGCGGGACGCAAAAGCGCAGTGCCGAAAGCTCTCAATAAATAAAGAGGCCGCCTGCTCACTCAGCAGGCGACACATCCCCCTAGACCACTAGCTTCTCAAATCGACTTCCGCATAGGCTGCCGAGCAACGGCCGATTTGACAATGCGCTCTACGCCATTGCGCTGAGTCACCTTCATGATCTGGCCGTCGCCATATTTCACGAGCTTAGGGTAATGCTCATGGAAGATCGCATCCATCACCGACACCAGCAATGCCTCGTGCTCGGCCTTGACGATGAAGCTGTCGTGGACAGGTAGCACGGTGACGCCACGGTCGATCAGTCTGAGCATGATCTGCTCAGCCATGTGGCTGTCGCAGCATTGCAGGAACAAGCCCACTCCACCGTAGAACTTGATCTGTGGGTGCTGTTTGCGGATGGACTTGATGTAGGGCACATACATCTCTCCTAACGCCTCGTCGTTCTTCACCGCCTCACGTGCCTCTTGGTGATTAGCCGCATTGAGCATGGCATTGAAGATAGTTTTGACCTTTTTACGATTGAGGCCGTGCAGGTTGTAAGTATCTGCGGGCACGGGCAATCCTCCCTCCACATAGAGCATGGTGGGGTGTAGCTGGCGGTAGTCCACCTCTACGGTGGGCTGGCCGCCGATGGTGATATGGCGACGCGTCGCACTGGGGATGCGCTGCCACCAGCCGCCATAGAGGCGACCGCCTTGGTTCCAGTCCGAGTTATTGAAGATGCGGCGCAGATGGGTGTTGGTGAAGTCCACTACCCCTGCTCTCGGTGCGTAGTCATGGGAGTCCAACGCCAGCTCAGCAGAAGCCAGATGGTGGTTGATGCGGTGGATGTTCTGACGCCACTGCGCTGATCTGCCACCCGTTTCCTCGTCGTCGTATTCCAGCAACTCAGCGGGCTTGGCGTGCTCGTCTTTTTCGCCCCTCAGCTCCACCACCTCGACGAGCGAGTAGTCGCGGTTGATGATCTGATGGGGCAGGCTGGGCAGCGCGGCAATGAGCATGGGCACAGCACAGAAACGCGACTGCAAGCCGATGCCGCCCACAGGAGCGCACCAGTTGTGAAGCAGTCCATGCCGTTGCAGCAGCTCGACCGCCTGAACCAGAAAGTGCTTGGACAGATGCAGCCGGTTGTAGCGCGACTTCTGCGGCCTGTAGCGGCAGTCGTTGCGGCTGTAGCTGATCCATAGCTCTGGGTCTTGCTGGTGGGCGTGCAGCGCATCGAGCACCACGAACCGCAGGTGCCTGCATAGCTGGCGGTAGTCGCCCTTCCCCTTCGGGCCTCTAAAGCCCAAACACCTCAACTGATGAGTATTTGGGTAGAAGGGCTGATCTAGTTCGCTCTCCCCTTCTATAAAAAGATCCTCCCCTCCTTTTCCACTACCAACACTCCATAGCTGAAACCCTTGATCTGATTGGGTTTGACGTTGAGCGAGTTCGACCCCTACGACCTGCCCCAGCAGGGTGTCGATGGCGAGGTTGAACGCGGGGTCAGCGGTATGCCGGTAGGCCACGAAAGAACGCGAGTGCCGCAGGTTGCCGGGGCATGGGAAAGAGTCCGCGCGCATAGGCGTGCTGCCGCCCTCTAGCCCCTCGCTGAGGCTGTGCTGGTGAAGTTCTGGGCACGCTTCGCCCTTCCCGCGTTCGACGCAACTGGGGCGCGACTGAGGGGCACTGGCGTGGGTGGTGCCCACGGCGACGCTGCGGGCCGGTAGGCCCGAAATGATGTGGCTTTGCATGTGGCAAGTCCTTGTCGATACCGGGCGCGCAACGTGAGCGCCGGGATGAATGGGAACGACAGACACACCTGCCCGTTGAAGGAAGGGGTGCGAAGTCGATAAAAGGACGTAGACAGCGGCGCTGCTGGACTTGATGCCACGCAGACTATTTTTGGCACTGGCCTACATAATAATGATACCACAGTGACCTTTTTGGCCTCGGCGAATAGCTGTTACACGGCAGCCAAAAAGCCCAAGCAAACAACGAAAGCAAGCGTTGGGCAAACGCGGCGGAAGCCAATTGACGGCAAAGGAGGCAGCTGGTGTGAGATGCCCACGGCACAAGGGTTCGGATTGGGACTGCGGCGGCAACCCTCAGTGGAGGTGCAAGCCACTGTGTTAAATCCGCGCCCAGATTTCTGAGTGGTCTATCTCGCGTTGCTGTTCGTCGCCTTCCAAGTAGCCGGGGCGAGGGCCTGCCGCGATGTGGTCATTGAGATGAGTGTGATAGCGGGTCAGCATTTCAAAAACATCCTGCTGCGAAGCCACCAAGTAGCCATCTGCAACCTTGCCAGGTGCATGGTTGGCAATGGCAAGGCGCACGCCCTGCGTCACACCCAAAGCGTCGATCATGGAAAGCGCCGTGCGGCGCAGGTCATGCGTGGTGTAGCCCAACTGCTTCATCTGCGGGAGTATGGGAGAGATAGGCTTGTCGAGGTTCATGGGTGATGGGAAGACCCAGACCTTGCTCTTGCCCTTCTGCTTTTCCAGCATGTTCCACATGGCGTTGGTGATGGGGAGCTTGAGGGGCTTACGCACCTTGATGCGATGAGCTGGGATGACCACAGTATCGCCGTCGATTTCATCCCACCGCAGCAGCCTAGCCTCCGCCTCGCGCATGGCGGTCAGCAGGGTGAAGACAGCAAGGTTCTTCGCGGTGTCGTTGCCTACACTTGCGAGGCTGACCATCCAACCCTGCAAAGCGTCTTCATCTATTCGGTTCTGCCTGCGTTGGCCGCTGCCATCGTCCATGCTGATTTTAAGGTCGGCCAATGGATTGGTCAGGGTAAGGTTTTCTGCCTCTGCCATCGCCTGCCGGTAGAGGGCTGCGGACATTGCCTTGACCTTGGCAGCTTGAGCGGCGCTGACATTTTTCTTGATGCGGGCCAGCAGGTTCTTCCACTCAACTCGATCCACATCATCCAGTCGGCGGTCTGCGATGCTGGCGAGTGACACGTTCAACAGAGAGCGGTAGTTCTTTTTTGAGCCCGCCCGAAGCGTTGGGTCGTCGAGCTTGGATTGCATTGCCTTGCGCACTGTCCACACCCGCGCCTCACGCTGGCCTACTCGCTTGGCCTTCTGTCGCTTCTCTTTAGCGGCCTTCTCCAATCTTGGGCACGCACCATCGGCAATCTGCCGTCTCATCTCCCGCGCCTGCTCACGTGCTTCTGAAAGCGAAATGACGCCCACCTGCCCGATCAGCACATTGATGACGACGCCATCGGGGTTGCGTGCCATGAAGCGGTAGGTGAGCCGCTTGCCCTGCTTGCGAAGCCTGAACCCTGTTGCAGTGGGGTCGGCGTCGGCGAGCGATACATCCTTGCGCGGGTCTTGCCGCAAGGCGGCTATGAGCTGGTCGTCGATGCGTATCGGCGATAGCTTGGGTGGCTCATCTTCGGCAACGGCGCTGGACGGACGCGGTCTGCTGGCTCGCGCTGGCTGGTTCGTCATTGTGAGGTTTCCGATTTAGGTTACATTTAGGATACGTATCCGTAACGTAGCTCAAATCCTTATCTCATAACGCTTTTACTACGCTGTGACTATCTTAAAGTAATAGTCCTTGTATTCCATGCGGAGCATTGTGAACGAAAAAAGCCGCGCGCCTCATTCGGCGCGCGGCTGATTCAACAACATTGGTGGCGCCCAGCTGCTGACTGCGTGACAACCGCTAGTGCGAGACGCTGATGCGGCGCGGCTGGCTGGCCGGGCGCTTGGGGATGATGATTTCCAGCACGCCATGCTTGCCACTGGCGCGCACCGATTCGCCGTCGATGGTCTCGGGCAG
>JBKJNF010000268.1:0-11406 GCA_046596155.1 Flavobacteriales bacterium | reverse complement strand
TGCAGGCCAAGGAGCGGGGTGTTGCCCTGCTGGACCAGCATCAGGCGGCATGGGAACAGATGGGCGAGGCCTTATTGCAGGTGACGCCGGATGAAGGGGGCACCTACCAGATATCCGCTTGCTTCTCGGGCAACGGCACGCGGCAACCGAGCCAGGGCAATACCGGATTGTGGAGCGCATCCGTGGGCGCACCGATCATCCGCGGGCCCTACCTGCTCACCGACCATCTGAGCCGCACATTACAGGTGGTCGTGCAGGACGCGAAGAACCGCATCGCGCTCATCTCCTGCACGGGCAAGGTGATCTGGCAGCGCGAACTCGATGGACCGATCATGGGCGAGGTGCACCAGGTGGACCGCTACCGCAATGGCAAGCTGCAAATGCTCTTCAACACAGAAGGGAAGATCCACCTGATCGATCGCAACGGTAAGGACGTGGAGCAATTCCCCATTGCGCTTCCGGAGAAGGCGAGCGCACCGCTCAACGTCTTCAACTACGATGGGAAGAAGGAATACCGCATCCTGTTGCCCACGGTGGAAGCCCACTTGCTGAACTTCGGTCTCGACGGCAAAGCCGTGCAAGGCTGGGTGCCACCCTCCACTCCCGCCACCTGCACCGTGCCTGTGCAACACCTGCGCATGAGCAACAAGGACTACCTGATACTGGTGGATCACGATGGCGGAGTTTCGGTGCTCGATCGCAAAGGCGCTCCGCGATATACCAGTTCATTGCGCATGACGGACGCGAAGAGCATCGCCGGGATCAAGCCCGCCATGGACATCGGTGATGTGTCCCTGCTGTGGACCGATGAGGCGGGGAACAAGCTCATCGGTGTGCTCGCCGGGCGCGTTGACACACTGGCCAAGGCCGCGGACCCCAGCCTGCCAGCCGATGCTTCGGACGCATTGGTCATCACCGACACCGATCACGACGGCCGCTGGGAAGTGGTGCGCGCACACAATGGCGAAATGTTCCCCGTGGAAGGTGCGGTGGCCTATCCTCCCTCGTTCGAGGTCGCGGACGGTCAGCACGGAATGGCGGTGCGGGACATCAACCTGGACGGCGTGTTGGAGAAGGTGGTCGCCAACTCCGATGGACGTGTGGTGGTGGGGTCCTACACGCCATGACAGACATTGACGGCCCGGACGATGTGCAGCTCCTGGTGGGGTCCTTCTACCGGAAACTGGTGATCGACCCACAACTCGCACACTTCTTCTACGGGCTGGACATGGAGCACCATTTGCCGCGCATCCGTTCCTTCTGGGAGATGATCCTCTTCGGCTCGAAGGGCTTCGAGGGCGATCCCATGACGAAGCATATCCAACTCCATCATCGCCTACCGATGGAGCCCGTACACTTCGACCGTTGGCTCGCGCTCTTCCACGCCACCGTCGACGAGCACTTCAGCGGGCCCGTGGCCAAGGAAGCGCACGCACGCGCCACCACCATCGCCGCTGTGATGCTGCATAAAGTGCAGCGGTCTTAAGGTCAGCACCGTGGCTTGCGTAGCCACACCTTCTGGCCGGGCTGCACCGCATCCGCGATGCCCACACCGTTGTATTGCGCTAGCTTCTTCAACTTCACGCCGTAGCGCTGACTGATGCCCCAGAGCGTTTCACCGGCCTCGGCCATGTGGAACTCGGTACTCTTGCACTTGTTGCGTTTCGGCTGGATGTACACCACCTGCCCTTCGTCCAGTTTCTGGTCGCGGGCCATGTCGTTCCAACCGGCGATCCAGCCCGGCATTTGCTCGAGTTGTTGTGCTATTAGGTCCGCCGTCTCGCCCTGTTTCGCCCGCACGTACTTCACATGTGCATCGGATACCAGCACCTCGCGCCTACTGCCAATGGTCACGGTGTTGTCGTCCCGGGTCGGTTTCGTGCGTGTGGGTTTGCTGCGGCCCTTCGGAGCGATCTTCGTTGTGACCTTGGGAACGTAGGTAACATCGATGCCCTGGTCCAGTTTGTCCAGCCCGTAGCGCTCGATCAACTCGATCAACTTGCGTGGGTAGTTGGGGTCCGTTGCGTAGCCGGCCTTCTTCAGCCCTTGCGCCCAACCTTTATAATCCGTGGCCTTCAGCGCGAACAGGGCGGCGTAGCGCGGGCGTTGCAGGAACTTGCTATGGTCCTCGAAGCTGTCCTCCGCGCGGCGATACTTGCGGAAGCAATCGTTCTTGCGGTCATCATCGTGGTACACCTTGCCGCCGTTCCAGTCGGGGGTGCACTTGATCCCGAAGTGGTTGTTCGCCTCGGTGGCCAGTACGCTATTGCCGTTCCGACTTTCCAACAAGCCTTGGGCCAGGGTAATGCTCGCCGGTATGCCGTGCTCGGCCATCTTCACCGTGGCCACATTCTTCCACTGTTCGATGTAGCTCTCCGGGCTGTTACCCGGTGGCGGCGGCTGGGCCATGCCCAACTGAGCGGCAGCGGCCAGGGACAGGGTCGACGTTATCAACAAATGAACGATCCGCATAGGGTAGGTGGTGCAGTCTTCCGCAAGGGCCGAAACTATTGGGCTTCCAACGAATTTTACACGATCTGTCCACGGCGCTGTACACCGTGGATCGTGAATAGAACGCAGAAATGATATCCATATGCACCTGATCGTCCGATCTTTATGGACACAGATCGAACAGATCTGCCTGCCCAAGCGTTATTCATGGGCATGAAAGCAATGGACGACAAGCCCCATTCCACACCACTACCCTCGCCCGATGAGCGTGTACAGCAGCGGCAGGCCCTGGAGCCTGACGACTTTTACTGGTCGCCTGAGGGGTATATGATCTTCACGGAGAAGTACCATTTGAAGCGGGGGGCTTGCTGTGGGAATGGATGCCGGCATTGTCCGTATGGGCACATGGGTGTGAATAAGGCTTAGGGCTGAGTTCGGTCGGTCCGGGCAGCGTTCGGCGCGGCCATGCTATCTTGTTCATGATGAGGCGCTGGTTCCCGCTTGTTCTCGTGAGCATTCTGTCGCTCGGTGCGGTGCGTGCCCAGAACTGGGCCTTGCTGAACCCCGCCTACAAGTACAACTACTCCAACGACGGCAGCGACACGATCAGCAACCAGATCTTCGTTACGCACATCGATACGCTGGGGGTGGACAGCTTCAGGTATGAGCTGAACAGAATCGGGGTGGTCTGTCTTGGTTGCGCTACGGGTCTAACACCTCTGTGCAACGAGATCGGTGGCTGGGGTTCAGCCCTGCGTGTCGATTCAGGGCAGTTCATGGGCAGAAGTGTAACGATCACACACGATCTATGGGTATTCGGAATGAACTCGGAGTTGGTCGTTCACCCCAACGCGGGTCCCGGCGCAACGTGGATATGTCCAAGTGGAGCGATCGGCAGTGTCATTCTATGTGATACGATGGCCGTTCTTGATCAGGTCGATAGCGTCAAGCGGATTGGATACAGCACGGGGGATACGCTGCTTTGGTCCAAGGCCAGCGGCGTTGTCAGTTTTCACTCACAAACCAATGACCAGGTAAGGCCTATACTCAAGGGTATTGGTGGAGGCTTGACCATCGGCGCGCAACTGCCAACTGTTTTCACCCTCTTCAACTACAACGTTTCTGACGTGCTTCAGTACTACATTCAAGGCGATTGGACCGACGGCTTTGGTGTCTATTTCACCGATGGACATGTTAAATATGAATTCCTGGAGCGCATTTCATTTCCCGATAGCGTTGTCTACTCCGCTCGGATCGTATCAGCTATTGAACAGACTTGCTACGGAATACAGACCTGGCAACCTTGTGGCACGACATGGACAAGGACCGCCGACACCATCGTCTTCACGATGAAGGATAACGATAAGATGGGTGGCAATCCGTTCAACCCTTATTGGGAGAGAGGACTCTGGCCTGGCTCGGTTGGAAAGGTGAGCTATCCAGTTGAATGGTGTGGTATTAAGGCTCTCGCGCAGATGCGTTTGAACAGCGAAGGTGGGTACATTGTCGAGCAATCCGGGTTCGATCCAGATCCCTTTGGCAACAGTCACACACTCTATTCCTCGAGCGTCGAAGACACTGCGCTATTCCTGTTCTCTGGAGGCGTGACCTATGGTGCCACATTCACAAACGGTATTGGATTGACACGGGAGAGCCTCTACTACTTCGAGGGTGGTCAAAACCGAACGCTGGAGGGTCGAATTTTGAACGGTGCGCAGGCCGGTAGCATTACACCAGATGGCGTGTTGTTGGACGTCGCCTCCATTCATCCAGAACCACCTTTCCGGCTGTTCCCGAACCCAGCCTCGGATCAGATAACTGTGCGATGTGTAAATGATCTTCGTATGCATTGGGGCATCAAGACGCTGACCGGTCAGTGGATACAGTCGGGATCCATTCAGGATCCGGGGCCAAAAACCATAAACGTTTCTGCACTTCCGGCAGGGTCATACCTACTTGAACTCACCACTCCAAGCGGACGGGGTACAGAGCTTTTCGTCATCGCCCGCTAGGCTTTCGCGCGCATCGCGGATAGCCCGATCTTCGTACCATGTCCGTAGCCACCGCCCACGACCCTACGCTTCTGCGCCAGTCCATCCTCGAAGGCATCCCCGATGTTCTTCCGCCAACGCGTCCGCTCGACCCCAGCGTGAGCCACGCCCCCAAGCGCAAGGACATCCTTTCCGCTGAAGAGAAGAAGCTCGCCCTCCGCAACGCGTTGCGCTACTTCCCCAAAAAGCACCACGCCACGCTCGCGCCGGAGTTCGCTGCCGAGCTGAAGGAGCACGGCCGCATCTACATGTACCGCCTGCGCCCCGAGCATCCGATGCAGGCGCGGCCCATCGATGAATACCCCGCGAAATGCCGGCAGGCCGCCGCCATCATGCTGATGATCCAGAACAACCTGGATCCGGCCGTGGCGCAACATCCACACGAGCTGATCACTTACGGCGGCAATGGCGCGGTGTTCCAGAACTGGGCGCAGTACCGCCTGGTGATGAAGTACCTGAGCGAGATAACGGACGAGCAGACGCTGGTGATGTACAGCGGCCATCCGCTCGGCCTTTTCCCAAGCAGCAAGGAGGCACCTCGCGTAGTGGTCACCAACGGCATGGTGATCCCCAACTATAGCAAGCCCGACGACTGGGAGCGGATGAACGCGCTCGGCGTTTCGCAATACGGACAAATGACAGCGGGCAGCTATATGTACATCGGTCCGCAAGGGATCGTGCATGGCACCACCATCACCGTGCTGAACGCGTGCCGCATGATCACGTCGTCACCGGCAACGAAAGGAAAGCTTTTCGTTACAAGCGGCCTCGGCGGCATGAGCGGCGCACAACCCAAGGCCGGCAACATTGCGGGTGTAGTAACGATCTGCGCGGAGGTGAACGCCATCGCAGCGCACAAACGCCATTCGCAAGGATGGGTGGATGAAGTGATCAGCGATGTGGATGCCTGCATCGATGCGGCATTGGCCTGCCAGAAGAAGGGCGAAGCGCACAGCATCGCCTTCCTCGGTAACGTGGTGGACCTGTGGGAACGATTGGCTGCGCGCAACATCCATGTGGACCTGGGCAGCGATCAAACGAGCCTGCACAACCCGTGGGCCGGCGGCTACTACCCACTCGGTCTCAGCTACGAGGAAAGCAACGCGTTGATGGTGACGGATCCCGCGGCGTTCAAACAGCGCGTGGAGGAAAGCCTGAAGCGTCAAGTGATCGCCATCAACACGCTCGCGCAGCAAGGCATGTACTTCTTCGACTACGGCAACGCCTTCCTGCTGGAAGCCGGCCGCGCTGGCGCGGACGTCTTCGGCTCCCCTCTCCCCGGGAGAGGGGCTGGGGGTGAGGTCAGTGAATTCCGCTACCCGAGCTACGTAGAGGACATCATGGGCCCGATGTGCTTCGATCATGGCTTCGGGCCGTTCCGTTGGGTGTGTGCGAGCGGCGACCCGAAGGACCTGGCGACCACCGACCGCATCGCGGGCGATGTCTTGGAGTCCATGTTGCACGAGGCACCGGAGAACATCCGCCAACAGATCGCCGACAACTTGCACTGGATCCGCAGCGCACAACAGAACAAGCTGGTGGTGGGCAGTCAGGCGCGCATCCTCTACGCCGATAGCGAAGGCCGCATCCGCATCGCCGAAGCCTTCAACGCGGCCATCAAACTCGGAGCGATCAGCGCACCGATCGTGCTGGGCCGCGACCACCATGACGTGAGCGGAACGGACAGCCCATACCGTGAAACGAGTAACATCCGCGACGGCTCGCGCTTCACGGCGGACATGGCCGTGCAGAACTTCGTGGGCGATGCTTTCCGGGGCGCCACGTGGATCAGCCTGCACAACGGCGGCGGCGTGGGCTGGGGCGAGGTGATCAACGGGGGCTTCGGCATGGTGATCGATGGCACAGCGGACAGCGATCGCAGGCTGAGGAGCATGCTGCATTGGGACGTGAACAACGGCATCGCGCGCCGGGCATGGGCCCGGAACCCCAATGCCGTGTGGAGCATCGAGCAGGAGATGAAGCGTGAACCTCTGCTGAAGGTGACCTTGCCGAACGAGGCGGAGGATGCGCTCCTGGACAAGGCTTTGGGATAGCGCCTGGGCGAATTTACCAGACGACCCAACCTGAACGCATGGCAATGCGTGTATGGAAATGAACCTCTGAAAAAAACTTCGACCCCTCATGAGATCCACACTACGCTCATTCGCATTCGGCCTTGCTGGCCTGCTCGCCACGGGCGCCATGGCCCAGCAGCCTTACACCATCATCATTCAAGGCGCCATTACCAATTGTTACCCCGGCCAAACAGTGAACGTTCAAACCGCACCGGGCGTTCAACCCAGCTACAACTTCGATGTGACCGCTGACCCGAACAGCTGCACGTGGTCCGCGACCATGGCGGTGGCCAGCAACCCGGCGGCATTCCAGGTGACCACGTTGTGCGGCGGAATGGTCGTGACAGTTGCTGATTCCGTTGGCTTCAGTTTCTTCGTGGACACTGCCTTTGTGCAGATCACGCTGAACTGTGGCGGCGGCCAGATCTACGATTGCAATGGTGTGCAGAACGGCCCCGATATGCCAGGCACGGCCTGCGATGACGGCGACCCGGCCACGATGAACGACACGTGGAACTCGGCCTGCGTGTGCACAGGTGCTGATTCCAGCGGGACCTATGATTGCCTTGGCATCCTGAACGGATCGGCTCTACCCGGTACGTACTGTGTGTGGAACAACCAACAAGGGTCCTGGAGCACTGATTGCGTGTGTACCCCTGATTCTGGAGGTTTCTATGACTGCCTCTGGGTAATGAATGGCCAGAACATGCCCGGCACCTACTGCATCGACTTCTTTGGGGATACCGGTGTATGGAGCACCACTTGCGTGTGCGAAGTGAATTCGGGCGCCTACGATTGCTTGGGTCAACTCAACGGCCCGAACATGCCGGGAACACCATGCACGTACACACCGGATAACGGCAATACCTGGATCAGCAGCATTTGGACAGCTGATTGTGTTTGCGGACCGGATTCGACCTTCCAGCAGTACGACTGTCTGGGCATGCTGAACGGTCCGAACATGCCTGGCACAGCTTGCAACGATGGCGATCCGGCAACGTTGAACGACACATGGAACTCGGCCTGCGTGTGCACAGGTAACACGCCAAACCCGTGCAACGCGGACTTCTGGGTCCTTCAAGCCTTCGGCAGCGACAGCCTGCCCATCCCCTATGAGCTGTGGGTGTGGAACCTCAGCGGCGGTGGCAACGGCAACTTCACCTACCTCTGGAGCTTCGGTGATGGAACATCCTCCACCGAGGCCTATCCCTCACACACCTACAGCGGCAGCGGTCCATACGTGCTTTGCCTGACCATCGCGGATAACAATAGCTGCACGGATCAGCACTGCGATTCGATCTCCATCGATGGCAATGGCATATACTCCGGCATGGTGGGCGGTGGCACCGATCGTCAGGACGGCTTCACCATCAATGTGCAGAACCCACAAGCGAACGCCGTGGACGAGCATATGGTGGTAAACGACATCGTGGCCTGGCCGAATCCTGTGGTGGGCGACCTGAACATCGCGATGGTGAGCGAAATGCACGGTGCCGTGGAGCTGACCATCACGGATCTGAACGGTCGTGTGGTCCGCGCAGAGCAACTTATCTTGAACAACGGCCGCAACCAACTGCGACTGAACACGAAGGACCTTGGCGCTGGGCTTTACTTGGTGCGCATCACCAACGATGCCAACACGGTGAGCCTACGCTTCGTGAAAACGAACTGATCGACGATGAACCGGGGACAGGGGCGCTCGCGGGAACGTGAGCGCCCTTTTGCCCTTCGCACATGGTCACCGAAGCGCTCATAGCCCGCTGCGCCCGTAAGGAGCCGAAGGCCCAGTACGAAATGTACCGGGCCCTGCACGGTCTCATGATGTCGATCTGCTCACGCTACGAGCGCAACCCTCAGGACGCGGTGGCCCGGATGAACCACGGCTTCCTGAAGGTGCTGAACAACATGGCAGCGCGGAAAGCCGATGTCCCCTTCACCGCTTGGGTAAGCCGCATCCTGATCAACACGGTGATCGACGACTTCCGCAGGAACAAGGACCGCAAGGCGCACGAGGTGCTCAATGTCCCGCTCGAAGACCATGGCTCCATGGAGGTCAATGAATACCTGCACCACATGGAGGCGGACGCGTTGGCCGACCTGCTGATGCAGTTGCCGCCCATGTCGCGCAATGTCTTCAACCTCTTCGCCATCGACGGGTATGCACACGCGGAGATCGCCGAAATGCTCGGCATCAGCGAAGGGACCTCGAAATGGCATGTCTCCCATGCGCGCGACCTGTTGCGCAAAGCATTGGCCGCACTGGCCCGAACCAGTACCATCCGAACAACAGTACCATGAACGATCCACGAGCATTTGACGAACTGGCGCGCCAGAAGCTGGCCGAGCGTCAATTCCCCTTCAAGGAGGGTGATTGGGCGGACATGGAGCACTTGATCAATGAACAAGGCAAGAAACGTCGCTGGCCGCTATGGACGCTGGCCGCTCTTCTGCTTGTCGCGACACCCGCTTTGTGGTGGACCATTCGGGAAGAACCCGCAACGATGGCTTCCGTCTCCTCAGCGAAAGCGCTTGTTGGTGAGCCTCCTGTGAAAGTACCCGCGCCACAGGCCAGTGATCCAGGTTCCATCGTAATGGAGAACGCAACTAGCGCTATCCAGGGATCGGTGACCAATGCAACTGTTCCAACGCGTGCTGGTGTTCCGCACGCGTATGAACCCGCTCAACAGGCCAGTGCTCCAACGAAAAACAAGCAAGCGCAACGCGCACAGGCTACGCGTTCTGCACGCAACGCGTCCACGGACAAAGCGATAACGTGGCGTTCGACCGGATCAGCGCAAGTGATCGTGATGCCCGCCTCGGAAATGGCTGCAACCTTCGTGGCACATGCTGAGACACCAGCCCTTCAGAATGCGAGATCGGGAGCGGAAAGACCGGCAATTGTACCGGTTCAGCACGAACTGCAGGTGCCCGGAACGACCAGCGGCATCAGCATATCCCCATCGACCGACGCGACTTCTGCGCCCGACGCGGCTTCTGCGACCGCTGCGCCTTCACCTTCCCAGGACACTACGCCAATGATGTCCGCATCTGCGGAGACCTCTCCAGCTTCTTCGGCGATCATTACCCCGGTACCTGCACCAACGGACACCGCGATGGTCACGAGCTCGGTCCAGGACAATTCACTCGTTCCACCTACAACCGCCGCAACGACCGACTGGATAGCCACTTCTGGAAGCCACTTCGAACTCAGCCAATTCGGCGGCATGAGCCTTTCCACCAGTCGCTACACGGCCACATCTGCGGAGACCTGGCGTTCCGATAACACCGCTCAATGGTCGCCGACATTCGGTTCCGAGGCCATGCGCATGACCGCGCATTTCGGCTACGGACTGGGCATCCACCGCGCACGCTACCAGGAGGAGCTCATTGCGGAACAGATCTCCCGTACCGATGACATCTACACCACCTCGTATTCGCTGATGCCGGTGCAGATCATTACGCCCGTGGTCATCGACACCATCCAATTGGGCGGCGTGGATTACTACGTGACCACGCCGACCACGGTGACGGTGAACCAATTGACGTCAGCAACGGACACCTCGCAACAGAACACCATCCTGCGCGAGGCCCGCACCTTATTGAACCGCGTGGACTATTGGGAAGTGCCCCTCCTCGTTGACCTGCACACCTCGAAGGGTCGATGGTGTTTCGGTGTCCGTGGGGGGCCGAGCATCGGCTTCCTGAGCATGCGGGTAGGGATGGTGCCGAACGCGGAAGGCAATGGATTCTCCAGCCTAGGCAACTCCACATACCACAGCACCATGTTTGGCTATCACGCACGGATCTATGCACGGTATCGCTTATCCGACCAATGGTCCATCGGCCTTGAACCCACGGCACGCGGGCAGTTCGGTAACGCCTTTTCGGGAAGCACGCCGGCGCGAAGGAACATGGCCATGGGCGGAGCATTCAGCCTGATCTTCCGGCTGCCGTAGCGACCAACGCAAAGGATGCGCACATTCGGGCCACGATGAACCTGGAAGAACTATCAGCCGAGGTGCGCCCCGGTGTGGTGCGCGCTGTGATCGAGATACCTGCCGGCTCGGTGGACAAGCGGCAGTACGACGCGGCCACGAATACCTTCCCGATCGATTCGCGCAACGGTAAGCCGCGCCGCATCGCCTTCCTTCCCTACCCGGCGAACTACGGCTTCATACCGGGCACGAAAATGGACAAGGCGCAAGGCGGCGATGGTGATGCGCTCGATGTGTTCGTGCTGTGTGCAGCGCAGCCCAGCGGCACCGTGATGGAGGTGGAACCTATTGGCATCATCGAACTGTTCGATGCTGGCGAGCGTGACGACAAGGTGATCGCGTTGCCCGTGGATCGTTCATTGTTGACCATGGACGTGAACGACATCCACGAATTGCCGGAAGCAGCCCGGGAGATCCTCGTGACGTGGTTGTTGAATTACGACCCCGTGGATGGTGCGAAGCTGGTGGCTGTTCGCGGGCGAGAAGCTGCATTCGCCGCGATCGCGCGATGGACCACCGGGCGCTGAACTGTACGGGCGAACCCTTCACCCGCGCAACTCGGCACCCACCTCTTTCTCCAAGGCCTGACGGATGCGACCCATGGCCTTTTCCACCTGCTCATCGGTCAAGGTCTTTTCGGCATCCTGCAGAATGAAACTCAGCGCGTAGCTTTTCTTGCCTGCCGGAAGTTTTTCGCCTTCGTACACATCGAACAGGTCCACAGCGCGCAACAGATCGCGTTCGCTTTGGCGCGCAAGCGCTTCGAGCTGTGCGAAGGTCACGGTCTTGTCCAGCAGCAAGCTCAGGTCGCGCCGCACGGAGGGGAAGCGTGAT
>JBKJNF010000089.1:0-3573 GCA_046596155.1 Flavobacteriales bacterium | reverse complement strand
ACGGGGTAGTGATCCACGAACACACGCTGCCCCCATCCACTGCCATAGAACCAGATCCACCACGAACTGATCAGGTAGGTGTTGGCCGACCAATAGATCATGGCCGCAATGGAACGTGAAAGGTCGCGCTTCCACAGCCAGAACACGGCCAACGCAGCGGCGAATAGCACCGGTGCCCAAACGAACAGTCCGCGGCGCACACCAAAGAGCACCTGGAACACTGCTGGCCGTTCCCAGTAGAAGCCTTCCCCGCGATAACCATCCGCAATCAGATGTCCCACTTGTACATACCAGAGCACGCTTTGAATGCCCAATACCAACACGCCACAGAGCATGGCCAATAGCGCACTGCCCCGATGTTGCAAAAAACGGGCGATGAAATGGCCCGTGGCCGGACCTAGAAGCACAGGGACACCGAGCATCACCAGCGCGTTGACGGGGCGAATGAGGCAGATGAGGCCAAAAAGTGCGCCCCACGCCATGGCCCAGCGCATGGAGCGCCCTTGCGCCAGCAACTGAGTGACCAACAGGAATGCACTGACCGTGCAGAACGAATACACATGTGACCAACCCGGCTGGATGCTCACGTACTGCACCAATTGCGTTCCGAAGCCCAGCAGCAGGATGATCGCTGCAGCCGTCGATCCGCCCACGCCCAAGCGCCGCAGTACCGATCGGAAACACCATAGCCCAATGAAGGCATAGAACCATGCCGCGATCGACACCGCCCGTTGATAGGGCCACGAGAGCCCGTCCAACGGAGCATCCGTAAGGTGCGCCACCACATGGCCCGAAACAAAGAAGGGCAACAACATCACCGCCTCACCGGCGAAGTACTTATTCAGCGTGCCTTCCGGAAGTTCATGCAAATACGTGCCATCCGGGCGCTCATGGCCCAGGTCCTTGGTGATGAACACGGCCCGCAGGTAGCCGTAATAGCCTTTGGCATCGCTTCGGATGATACTGGGACCCAGGTTCCAGCTCCACCGCACGGTGATGGTCATGAAAAAGACCATGACCAACGTGATGGCGAGGACACTCGGAGTGAACGACCGGCGTAACATGCGGCTGCGAAAGTGCGAAGCCCGGGGCAACGTTGGACGCAAAACCGCGAGTGCTGCCGGATCCACCGGTATTTTCGCCTCTGCATGAGGAAGGTGATCGTTACCGGCGGGGCCGGATTCATTGGCAGCCACACCTGCGTAGAACTGGTGGCGGCCGGCTACGAGCCCATCATCGTGGACGACCTGCGCAACAGCGAGGAACGTGCCCTGCAAGGGATCGCGGCGATCACCGGCCACGCACCCAGGGTGCACCGCATCGATTGCTGTGACGAGCCCGCGTTCGAGCAGGTATTCAAGGCCGAGGGCCCGGTGCACGGCGCCATCCACTTTGCGGCGGACAAGGCCGTGGGTGAAAGTGTTGCGAAGCCCGTTCAGTACTACCGGAACAACATCGGATCGCTGGCGGTCCTGTTGGCATTGATGGAGCGGCACAGCGTGCAACGCATTGTCTTCTCCTCCAGCTGCACGGTGTATGGCCAGCCGGAGCACTTGCCCGTGAACGAGTCGGCGCCGGACCGCAATGCTACCTCGCCTTATGGCTTCACGAAGATCGCCTGTGAGCAATTGCTCCGCGACACTAACGCGAGCGATCCCTTGCTCAAAGCTGTGCTGCTCCGCTATTTCAACCCCATCGGTGCGCATCCCACCGCGCACATCGGCGAGCTGCCCCTAGGCGTTCCTAACAATCTGGTGCCCTTCGTCACGCAGACCGCAGCAGGGTTGCGCAAACAGCTCACCGTCTTCGGAAACGATTACGACACGCCCGATGGCAGTTGCATCCGTGATTACATCCATGTGGTGGACCTCGCCAAAGCGCATGTGCGTGCACTGGAGTGGATGGAGGAGCGCCCTGTTCCGGTGTGCGAGGTGTTCAATATCGGCACGGGCAACGGAAACAGTGTGCTCGAGGTGTTGAAGGCCTTTGCGGAAGTGACCGGGGTGAGCGTTCCGCACGTGATCGGCCCACGGCGCACGGGTGATACCACCAGCGTCTATGCGGACACCGCGAAGAGCCGCAATGTGCTGGGCTGGGTGCCCGAACTCGGTTTGCACGATGCGCTGCGCGATGCGTGGAAGTGGCAACAGGCGATCGGTTGATCACATGATCAGGCAATACGCAAATGCCCATGGTCGCTGTGCGATCCTGGTCACCGCGCTCGCACTGCTGACCTCTTTGACATCGTTCGCCCAGAAGCAGGAGAACTCCGAAGACAAACTGAAGTGGTTCCAGGACGCCAAGCTGGGCATCTTCATCCACTGGGGCATCTACAGTGTGAACGGTACCGATGAGAGCTGGGCCTTTTACAACAAAAAAGTGCCATACACCGAATACATGAAGCAGCTGGACGGGTTCACAGCAAGCAAGTATGAACCCGCTGCGTGGGCTGATCTGATCCAAAAGAGCGGGGCGAAGTACGCGGTGATCTCCGCCAAGCACCACGATGGGGTGGCGATGTACGCAACAAGCATGTACCCGGGAGGTGGCGAAATGCGATGGTCCATGCCGGGCCACCTCTCGGTCGAAAGTGCTGGTGCATGCGGCAAGGATGTGATCGCGCCACTGTTCGAGGCGCTTCGCGAGCGAAAGTTGAAATGCGGCGCTTACTACTCACTCATCGATTGGAGCGACCACAACTACCCCGGCTTCACGAAGGACAGCACGCGCTATGCTATCAAGGATGACCCTGCACGATGGCAGCGGTTCCGCGACTACTACCAGGGACAGCTCAACGAGATCGCCACACAACTGAAGCCCGACCTCTGGTGGTTCGATGGCGATTGGGAGCACAGCGCCGAAGAGTGGGAAGCCGCCAAGGTGCGGGCGACGATCCTAGCGGAGAACCCGAAGGCGATCATCAACGGTCGCTTGCAAGGCTTCGGCGACTACGCCACACCGGAGCAGAACATCCCGATCGAAACGCCAAAGACCTCAGCATGGGAGTTGTGCATGACGCTCGGTGAGCAATGGGGCTGGCAGCCGCAGGATACCAACTACAAGAGCACGCACGACCTGATCCACATCTTCGCTGATGTGATCGGCCACGGTGGCAACCTGTTGCTCGGCATCGGACCGAAGGAGGATGGGACCATTCCACCGGGACAGGTCTCACGCTTGGAAGACCTCGGCAAGTGGACGGGCAAGCACGCCGAGGCGATCTACAGCACTCGCGCAGGACTACCGAACGGGCACTTCTACGGTCCATCAACACTCAGTGCGGATAGCACTGCGCTCTATCTCTTCCTTGCGAACGGCATGAGCGGTAGCGTGGAGATCAAAGGTTTGGTGAACAAGATCGTATCAGCGGAAGTCGTGGGCCCGCATGCACAGCTCCAGCACCGCGTAGTGGGCAAGATCAGTTGGAGCAAGGTGCCGGGACTGGTCTTCATCGACGTGCCGGAAGAAGCGGCTGATCCGTGGATGACGGTAGTGAAGGTAAAGCTCGATGGGCCGGTGAGGCTGTATCAGGGAGAGGGTGGATTCTGAGGTACACCGCAGAGCGTGCCGAGG
>JBKJNF010000103.1:0-4061 GCA_046596155.1 Flavobacteriales bacterium | reverse complement strand
TGGTAAGCGATGGTTGGCAGGGAGTAAGGTGGTGGTGCAACATTGAAGCCTCAGGGTCCCGATCCACATGAACGCACAGAATCGAGCGGAGACCCTGAGGGAGAATATGATGAGTTCTTGCATGCGGAACACTGATCTGGCCGCAGGGTCCCGTAGTATGCTTGCGCGCATGATCATGTGGCGGAGACCCTGCGGGAGGGAATGAAGCGTACTCAGCAAGGGTTCGTGCTCGCGCTTTGCATTTTGGCTACATCGTGCACCATCACAACGAAAGAACGCCATTGCATTTGCCGCGATGGGTTGATCGACTCGCTATTGGTGCATGCACCCATGCGATCGGACAGCACAGTACGCTTAGTATTTGAGAGCGAACGCAATAGCAGGAAATTCTACTTCAACAAAAGGGCAAGCGATGGATATGGAGGACAGACCTTCATGACAGAATGGGTCTTCCCCCGGCAGTTCAAGGATTATTCGGGCGAGTATCTCTATGGGGCCTCGCGCTATGACGGACAGGTATGGTCATCCAGCATTTGGTACGGGCACGGCTTCACATTGGTCGACAATCCCCTACAAGATCGCCGATGGTCGAACAGGGATTTCTGGGTCCCTTTTTTTCACCGGCCCAGCCCCATACCCTACCTGAATATGGAGGTCGCCTATCAGCAGCGTGACAGTGCTTGGGACGGAGACGTTGACAAGCCGTACTGGCAGAATGACGGGGTGGTGGCCATAAAGCTCTACCATCGGGATTCCATCCTTGACAAGCTCTTCCCCGAACGCAAAAACCAACAGACCTTTGATATGGTGGACTTCCGCCAAGTGTTCTGTTGCTTACGCGAGCATTTTGCGCAGCGCTATCAGGTGCAGCACCCGGGCAAACCGATAGTCAGTTTGTCGGAGGAATACTTTTTCGCTGACAAACCCTATAAAGATTTGATGAAGCACTATAGCTGGATATCACAAGACCGCCTTATAGGATATGAGCTGTACTGTCTGCCTGCCGACCTCTTGAGGCGCTACTTTTTGTCGGATTACGATCCTGATCAACATCTGGTTTACGATTCTGTTGCGAAACGCTATGGAACGAAACCGTGGACGGTGGCGGACTCTACTCGAAGATTGGAGGGTGACTGGGTGTATGATATACGCGAGGAGGACTTGGCGATATGGATCGTGATAACCGAGTACAGCAAGCCGAAGGAAAGGGATGAATGAACGGCTATATGCTCCCTCTGGAAAACCGCCTCGGTATTCTGCGGCACCATATGGTTCTCAACCAAGGGTTGTATTTCGCGTATGAACCGAAGCGTTGTCGAAAAGCAACCGCTGTCCGCATTGAGCCGATCAGATGAAATATTCCTTCACCGCCATCTTCATACTGTGCACTTTTAGCATGGGTCAATGGGGCTGTGGTCCTACCTGCAAGACCATTCAAATAAATGCTGCTGCCTCGGATACGCTAGAAGCCTCCAATGAGCGCATCGCCTGGGTGTTGCCTCCCAACTGCCAATGGGCCGTAAATGTTGATATTGCGCCTGGGGAGTTCAGTGCGGTCAACCAAAGCCTGGATCCAAAGTTGCTCGACTACTGTGCTGTGCAAGTCCACCAGCGCACATCAAGCACCACTGCTTACGAGAACAACCGGCACGATTACTTTGATGATCCAAAGAATGTCATGACGATGAGCTACCCACGTGGCGGTATAAGGACAATGCAGACGATCAGCCATGTCTGTTCATCCATAGGGGGGTGGTATGGGATAAAAGAAGGCACTGTGAAGGGAGGCGAATATGGGCCCGTAACGTGGGTAAAGCCGCCCCCAACGGGGTATGAATGGCTCTACTTTCACGCGTTACAGGAGTCACCTGAAAAATATGTCACCATATGGGTAAGAAGCATCTATTCCTCCACCACGCAAAGAGACAGTATCCGGCAGGTGGTTGAGCGTTTCGTTGCCTCTGTCGATTGGCTAACACCCACAGGGGCGAATACTGCGTTAGATCCGTGACGACAATACGGACACAAACGTGGTGTAGTTCTCAGCGCGAAGTACAAGCAAGCGGTGACAAACAAGATGCACACCGATGGGCATGTAAGAACGTTGAGCCGTCCCTGAAACCCCCCATTTTTTTACCGACCATAATATTGGCCTTGCTGCTCAGCGCCTGCCTTCTTGGTTTGGCAGGAGGCTGTGGCTGTACCTGTAAGACCATTCAAATTGATGCTGCTGCCTCGGATACGCTAGAAGCCTCCAATGAACGCATCGCCTGGGTGTTGCCTTCCAACTGCCAATGGGAGGTCCGGCTCGACGAGACCCCAGGGGGATTTCTTGCTGTCAACAATGGTCCTGAGCCAAGTATCATTAACTCCTTCTATGTGCAGATACACTGGCGTACAAAGAGTGCAGGTGCCTACCAGAACAACCGCCACGATTACTTCGATGATGCGGACAAAGAGACCCCGCTGCAGCGATTGGGCGGGGGCGTAGAGACAGAGCGAACGATCGGTCATATTTGTTCATCCATTGGTGGGTGGTTTGGATTAAAGGAGTCCACGATAATGGGTAGGACCTATGGGGCTGGTACATACCTGCCGCCCCCTCCTCCCCCAGGTTATGACTGGCTGTACTTCACCGCCACACAAGAGGCCCCGGAGAAGTACATGAAGATCGGAGTCCAAAGCACATACTCATCGCCGGCGCAACGGGATAGTATTCGGCACGTGGTGGAACGTTTCGTTGCATCTGTCCATTGGCTGACCCCATCCGGGTCGAACACCACGTTGGACCCGTGACGACAATACGGACACCCAAACCCGGTATAGTCAAGGGCTTGAACGTAGAACCAAGGGCTTGAACAACTAACTAATCCAATGGCCTGAACCAAAAGCCAAGGGCCTGAACCAACTACCTAAAACCAAGGACCTGGAAAGCGCTAAGGACTTTGCGCTGGATACCACGAGCTAGGAACTACCTGACCGCAGGGTCCCGTAGTTGGCTTGGGCGCACGATCGGTTGGCGGAGACCCTGCGGGAGAGAAAGAGCCAAGGGCCTGAACCAAGGACCAAGGGCCTGAACCAAGAACCAAGGGCCTGAACAACCACCTAAAACCAAGGACCTGGAAAGCGCTAAGGACTTTGCGCTGAATACCACGAGCTAGGAACTACCTGACCGCAGGGTCCCGTAGTTGGCTTGGACGCACGATCGGTTGGCGGAGACCGTGCGGCAGAGAAAGGAACTACCTGGCCGCAGGGTCCCGTAGTTGGCTTGGGCGCATGCTCTGGTGGCGGAGACCCTGCGGGAGGGAACGTTCAGAACGGTCGAGCATGACCCTCATGTGTCATTACCGGCGTTATGCAGGGCGGTAACGCCATCCGCTGTTTCTGTTGGGAAGCGTAAGGGCCCAAAAAGCGCGCGGGCCGATCACTCGGCCCGCGTGCTCCCTTTCGCTGAACAACCCCTTGCCTACGGCGCAAGAGGAACCCAACCCTACTTGCTCAGCACCTTGAATTCCGTTCTGCGGTTGCGTTGATGCTGCTCGTCGCTGCACTTGGTGCACGCGCAGCTCTCCACAGGTTTTGTTTCCCCATAGCCCTTGCTGATCAGGCGGTCCTTGGCGATGCCTTGTTTGATCAAATAGTCCACGGCGCTCTTCGCCCGTTTGGCGCTGAGATCCATGTTATACGCATCCTTGCCACGGCAGTCCGTGTGGGCGCTCAACTCGATCTTCACGGTCGGGTTGTCGATGAGCGTCTGAACAAGTTTGTCCAGTTCCAGTGCGGCATCCGGCCGGATGTTCCACTTGGCCAGATCGTAATAAATGTTGTCCAACCGTACCACCTGGTCCACTTCCAACGGGAAGAGTTTGAAGTCCGTGCGGATGATCGCGGCTGTGGTGCCCTTGGTACTGATGCGCGCGCTCTGCTTGAAGAAGCCTTCCTTATCCACCTTCAGGCGATAGTCCGTGTTGGGGGCAAGGCTGAAGGTGTACTTGCCATCCGGTCCGGTGACCAACTCCTGCAGCACCTTGTCATTGCCATCCAAAAGCAACACTTTGGAG
>JBKJNF010000320.1:0-6529 GCA_046596155.1 Flavobacteriales bacterium | reverse complement strand
GGCGTGAAGGTGCCCGATCCAGGTCCCGGCGTTCAGTTCAAGGAGGCCATCGGCATCGGCCTCACGTACAAGCTCTGATCACTAGAGTTCCACAGCCAGGGGCTCGCCGCAAGGCGGGCCCTTCCTGTTCCCTACCGGTACGTCCAACTGCCACGCAAGGGCTCGAACAGGCCGTAGAGGACCGGATCGCCCTCGCGCACTTGCACGCTCAAGGCCGAGACCAGCGCCGGGCGACGCCCCGGATTGTACAGGTAGGTGCGCAGGCGCGAACCATCGCCGTGACCCGGAATATCCGAGAGCTTCACCGTGGTGATCAGTGTTACACGGCCATCGGCATCGCGAAGCGCATCCGCCAGCTGGTTGCTGCGGTAGAACAGGCTGCGGTCGCCGTCCTTCAATTCCACCACAAGGCCCAGATCGCAGGTGGCATCGGCCCGTTCAATGGTGGCGCTTACCTCGATGAGGTCGTTGGGGCCGCCCACCAACTTGTAGATCGGCTGGTCGAACACCGCGCCGTACTCATGCCCCGTAAAGTCCCACACCTTGTGTTGCATGTATTTCGATCCCGCTGTGTCCAGTATCACCTGGATCTTCGGATCCACCTCCCAGCCTTCACCTTCGAGCACTTCGGGCGTCTTCAGCACCTGGGCGCGAATGTCCTTCACCGCCTCACCTTGGGGCCGCGTCGCGAACACGTAGGTCTGGCCTTCCACGCGATCATGCCGTTCCAGCATGAACGGAAAGCGCGACTGGATGCGGGCGATGTTCTCCGGCAGCGCCTGAGCCACCTGACCGTAGAATACTTCGGTGGCTGTGGTACCCTTCAACAGGCTGTCCAGCACATATGCCGGCCTACCGTGCAGGTTCACGCTTGGTGCTTGGGACGGCTTCACGCACCACAACGTGCGGTAGAAGCCGACCACCTCGGTGGGTGCATCGATCACCGCTAGGCGACCGGCCTGTTCGGCATCGAGGGTGCCGCGTACGGTCGCTTCGTATTTGCTGTTGTAGAACACCTCATAGTACTTTCTCTCGGTTACCAAGGTGAATACGGATACCGCGGCCAGCGCGGCGGACAGTCCGATCGCGTAGCTGTCCTTCAGGTGCCGCAGGCCTGCGATCGTACCGACGAGCAGGTAGGGGAAGGAGAAGAGCACCACGCTGTACTGCAACACCGGCGCCCGCAACAACGAATAAGCATATCCTACCACCAGCGGCAAGAGGCCCCAGATGAGCGCAATGGCCCACAGCTGTGGCGATGATCCTCTGTATCGGATGCGCAAGGCCGCCGCCAGGCCGATCACCAGGCCCAACGCCACCGCGAACACGAGGGAACAGTGCGCGATCCACCACGCATAACGCAGCATCCAATCCGCGGATGGCGGTGTGAGCCACTCGTCCAGTCCTCTCCAACCCAGCTGCGCGAAGAACAGGGGCAAGTTCGGCAGGTAGCACAGGACAGCAGCAGCTCCGGCGATCAGGTAAGGTTTGCGGTGCCCTGCGGCTAACCACACCAGGCCCGTGAGGTACATAAAGGCCGCCAGCATCAACGCGAAGTGGTGGGTGTAGGCACTGGGCACCATGGCAAAGGTCATGAACACCAAGTTGAGCCGCTTACCATTGGCGACATAACGCGTGAGCTGGTCGGCGATCAGCGCCGTGGTGAAGAAGCCCATGGCATACGGGCGCGCGATCTGGCCGTACATCACCGTGTATTGCAGCGTGGCCAGAAGCGCGGTGGACACGAGCGCGGGCGCGGCGCCGGCCCAAGCGTATGCGAAGCGGTAAAGAAAGAACAGCGCCGCCACGGACATGAGAATGAACGGGCCTTTCACAGCGCCATCGCCGAAGCCGAAGAGCTGGGTCCAGCACCACAGGAAAACGTGCGTGGCCGGCGGATGCGTGTCGATGTTCCAGATGCCCTTGCGGATCGCATCGCCCAGTGTGGGGAAGTCCACGCGGACCAGCGCGCTGATCTCGTCGTGCGTGTATGGAATGCTGGGGAAGCCCCAGAAGCGCAGCAGTAGTGCAAGGAGCAGGAGGCCGAACAGGGTCCAGCGCTCGGCGATGTTACCGGGCAAGATGGTCGAAGTACTTGCGCGTAGCCGATCGCGCCAGGGGTGTTCAGCCATGCTCGCGTGCGGTATCTCGCGCCACGTCCTTTTCCTTCAGGCTGTCGCGCTTGTCGTAGGTCTTCTTGCCCTTGGCAAGCGCGATGTCCACCTTCACCAGGCCTTTGGTGCTGAAGAACACCCGCACCGGCACAATGGTCATGCCTTGGTCCTTCAGTTTGCGCTGGAGCTTCTTCAGCTCGGTGCGGTGCAACAGCAGCTTGCGGTCGCGCTTGGGTTCGTGTGCGAAATGCTTCGCCTTTTCGAAGGGCTGAATCGTCATGTTGCGCAGCACCAGTTCATCACCCACGAAGGTGCAGAAGGCGTCAGTGATGTTGGCGTCGCCCAGGCGTAGGCTCTTCACCTCGCTGCCCACTAGCTGGATGCCGCACTCGTAGTTCTCCAGAAAGAAGTACTCGAACGCTGCGCGTCGGTTCTTCACTTCGGGCATTACTATGGCGGTCACGCGATGGCCACGATCCCGTTGCATGGATCTTTCGGCGGGCCGTGAAGCTACCATCTGGTACGGTATGCGATGGGCCAATTGCGCGTGAACCTCATTTTCCGGAAGTTCATTTCCCTGCCGTCACGATCAGCACAGGCACTTTCACCCGGTGCCGTACGGCGTCCACGGTGGAGCCCAGCAGGATGTCCTTGATGCCGCGGTGGCCGTGGGCGCCCATCACCAGCAGGTCCGCCTGCGCGCTGTTCACAATGTCGGCGATGGCCTTGATGGAATTGCCTTGGCCTTGTCGTACAGAGGAATGGTAGCCCTGCTGCTTGAGCTGGTCGGAATAGCGCTTCAGGTTGGCCGCATCATCAAGGGCCTCGCGGTCGTTGGCCAGGGCACCGAAGTGCCGGGCCACGGCGGATTCGGTGACGTGGATCAGGATGTATTCCGCCCCACGTCCACCCCGCGCAACGGCCGTAGCCACTGTGTTCTGGTCCATCGCGCTAAAATCCACGGTAATACAGATGCGTTGGAGGTCCTTCGCTACCGGGAGGTCCAGGGCACGCACTACTTCGTCCAGATGTTCCTTGGCGTTGCGGGTGCGTTGAAAGAACGGTTTGAGGGTGATGTAGAGCAACAAGGCCAGCGCTCCGAGGATCACGGGTACCACGCATAATTCGATCCAGATGGCGTTGGCACCGGCCGAATCGATCCATGCGAACAATTCCTGCATCACTAGGCGCACGTTGAGCGATACGATGATAATGGCCGTGAGCCACGCCAGCACCTGCACCCAGGGTTTGATCACGAATTCGCCCATGCGCTCCCGGTCCGAGCAGAAGTGGATCAGCGGGATCACGGCGAAGCCGAGCTGCAGGCTGAGCACTACCTGACTGAGCACGAGCAATTCGCCCAGAGCGCCTTCTCCGAACCATAGGATGCAACCAACGGCCGGGGCTATGGCGATCAGGCGCGTGATCAACCGGCGCAGCCACGGTCGGATACGCAGATCCAAGTAGCCCTCCATCACGATCTGTCCCGCGAGCGTTCCTGTGATGGTGGAGCTTTGTCCCGAACCGATGAGCGCGATGGCGAAGAGGGCAGGGGCCAGCGTGCCGAAGAGGTCCTTCAGCAGCGTGTGCGCCTGGTCGATCTCCGCCACATCGTAGTGACCGAAACGGTAAAAAGCGGCTGCTGCCAAGATGAGGATGGCCGAGTTCACTAGGAAGGCCACGTTGAGGGCCACTGCCGTGTCGATGAAGTTGAAGCGGATGGCGTCCTTCTTCCCAGCAGCGTCCCGTTCAAAGCGACGCGTCTGCACGAGTGAACTGTGCAGGTACAGGTTGTGCGGCATTACCGTGGCTCCGATGATGCCGATGGCTATGTATAGGGACTTGCCGGACAGTGCCGAGGGGACCAGGCCGCCCAACACGCTGTGTAGCTCAGGCTGTACGATGAACATCTGTGCTAGGAACGCGAGGCCGATGAGCGCGACCATGGAGAGGATGAAGACCTCAAGCATGCGCATGCCCTTGTTCATGAGGAACAGCACCAGCAAGGTGTCCAATGCCGTGATGAGGATGCCGGGCAGCAGTGGAAGCCCGAAGAGCAGATTCAATCCGATCGCCATACCGATCACCTCGGCCAGGTCGCAGGCCGCGATCGCGATCTCTGCCAGGATGTAAAGTGGAATGTTCACGAACGGAGGGTAGGTGTGCCGCGAGGCCTGCGCCAGGTCCAACCCGCGAACGATACCGAGCCGTGCACTGAGGCTTTGCAAGAGCAGCGCCATCAGGTTGCTCATCAGCAGTACCCATAAAAGGGTATAGCCGAATGCGCTGCCACCCGCAATGTCCGTGGCCCAATTACCCGGGTCCATGTAACCCACGCTCACCAGGTACGCCGGGCCCATGAAGGCTAAGGCCTTGCGCCAGCCTCCCCGTGTCGGCGGGACCGGAACACTACTATGCACTTCACTGAGCGAGCGGCGTTCGTCGTTCATGGTCGCTTGGGCTGTTCGATCAACAAATGGCCCGCCACCACGGCGGAAATGGAGACGGAGGGTCTCGCCTTGGAACGCAGTTCAAGGCTGCCATCAAAGGCTTCGCGGGCGATGACGTCCAGCACCATACCGATCGCCAGGCCTTTGGTATCCAGCAGTTGAAGGAGCGCGTCGTTGGTGTCGCTTACCGCCGCCAGTCGCACCCGGTCGCCCACGGCACAATCGGCCAAGGGGCGGGTTTCGCGGTGGGGGAGCTGGCCCTTGCTGTCGGGGATGGGGTCTCCGTGCGGGTCGAAGGCTGGATGTTCCAGGTATTCGTCCAGTCGTTCGATGAGCTTCTCGCTGCTCACGTGTTCGAGTTGTTCGGCAACGGCGTGCACCTCGTCCCACCCGAAACCCAGCTGCTGCACAAGGAAAGTCTCCCACAGGCGGTGCTTGCGTACAAGCATCAACGCATGTCGTCGCCCTTTTGCGGTCAGGGATGCACCGTAGTAGGGCGCATGCTTCACGAAGCCCTTTTCCGCCAGGCGCTTCAGCATGTCGGTGACGCTGCTGGCCTTGGTACTGAGCCGGTCAGCAATGTCCTTGTTGAACGCGCTAGTGCCCGCCTGCTGAAGGCCGTAGATCGCCTTGATGTGGTCCTCTTCGCTGCGGGTTAGCATGCTGACTTTGGCGAATGTAGAAAAAAAGATTAGACTTGGCTAAAATATGGTCCTCCCAAGACTCTTCCTGGTAACCCTGCTCTGGCTCCTGCTCGTGGGCGGGGTGGATGCTCAGCAGGAACCGTTGGAGGCGGACCGTCCCGACCAAACGGAAACACCGGCCATCGTGCCCATGGGCTGGTACCAGTTCGAAGGTGGCTATGCCCGCGAATGGTCAGGTTTCGGCGACGCTTTCGAGGAAACGATCCCTACGGTATTGAGCAAGGTGGGCTTGGCGCGATGGGCTGAACTACGGTTGATCACTGAACGGGCCGTACCTCATCCGATGGTCTCCGAAGACCCGACCAGCTCCGGAATGCTGCCTGTGGAAGTGGGTGCGAAGTTCAGGCTGTTCGAGGAACGTGGTCTGCGGCCCTGTGTATCGCTCTTGGGACATGTCGGTCTGCCCTTTTTGTCATCCAACGCTTTCCGCCCGCGGTCGACGTTCGGCAACTTCCGCTTCACCTTGCAGCACACGCTTAGCGATCGCTTTTCGCTGGGTTACAATCTGGGTGCGGAATGGGACGGTGATCGATCCACAGCAACGGGGGTCTATACGTTCACCGTTGCGGCACAAGCCTCATCCAGGCTCGGCGTTTTCGTGGAAGCCTATGGTTTTGTGAACGACGTGGATGCGGCGGATCATCGGCTGGATGCCGGTCTTACATATCGCCTAGGCCCTGACGTGCTGCTGGACACATCTTCGGGACTTTCGTTGGGCGAGCGACGCTGGTTCGTCAGCTTCGGCTTGTCGTTCCGTGTGCCGGTGTTCGTGCGCCGAACGATGGCTTCCGGGTGAGGGTTATTTTCGCGCACCCCGATGTACGCACTGCTCCGGCCCTTCCTCTTCCTGCTTTCTCCGGAGCGTGCGCATGCGATCACCTTCGCCTTTCTCGAATTCGCGCGTCGCATTCCCGGTGCGCTCAGGCTTGTGGGTGGGAACCCTGCTCCGGCAAGCTCGTCCGTGGAGGTCATGGGCATTCGCTTTCCCGGCCCTGTGGGACTTGCCGCAGGCATGGACAAGGATGCCAAGCACGTGGATGCGCTTGCCGCACTGGGATTCGGGCACATCGAGGTGGGTACGCTCACGCCGATCGCGCAACCGGGCAACGACCGGCCCCGCTTGTTCCGGCTAAAGGCCGATCGCGCGTTGATCAACCGCATGGGCTTCAACAACGGAGGTGTGCAGGCGGCGGTGGAGCGCTTGAAGAAGCGCACGCCCGGCATCATCGTTGGCGGCAACATCGGCAAGAACAAGGTGACG
>JBKJNF010000272.1:0-20046 GCA_046596155.1 Flavobacteriales bacterium | reverse complement strand
GATCGGCGTAATTCCAGCCTTTCGTGCGGTAGATGCGGATGCCATTGGTGCCCTCCTCCTTCTGGAAGCCGGCGAGGGCGTTGCTGATGCTGCCCTTTGTGGTCTGGAAGTCCTTGCTCACGCTGATGCCCCAGCCATCGTCCCACACGCTCATGGCCATGGGCACTTGCAGCACGCCTGCCGCGTTGATCGTCTCCCAGAACGGTCCTTCGCTCGTACTCGCATCGCCGATGGTCCCGAAGGCCACTTCGTTGCCTTTGTCGCTGAACTGGGTGTAGCTGTGCAGCGCCGGGTTGTTGCGGAACATCTTGCTGGCCTGTGCAAGGCCCAGCAGGCGCGGCATCTGACCTGCGGTGGGGCTGATGTCGGCGCTGGAGTTGGGCTGCGCCATCAGGTCCTTCCATTCACCATTTTCATCTAGGCTGCGGGTGGCGAAGTGGCCGTTCATGCTACGGCCGGCGCTGCTCGGGTCGGCGTTCACGTCTGCGTGCGCGTAGAGCTGGGCGAACCACTGCTGCACGGTGAGCTCGCCGATGGCGAACATGAAGGTCATGTCGCGGTAGTAACCGCTGCGCCAGTCGCCATTGCGGAACTGCTTGGCCATGCACACCTGCGCCAGCTCTTTGCCATCGCCGAAGATGCCGAACTTGGCCTTGCCGCCCAGCACTTCCTTCCGGCCGATCAGGCTGGCCTCGCGGCTCAGGTTCACCAGCGCATAGTCGCGGAGGATCTCTTCCTTCAATTCCTCCAGGGTCATCTGGGCTTCGGCGGATGCGGTCTTGGAACGGGCCATCGGGTCGTGTTAGCGGTTGCCGCTAAGGTAGCGCGCGCGCCTAGCATGGAAAGCGACCATTGTGAGGTGGGGCGCCAATAACTTCGTCCCCCGTTGTAATGCACGGTGTCATGTCCGAGTCCAAGTCGCCGCACATCCTGAGCACCTCGTCGAATCTGCTGGGGTTCTGCCTGATCGTAATGACCTCGTTGCGGATCGCGGACCGCACGGAGGCAACGGTCCTGGACGAGATCACGGGCATTGCCGCGGTGCTCTTGATGGGCAGTTGTATGCTTTCCTTTCTGTCCATGCGCACCAAGGATCCGATGCGCAGCGAGGTGCTTGAAAGCAAAGCGGATCTGATCTTCCTGGGCGGGCTTGGGCTGGTGTTCTGTGCGATCCTGCTGATCGCTTTCCACTTCACGATGTGACGGGCAGGTCCGAAGGCCGGTGCTCAGGCCTCGAAGATCAACTTCTCCGCACTCGCCCCGAGCTCGATCAGCAACGCGTTGATGTTGCTCACGAACGAATCCGGGCCACAGACATAGAAATGTTGGTCGAAATCCTGCACCAGTGTCACCAAAATGCTCCGGTCGATGCGGCGTTCCTGGAAGCCGATCACGTGTTGCCGCGTGAAGAACTTCAAAAAGTGCTTGCCCAGCATTTTCGTGAACTCCTCATCGAGGATCACGTCGTCCGCAGTGCGATGGGAGCACACCAGGGTGTTGCCGTGCAACTTGCCCTTTTTCTGCAGGTCTCGCAGAATGGCCACGAACGGCGTAACGCCCGCGCCGCCGGAGAAGAAAAAACCGGGCCCCTTGTATTGGATCGCGCCGTAGGGCTCGTGCAGGATCAGCTCATCGCCTTCGTGTAGCAGGCCGAGCTGCTTGGTAACGCTTTCATGGTCGTTGTAGATCTTGATGATGAACTCAAGGGTTCGCGACGTGGTGAGCGAGGTGAATGTGAAGGGCCTGAGCTTGTCGGCGTAACCCGGTAGGTTGATGGCTACATCCGTGGCCTGACCGGGCCGGTATTTGTATCCCTTCGGGCGCGATACGGTGATCCGCTTCACATCCTGCGTGATGTAGCGCGTGTCGAGGATCTTGACGATGGGATCGGGCATGGGTGATGATCAGCGCTTGGAGGTGGACAACACCCCGCACAGGTGCCACAACAGGCGTGCGCCCACGTTGGCATCCCATTCGTTGTGCTTGCCCGGGGTCACTTCCACAAGGTCGAATCCGATGATGCGTTTTTTGCTCGCGGCGAGGCGCGACAGCAGGTAGGTGGCCTCCTCAAAGGCCAATCCGCCCGGTACTGGAGTGCCGGTATGCGGGCAGAGCGTTGGGTCCAGCCCATCGATGTCGAAGCTGATGTGCACCACGTCCGGCAGCGCCTTGATGATCACATCGCATTGTTCCTTCCACGTGATGCCTTCGTATTGCTGACGGCGGATATCGGCGCTGCGCACCACGGCCACGCGACCTTTTTCGCGGATGATGACGTCGTTCTCCTGTGCACAGAAGTCGCGGATGCCCACCTGCACGAGCTGGCCCACCTGCTTCAGCCCGAGCGCGTTGTACATGATGCTGGCGTGGCTGTAAGTGAAGCCCTCGTAGGCCTTGCGCAGGTCCATGTGCGCATCGATGTGCAGGATGCCGAAGCTCTTATGGCGCTTCGCCAGCGCACGGAAGTAGCCCAGCGGGGTGCTGTGATCGCCGCCCAGTAGGCCCACGAGTTTGCCCTCGTCCATCCAATAGCCGCAGCGTGCTTCCACCCAGTCGTTCATCACGGCGCATTCCGCGTTGATGAGCTTGAGGGCCTTGTCAGCACGTTCCTTTTCCTTCGCAGAGCCACCTTCCGTGAGCAGGTCGATCACGTGCTTCGCCTGTTTCTTCAGTGCGCTGCTCTGCTGGTGAAGTGGCGTGGGCAGTTCGTCCATCGCCACACCACGCTTCCACAGCTCGGGGAATTCCGGATGGAACAGGTCCACCTGGAAACTCGCCTCAAAGATCGCCCGAGGCCCGCGCGAGGTGCCGGCCCCGTAGCTCGTGGTCACTTCCCAGGGTACGGGCACGATGACGATGTCCGCTTCGGCACAGGTGAAGGGCAGTCCGTACATCTGCGCGTTGGCAGAACCGGGGCTGTTGGGGTCGAAAGACTTGATCTTGCTTGCTTTGCTCATGGGAATAACGACCCGCCCATTGGTCCGTTCGGCAGATCGAGTCAAAGATGGCGATTGCCCGGCTGTGGGAAGTGAGGGAACTCAAGCCCGCATGATCAACGAGCTCGGTGACCTTGTCAGCCACGGACTCTGCCTCTCCACAGCCCGCTTCCAGCTCTCGAGGCTGAGCAGCATGAAGTCCTGATCGGCGGGGAAGTCATGGTCCATATCCTTGACGTGGATCACCGATAACTGGTCCGGTACCGCTTGTTCCAATGCACGGATCGTCGCCAGCATTTCCGGACTTTGGTGGAAGACCTCGCCCACGTCGATGAGCGTGACCCGTGAGCCCTCATTGTGCACCAGCTTCTGGGCGTAGGTGAGCAGGAAGCTGTCCCCCAGGCTGAATAAGGGCACCACCACGCGACGCATGCCCTGGAATTCCTTGTCCACGTATATGCCGATCGGTATGCGCGATTCGCGGAGCAGATGACGGACGCGGTCCTCGAAATCGGCGCGTTCGAAGAGGTGCTCCTTGCCGGTAATGGAACTGAGCAAGCGCTCCGGATTGATGATGCGGCTAGTGATACCAACAACGCGGCCGAGCAGGGTGCCCTTGTAAATGTTGCGACCCACGCCCACGATGGCCATGTCGTACAAACCGCCGTTCATCACGTTCACCACATCCTTGTCGATGTCGTTGCTTGCGCGGAAGATGGTGTCCAGTTGCATACCCTCCGCGACCGCATCGGTGCGGATGATGCCGAAGCTGTCGCGCTCGCGCAGGGCCGTGTTGAAGGGGTTCAGTTCGTTGCTGGGGCTCAGGTGCAGCGCGGTGATGCCCGCGTTCTCGTTGCGGCGGAGGAAGGCGTTGGCAACGCGCACCATATTGGGGCCGCGCTCGGCATCGCCGAACGGTACCAGTATCTTGAACTTGCGGGATCCCGACTGGCGCACCTCCTCATCGGCTGATACGTTTTCGCGCGTAAACCGCGCGATCACGTTCAATAACGGACCGGTCAAAAGGGTGGTGACCACGGCCATGATCACCATCATGGCGAAGATCTCCGGAGTAAGTACGCCTAGGTCGTAGCCGATGTTCAGGACGATCAGTTCCATCAGTCCGCGCGTGTTCATCAACGCGCCGAGCATCAGGCTGTCGCGCCAGCTGTTGCCCACGAGCCGCGCAGGCAAGGCGCTGCCGAAGAACTTGCCGCCAACTGCCACGGCGATGATGACCGCGCACCAGCTCCAGAGGCCCGGGTCATTCAACAACCCGATCTGTGTGCGCAGGCCGGTGAATACGAAGAACAGCGGGAGCAGCAGCACCAGCGCAACATCTTCCACCTTGTCGATGAAGATGTTGCGGAAACGCACGTTGTTCGGCATGATCACACCCGCGATGAAGGCGCCGAACAGCGCATGGATGCCAATGATCTCCGTAGCATATGCGGATAGCAGCAAGACCAGGAAGAACACGGCCACCAGTGGTTTGCTAAGGCTTTCACGGTCGGCATGGATGTCGCCCAAGCGCTTCAGGAAGGGACGCAACAGACCGAAAACGACGCCCATGTACGCCGCTGCCAGAACGATCGTCCACACGCTGCTCATCAGGCTGCCGGCCTTCACCACGGCGATCACTGCGGCAAGCAGGCACCACGCCGTGATGTCGTCCACCGCCGCGCAGGTGATCACCAGGCTGCCCAACTTGGTGCGGGTAAGTCCGCGCTCCTGGATGATCCGGGCAAGCACCGGGAAGGCCGCGATGCTCATGGCGATGCCCATGAACAAGCTGAAGGAAAGGAAGCTGATGCCCGACGGGGCGAACTTGTCATAGAGGAAGTAGGCCAGCCCAACGCCGCAAGCATAGGGCACCACGATGCCCGTGTGGCTGATGATCACCGCCTGTTGCGCTCGGTTGCGTAGGACGTTCAGGTCCAGCTCCATACCCACTACGAACATGAACAGGATGAGGCCGATCTGGCTGAGGAACTGTAGGTTGCCTAAGGATTCCGGCGGGAACAGGAAGGCCGAGTAGGCCGGGAAATGGTGGGCCAGGAACGAAGGGCCGAGGAAGATGCCAGCGATGATCTCGCCGATCACCGTGGGCAGGCCGAGCTTTCGACCGATGTAGCCGAAGATCCGTGCCGTGATGATGATCGCAAGGATCTGCAACAGCAGCTTGGCCAACGGGTGCGTGAGGTTCGCGCGGTACGTTTCCTTGAAATGCGCCCATTGATCCATGCCATTGGCCGCCTGCATGTGCGCGCTGTCGTCGAGCCCTGCGCCCATTCGAACCAGCAGTATGGTACCTGCGGCACCAAAGGCGATAACGAAGAAATAGAACAACCACTGGTTGCGGCGCGACATTGGGGACAAGTTAACAGAGACCGGCGCTCTACCACATGGCGTCCGAGCGCGCGGAGCGAAAGGTCGGGCAGCCATGAACGCCAGCGGCCCCGGACGATCGTCCAGGGCCGCCAGTACCGGAGCGAGCCGTAACCCCTCGTTGCGCTACCGGTGAATGGATGTTCAGAGTGTGACCGCGCGACCGAGCAGCCGGAACAGGTTGGGCAGTTCCACCGGGTTGTCAGGCAAAGCGGACGCTTCCGTTGCGTTCGTCCCCTGGTGTAATGGCGTTGCGCTTTTGATCCGCAAGTGGTCGGTGACCTTACGGTGTGTTGTGTCCGCAGGTGCGGCATCATCCACCGTACCGGCCCGTAATCCTTGGGGCGTCATGGTCCAGGTGCGGCCCACCATGTCCTCGTCCAAGGTGTTGGAGATGTTGTCGATGTCGTTCATGACCTGGTCGCTACCCCGGAGGAAGTGCACCATACCTCCCATAGGTACCTGCACCAGGTAACGCAGTTGTTGGGCACGGATCTTATCCGAGGCAGGTACCGTGAACCAGGGGGACACGCGAAGCACAGCGCCCTCCTGCACGTAGGAGTGGCTGATGTTCGCCGAGCGGTTCGCTGCACTGCGCGGATCCATGCCACGTGCTTCCTTCAGTAGTACCAAATGGTACAGGCTGTCCGCGCTCGGCTGTACATCCAGTTCGGCCCAGCCACAGTGGATGGTCCCGTTGGACACAAAGAGCCCTTCGCTGCCGTTCAGGTCGAAGCCGCCATGACTGAAGGAAAAGGTGGTGCTGCCGATGGTATCGGTGGTGATGGCCCCGATCTCCAGCGGCCCATCCACCGGTGCTGTAAGCGGAAGGACCGTGCGAGCCTTGGCCTCATCGCGGAAGTCGGCGCCCGTGCGGATGCCAATGACGGCAAGCAGGCCTAGGGAAGAGAACCAGAGGGCCACCAGCGACCAGATGAGCCAACGCGGTGAACGAAGATCGAAGACCATGCGCATGCCCAACAACAGCAAGGTCACTATCGGCACAGCGCAGCAGATGAACAAGCCAAGCAAGGCCCACCAGGCCTGACCGGCAGTAGCCGTTACGAGGCCGCCTAGGTCCACCAGGTCCATACCGTGCTCGTTGGAGCCACCATATAGGGTGAAGCCGGCCGCGCTCACCGTACCGGCGAACAACGCGATGGCGGCGACGATCCCAACAAAGAGGATAAAGGCACCGATAAGCTTCACCAGTATGGTCCCAGCCGTACTGGCTGTGCTGCGTGCGGTGCCCCGCACTTCCTGTGACCAGGCCCGTGCCTTGGGGCCGAAGTCCTTGCCCAGGTCCCGCGCCTCGCCGGCTACGCGTTCAGCACTGTGCTTCAGGTCCTCCGCGCCTTCCTCGAACATGCGCTTGATGTTCTCGGCGGTCACGGGTTCACCACGCATCTCGAGCTTTTCGGCGGCGCTGTTCGCACGCGGAACGAGCAGCCAGAGGAGCAGATAGAAGAGGATGGGTGAGCCCCAGCCGAAGTACACCAGGGCAATGAACGCGATGCGCAACCAGATGACCTCCGTGCCGATGTAGGCGGCCAGGCCACTGAGCACGCCGGCGACCCATTTGTCCTCCGTATCGCGCAGCAGACGGCGATGCACGCGCGGACCTTTGGCTTTGGGTGCGCCGTCCGAGGTGGCTTCCTCCCCGGCGAAATCCTCGGGACGTCCCATGGTCGCCTCCACGTGCTCCACATCTTCCATCGTCACCACGTTGCGGCCCACTAGCCGCTCGGTGAAGAGCTCGGCCACACGGGCCTCGATGTCGGACATGATGTCGTCCGTGCTCCCGCTGCCGCGGAACTTTTCCCGGATGCTACCCAGATAGCGCTGTAGGCGATCATAGGCGTCCTCCTCAATGTGGAACACCGAGCCGGAGAGGTTGGCGGTGACTGTCTTTTTCATGGGTACGTGGGGGTTGTGGCGTGGGATCTGGCGCCCTTACGGATTGTTGCGGGTGGTCTTTTTCACGGCTTGTGCCAGTTCGGTCCAGGTGTCGTCCAGTTCCTTCAGGAACTTGCGACCAACGGTGGTGAGCTGGTAGTATTTGCGCGGAGGACCGCTGCGACTTTCCTCCCATCGGTAGCCGAGGTATCCGGCATCCTTCAAGCGGGTCAGTAGCGGATAGAGTGTGCCCTCCACCACGATCAACTTGGCATCCTTCAGCTTCGCCAGGATGTCACCAGGGTACATGTCCTCGGCGCTTAACAAGGAAAGGATGCAGTATTCGAGCACGCCCTTTCGCATCTGCGCTTTGGTGTTCTCTACGTTCAGGTTCATGGCTGGGTCCGGTATTGGGTATCCGGTAGTACTTGACAACGCAAAGTAAAGGGTATGGGTTGGTACTATGCAAGACAAAGTACCATGTATGTGATGAGCGGTTCGCCGAAAGGGTGGACGGAGCTCAGTTCCATATGAAAATGCGCCATGGGGTCATCTGCGGAAGAAGCCGCGTTGATCGGGTTCAAAAAAGAACCCCGCGCATTGCTGCGCGGGGTTCCCCGTCCTTGTAGTTCGAAATGACTAGTCCAGCGTGAGCTTGCGCGTAGCGCTGCCTTCGGCGAAACGGATGGTCATGAAGTAGGCACCGGCCTGCAGGCTGGTACGTTCGAAGGAGAAGCTGCGGGCGTTCACGCTTTCGCTGCGAACGCGACGGCCCGTGGCATCGAACAGGTCAAAGGATATGATGTTCTCCTTCTCGCTGGTAACGCGGAGCAGGTCGTGCACTGGGTTCGGTACCAGCTTCAAGCCAGCAGCAGCGCTGCTTTCCTCGATGCCGATGGGCGAGCCTACGCAAATGCACACCTCGTTCCACGTATCGTTGAATGTGTTGGCGTTGCTGTCATCACACGCCGTTCCAGGCTGGGCCGTTCCACTAGGAACGCCCAAGCAATCCACTGACTGTAGGGGGCAGGGGCCGAGTTCCAGCGCGCACACGATGCGTGGGCTCATATAGCCGACGATGGTGTCGATGTACCCACGACCCTTGGCCGGGCTGCTGTTGGGGTTACTGGACAAGCTGGCCATATTGGCCGTGATGTTGGGCTGCACAACAATGGTCTGGGCCAATGCGCTATTCTGATCCCACCACTGCCAGGGGCTGGCTTCCTCTGATGTGCCGGCGAAGATCGCGGGCCAATCTGGTGTTACCATGGGGTATAGACCTTCCACGTCGGTGTTGATGGTCACCGTGGAACCGCTGTGCACTTGTGTGGTACCGTAGAGCGCACGGGCCGCACTGGTGTAAGCATCAGGCTGCAGAAGGGCGAAGGAGTTGTTGTTGCCGTAGTCGTTCACCAATTGCATGAAGAGGTTGCTGCCCTGCACGGGAACAACCGGACCTCCGGTGGTGGGCACGATCACGATACCCTCAGTGAACGGTGCGAATGGATCATAGGTCGTGTGGAAGGCCACCATCGGTACATCACCAGGCTGCAACCAGCTCGTGTCGGCCAGCGCTCCGCCCGCGTTCACGCAGAAGTTGAAGGCGCTGCTCTGTCCATTGGGGCGGTAGAGGCAGAGTTGACCACCGAAGCCCTCGATGTTCCCTACTGCTGTGCTGTCAATGTAGCTCGTGGTGGGGTCAAAGGGGTCAGTGCGGAACTTCTCGATATAGAGTTCAGCGGGATGGTTCAGTGTGGCCGTGCCCAAGGCAATGTAGCCTCCGGTGCCTTCGCCGTAAAGAACGATACGGCTGGCATCAGCGCCCAACGTGTTCGCTCCGGCAGCATCAGCTTTTACGTTACGGATACACTGCTTCACGTCGTGGATCGCGCGATAAATGGCGTTCAACAAGGAGGAACGACGGGCTTCCTCCGTTGGAGCAAGCGGGTTCCAACCTCCGCGGTAGCTCATGCTGATGGCCAAGTAACCACGGCGCGCCATGCGTTTGCAAACTTCCACGGCACTGCTGTCCTTGCGTGTGCCATTGGGGCTGCCATTGATGGGCGGGGGTAGCGCGTTGCCTGTGTGAACGAAAATGAACACCGGACGCTCTGTCAACGAGTCGATCGCTTGATCAGGCTGGTACACATCCATGCGCAGGTTGGCCACCTTGATGGCCGTTGCAGGATCTGCTGGGTTGAAGTAGGCTGGCGGAATGGGTTGTTGCGTTGATACTGCGGTCTGCAACTCAACGATGTTCGGGCCATAAATGGCCGGATTGGAAAAGTCGGAGGTCAGGAAGTCGATGTTCGTACCGAAAGTGACATCCGGGGTGATGACCAGCTGGGCATCGGTGAACACTTCACTGAGGTAACGTTGGGCACTAGCGCCAACAGAACCGGCAAGCGCAGCGACCAAGAAGGTGTTGCGTAGGGTTTTTTTCATGGGGGTCTGAATTGAGTTTGATGCGGAAAGATACGTTCAGAAAAGGATCTAGCGTCTTCCACAGGCGGGTCGACCATAGCGCAAGGTGAACAACATATCAGCCGTTCAACGCCCCGCCCGGCCGGAGCCTGGGAGAAAGGCGTGCCAGATCACGGCTTGATGAACTCGTAGACCACTTGTGCATAGGCCAGTCGGCCCACGCTCGGCCCGCCGAACACCGTGGTCACGTTGTTTTCCAGTGCACGGTCCAACCGTTCATCCGAAGGAACGTCCTGGTCCACCAGCGGCAGAACGCCGAACAGGTTGCTGGCGCCGATCTTCACCGTGAGGTGGCTCTTGGGGAACTTTACGCTGGCCTGTGCATCCACCATATCGTAGGAGTTGATCGGTCCCGTGAACTGCGGCGAGCCTTCGAAGGTGAAGCCCTCCACGAACTTCCAGTTCACGCCGAAGCCCAGATCGCGCCGGGTGGTGAACGGGATCCGCCGATCATGCGATGAGAATCCGAAGTTCACCTTGTTGCGTGGTGTATTGAAGGCCGGAATGATCGGGTCGTCTGCGCCGCTGCTCAAGCGGTTGTAGCTGTAGTTCGCGGACCAGTTCATTTTCTTACGGTACCACGTGAAGCCAGCGTTAGCACCTTGTGTGGTAACCCGCGAGGTGGCGTTGGCCGCCAAGCGGAATGCTTGCAGTCCGCCAATAGGGAATCCGTTCGTCTGGTCGAACTGACCGTACAATCCGATTATGTAACCGATAAAATCCGTGTACCAACTGGCATAGGCACTGGCATCGAAATACACGCTTTCCCAATGGGTGCCCCGGTAGCCTATCTCGATGCTCCGCACTTGTTCCGGACGCACGCGGTCCACATCGAAGTAACGCAATTTGCTCAGGCCACCAAGCAGGTTGGCACCCGCCGTGTTGCGGTATTCGTTGAAGCTGTCGATGGTGAACATCGAATCGCGGCCTTCTTCGAACTGACCATCGACATTGCCCAGCAGGATCGCGCGACCCACATTGTAATAGAGGTACTGGTCAGCGAGCGTGGGATTGCGGATCGCGCTGCTGAAGCTGACGCGCCACACATGCGCCGGTGTCTTGGTGTAGACGAATGACAGGGCAGGTGAAACAAGACCTTGGAAATTTTGGTTCTTGTCAACTCTTACTGTTGCTGTCATCTTCAAGCGTTGGTGCCAATAGCTGTCTTCCCATCCATAATAAATGCCAACCTCGCGGTTACGGATGTGAACATCACCAGTGTCCTTGAAGATAGTTCCAGCTGAGTTAGGCAAATACTGGCGGATCGAGAATCCAGAGATGAGTGTGCCCTTATCCAGATTCAGCCGGTATTCGCCCATGACATGCACCAACGCACTGCGATCGAAGAACCTCGACCCTCCTTGGGTGAAGCGCTTGCCGGTGGTTTCCTTGAACTTATCATTGAAGCGCTGTGTTCCTACGGCATAGGCTGGATCAAGTTCCACCGTGTTGTATGTGTTTACCGAATCCGCTACCATCTGGTGATAGTCCACGAACAGGTCATGATGCACAGCGATGAAGTTGGTGAGGTACGCATCATAGGCCTCCTGGGTGGTGATGCCGTGCGATATGGCTTCGGCTCCGGGTTTATAGAAATCCGGCTGCGTCTGATCCAGCAATGGCGTTATCCAATTCGACCATAGTTGGTAGTAGGCGTCATTCCATTCCAAGGTGCTGCCACTGGCCTCCTGCAGCCGAAGTCCAGTAGAGTAGATATCAAAGGTCTTGCCTGCATCCTCATGCGTCACATAGCCCCGAATGAACCATGTGCCTTCGCGTTTCAATTCCAGTCGGTGCTGGAAGAATTGGACATCCTCCAAGCGATAGCGGTTGTCGCCTTGATAGACCGTGCTTCCGCGACTGTAGTTGCTTGCGAGGATCAGCTCCACGGCAGAATTCAACGAGTCCGGGTCGGAGAAGCGGTAATGCAGTGAGGCGCCGAGTTTCAGGTTGTTGGTGTTGTAGTCCACCAGATCGGTCTCGCGATAACCTGGGCGCAGGTAGAACCCGAGGCCAGGGTAGCTGCGCCGGTCGAAGAGCGTCTTGGTGTAATCGTTGTTCAGCGTGGTGCTCTCATCGCCATAGCTGTTCACCGCATCATAACGACCGGGATTATCAATGCCCGTGGGTGACACCACCGTGGGGTCGTAGTTCGCTGCCCGCCAATCATCCGCGCGCAGGGCGAAGGCGTTCAACTTGTACGCCCAGCGGGCCTTGCCGTTCTTGTCCTTCAGCACTTGGGCCCAGCGCACCGCCCCCTCTAGCATGTTGCGTTCACCTCCCTTGGCGCTTACGCTGAGGCCGGGGAATACCCACGGGCTCTTCGTTGTCATATTGATCACACCGTTGAACGCGCCTGGCCCGTAGAACGCCGTGCTGGCACCCGCGATCACATCCACCTTCACCACGTCGAGGTCGCTTGCCCCCAAGAAGTTCCCCAGCGAAAAGTTCAGGCCTGGGCTCTGGTTGTCCACGCCGTCGATCAGCTGCAAGGAGCGCACCGGGCTGGTGCTGTTGAAGCCGCGTGTGTTGATCACCTTGAATCCGAAGCTCGCTGCCGTCATGTCCACACCCTTCAACGTGCCCAGGCTTTCGTAGAAGTCGCCGCTCGGTGCTTCCTTGATGGCGATCAGGTCCATCGTTTCCACCGTTAGCGGCGCTTGTTTCTGTTTGTCGCTGATGCGCTCCTTCACCACCAAGGCCTCTTTCAGCAACACCTCATCCGCACCCATGCGTGCCTTGATGGACTGGTCCAAACTGGTCACGGCGATCTCCTGCAGCGCGTATCCCAGTGACGTGATGACAATGGTGAAGGGGGGCAGTTCCGCCACCTTCAACACGAATTTACCGTCCATGTCCGTGCTCACGCCTTTCGCTTCGCCCTTGAGCTTCACCACGGCGCCGGGGATCGTTTCGCCGGTGCTATTGTCCGTCACTGCGCCGCGCAACTCATACTGTGCACGCACTTCCACACAGCCCATGAACGCGCAGATCAGCACGAACAGGGGGCGCAACAACATCAGCAAGGACCTGAGCATGGTGGTAGCGGGAATGAAGCGCACCAATATAACAGCGCTATTCCTTTCCCTAGTTCCTTCCTAGCACTTGGACCTTCCTATTTTGCGACCTTCACCGGAAGAGAATGATGGGTTACCAGATCAACGCGAATGGCTCCACCGTGGCCATCGACCAGCCATCGGTGGATGCGATCATCTCGACGCCATCGGTCCATATCATCGGTTGGGTGGCTTCCGCGTTGGCGCCTCCCACTGGGCTTCGCATCATCGGCGGCGATGCATCTATCCTGCCCATGCGCATGTTCGACCGGCCCGATGTGATGTCCATCCTTACGGATCAACATATCACGGGCTTCGATGCGCTGATCCCTAGCGCGCATTTACTCGGCGCGGGTCAAGTGCATTTGCGTTTCGACTTGGGTGAGCGGTCAACAGAAGTGGCCCTGCGCATCGCTGTGGACCTGCCCGTACTGCGGTCCATTCGCGACGACCTGCCACGCCGCTGTGCATCCATCGAGCGCGTGCTCGCCTGCCCACGTGGTTGTTCCGGTGCACTGCATTTCACGCCGACCGCCATCAGCTGCCCCACTTGCCATGGCCAATGGCCGCGGCCCGATGGCAAGTATGATCTGCGCGATGAGGATCTGCGCAAGGCCATCGAAACTGGACCTGCAGCGGCGGTCTCCTCCAATGGCTACGATCCACTCGCATGTAGCATCATCAACAAACATCCGAACGGGTTGATACTCGATAACGGTGCAGGCCTTCGCGACCGCTACCTGCCCAATGTGATCAACCTGGAGATCTGCGATCTGCCAACGACCGATGTGATGGGGGTGGGCGAGCGTCTGCCGTTCCGCGACAATAGCTTCGATGCCGTGTTCTCGTTGGCCGTGCTGGAGCACGTGCGTAATCCGTTCGCCTGCGCCCGCGAGATCGCGCGTGTGCTGAAGCCGGGCGGAACGCTCTATGCTGCAGTGCCCTTCCTGCAGCCCTTTCACGGCTACCCCGACCATTATTACAACATGACGAGCCATGGGCTGCTCAACCTCTTCGAGAAGCATCTGCGCGTGGAAGAACGCGGGGTGCCGAAGAGCGGAAAGCCGTTCTGGGCGCTCAACTGGATCCTGCGGTCGTATGTGAACGGACTGCCCGTAGAGGTGGGCGATCGATTCAGGAACATGACCGTGGCCGAGCTGCTCGGTGATCCAATGCCACACCTCGATCGCGAGTATGTCACGGCGCTCTCCGCCGCTGCAGATGAGGAGCTGGCCTGCGTGAACTACATCGTGGCCACGAAGAGGGGAGATTGCACTTGATCCCACCTTCGGCCCCAGGCGGTCACCATACTACAGATCCCGATCGTACGAACGCTTTTCTGTTACATGATGAGAAGTGCGGAAATGGTCGCACCTTCGTTGTATGTCCATCAGCATTACGTTCCATGGTGCCGCCGGCATGGTGACCGGCAGCAAGCATCTACTGGAGATCCCCGATGTGAAGACCGGCAAGCTGCGGCGCCTGTTGCTGGACTGCGGCATGTTCCAGGGCGAAGGACCGCAAAGCGACGAGAAGAACCGTCGCTTTGGCTTTGACCCCAAGAGCGTCGATGCATTGGTGCTCTCCCACGCGCACATCGATCACAGCGGCTTGATCCCGCGACTCGTGCGCGAAGGATTCAAAGGCCCCATCTATGCCACGCCGGCCACGTACGACCTCTGTACGATCATGCTGGAGGATAGCGCGCGGATCCAGGAGATGGACTTTGACCAGGACATCCGGCGCGCGCGTAAACGTGGCCATGCACCGCGCGAGATCGAACCGCTCTACGTTCTGGCCGATGTGGCGCCGGCATTGGGCCTTTTCCAGGGTGTGGATTATCACGAGCCCTTTGAGGTGTTGCCCGGAGTGAAGCTCACCTTCACCGATGCGGGCCATATTCTGGGTAGTGCCTGCGTGCACTTGGCCATCGATACCGCCGAAGGCACACGGCACATTACCTTCAGTGGCGATGTAGGACGCTATGTTGATCGTTTACTACCTGATCCGGAAGCCTTCCCGCAGGCCGATGTGATCATCTGCGAAAGCACTTACGGCGATCGGGATCATCCGCCAATCCAGATCATCCGTGATGAGTTGCTGAACCACATCCGCGAAGTGTGCGTGGAGCGCAAGGGCAAGCTGATGATCCCTGCGTTCAGTATTGGCAAGACGCAGGAATTGTTGCACAGTTTGAACTCGCTTTACAACGAAGGCCGGCTGCCCAGGATCCCTGTGATCGTGGATAGCCCGCTGTCGATCAACGCCACTAGCATCTATCGGAAATATTCCAACCTGTTGCAGGATGATGTGCGCGCCGAACTGGAAAAGGATCCCGACCTCTTCGGATTCCGCGGTGTCGAATTCGTGCGCGAGGCCGCGCGCAGTAAGCAATTGAATGAGCGACAAGAACCGTGTATCATCATCGCCGCAAGCGGCATGATGGAAGCCGGTCGCATTCGCCATCACCTGAAACACGGCCTACCCAACGAACGGAACGCCTTGCTCATGGTGGGCTTCAGTGCTCCCGGAACGCTCGGTGCGGAGTTGATGGAACATCCGGATCATGTGGAGATCTTCGGGGAGCGTGTTCAGGTTCGGGCTTCCATCCTGCGCATGGAAAGCCTCAGCGCGCACGCCGATCGCGGCGAGCTATGTCGCTGGATCGGTTGCCAGGACCCCAAGAAGGTGCAACACGTGTTCCTCGTGCACGGGGTCCAACCGTCGTTGGTGGGATTGCGTGAGCGATATGCCGGGTTGGGCTTTGCGCACATCGATATACCCCGCCAGAGCGAGCGTTTCGAGATCTGATGAACGGTCGGGGCTTCGCTGAGCTGTCTGCTGTGGCGACCCCTATTCGATGACGATCGCCAGTTCAAAGGCGCTTTAAGGATCCGTCGATCCGAACGATCCCGCGATCGTTCATCAGACCCCTTTGGTCCTTTTTGTCAACGGTGCACGAAGGCACCGTTATATCCTTGTAATATAGCACTACTGTTACCCGGGTCCTCCGCCGCCCTGTTCGTCCATCACCAAAACCAGGTACTAACATGAAGAAGGTCTTTTTACTCTTGCTCGGATTTAGTGTGTTTGAATGCGCCTACGCGCAGCAGAACGGTGGGGAGTCAGGCGTGATCGTTGCAACCGGTTTTTCCATTACCCGACCGCTCAGTGAGATCTTCGCTGAGCATCCGGTGGATGAGAACAAGCTGTATGAGAAGCATGAATCCGAGGATCGCATGAACCGCCAGCCGCAGAAATTCCGCAGAACAGTAGCTGATGGTGCTGCGTACGGGAACGACCCAGCTTCGATACAGGACAGGATGGGCGATGTGAAAGGTGGAGAGACGCGCGCCAATTGGGCCGGTCAGACCGCCAGCGGTTTCCGTCCGTTCGATCCATCCGGCGCAGTGGGTCCTAACCATTACGTTCAGATGATCAACTCCACCACCTTCAAGGTGTATAACAAGACCACGGGGGCGGTGATGCTGACAGGTACCCTGGGCAATTTGTGGAGCCCGGCCACCGCCAACAACGGCGACCCCATTGTGATGTACGACAAGGCTGCTGATCGTTGGTTCTTGGCGCAATTCGGTTCCAGCACGGACAAGAAGATCTTCATCGCCGTGTCCACGACCAGTGATCCAACGGGATCCTACTACACTTATACCTATGTGTCGCCCCAATTCCCCGACTACCTGAAGTTCTCCGTATGGCAGGATGGCTACTACATGACCTCCAACCAGAGCACCCAGAAGGTGTTCTGCTTTGAGCGCACCGCCATGCTCGCCGGTACACCTGGTGCCCGCTCGGTCTATGTGAACTACTCGCCCCCCAAGTCCGGCTTCTTCGTACCGCTGCCTGGTGATGCCGCCGATGGCGTTCTGCCACCTGCAGGCACACCCTGCCCTATCTACTCGTATTCTGACAATGGTTGGGGCACGGGTTATTTCGACCGGGTGAACATTTACAATATGGCCGTCAACTGGGCACCGACAACGCCCACGGCAACTATCTCGCTAGCAGCCAACGTGACCACGGCTGCATTTGATGCTTCGTACAACGCGAGCTGGAACGATTGCTCGCAGCCCGGTACCACGCAGAAGCTCGACGGCATCGGCGGCGTGTGCATGTACCGCGCACAGTGGAAGAGCTGGAGTGGATACAACAGCGTGGTGCTCAACTGGGCCGTGAAGATCAGTACCACGCAACGCAGCATTAAGTGGTGTGAACTGCGCCAAGCCCAATCCACCGGTGTGTGGTCCATGTACCAGGAAGGTATTTACGCGCCGGATGTGAACACGCGCTGGATGGGTTCTGTGGCCATGGATAACAACGGGTCCATCGGTCTTACATACATCAAGTCGAATGCAACGTCTATTTATCCAGGCCTTTATTACACGGGTCGGAGGACCTGTGATCCGCTTGGTACGCTGCCTGTAACGGAAGTGCTTGGCGTGGCCGGAACCGGATCACAGACCGGTATTAACCGCGTGGGCGATTATGCACAGACCTCGCTTGATCCTGATGGTGTGACCTTCTGGAGCACCAGCGAGTATATGGGGGGAGCCACCGGTTCCAGTGCGGCAAGGACGCGCATCCTGTCCTATCAGATCACACCCTGCGGCCTCGCAGCAGGTGTGGCGATCGCGGTCACCGGCGGATCAAACCCATCCTGTGCAGGTACGAACGTCTCCTTCACCGCCACCCCGACGAACGGTGGAACGACTCCCTCATACCAGTGGAAGGTGAACGGTGCGAACGTAGGTACCAACGCCAACACGTACAGCAGTTCCACGCTCACCAGCGGACAGGTCGTTACCTGCGTGATGACGTCCAACCTCTCGGGTGTTACCGGCAACCCCGCCACGAGCAACGCGATCACCATTTCCATCAGTTCTGCTGCCACGCCTGCAGTATCCATCGCGCAGACCACGGGCAGCAACCCCACTTGCGCAGGTGCCACAGTGACCTTCACTGCCACGCCGACCAACGGTGGTTCTGCGCCCGCCTACCAGTGGCAAGTGAACAGTGCGAACGCGGGTACGAACAGTGCCACATACAGCACCACCACGCTGACCAACGGTCAGGTCGTATCCTGCGTGCTCACCTCCAACCTGGCCTGTGCCACCATCCCCACGGCCACGAGCAACAGTATCACGATGGGCGTGAACGCCTCGGTCGTTCCTGCCGTTTCCATCGCGATAACGTCCGGTACCAACCCGAGCGCTTCGGGTAGTTCCGTGACCTTCACCGCCACACCGACCAATGGAGGCACCACACCTTCCTATCAGTGGAAAGTGAGCGGTGTGAACGCCGGAACGAATTCTGCGAACTTTACTACCACCACGCTGACCAACGGGCAGATCGTGACCTGCGTGATGACCTCGAACGCCACGTGTGCTGTTCCTGCAACGGGAACCAGCAATGCTCTTACGATGAGCATCACGGGCGGTATCGTGTACTGCACAGCGGGAACGACCAGCACCACCTATGAGCGGATCACCAACGTGACCATGGGTACCATCAACAACACTTCCGCTGCCTCGTCCTACTCGAACTACACGTCCTTGTCCACGAACATCACGGCAAGTGTGGCACAGGCGATCTCCGTGACCATTGGCGTTCCGTACTCCACGGATAAGGTCTACATCTGGTGCGATTGGAACCGCAACGGCAGCCTGACGGATGCAGGCGAAGCTGTTTACGCTTCTGCTGCTGGTGTTGGTCCGTTCAATACGAGCATCACCGCACCTGCAGGAACCACTGTAGGCCCTGTACGCATGCGTATTCGCCTCACGGATTCCGGCGCTGGTCCGAACACCACGCCCTGCGGTACATCATCGTATGGCGAAGTAGAGGATTACACCCTGAACGTGACCGCCGCTGCCATGCCGCTGCAAGGCTCAACGGCGGTGAACACCACGGACACCCGTGCGATCGACACAACCCCCTTGACGCCGGCCGACATGCTGCTCGTGTACCCGAACCCGAGCCGCGGCAGTTGCACGATCAAGGCTACGAATGTCGGCACCTACTACCTCATGAACGAAATGGGACAGTTGGTCCGTTCGTTCACCTTGAATGGCGAGAACGACAATACCATCCTGATCAACGACCTAGGCCCCGGCACGTACGTGGTGTCCGGACAGAATAAGTTCGGCGTGGTGAAGCAGAAGATCGTGGTGACGCAGTGATCTGAGGCGGTCGACCTTTCATGAAAAGGGCCTCCCCGTGGGAGGCCCTTTTTCATTGCTGTTATGAGGATGGTGCCTTAGTGGATCGCGTCCAATTTTCGTTTCAGCGCTTCAAGGTGGCGCCGGGCCTGTTCCTTCTGATCGCCCTGCTTGCGTTCGTCCTTACGTGCATCGGGTATGGCCTCTTGCTGCTTGTTCAGTTGCTCCTGCACCTTGCTTTCGGACTTCATCTCCTTCGCCAGGTCGCCGTTGGCCTTGGCCAGCTTTTCCTGCGCCTTGGTCAGCTTCTTCAGGTCCTTCGGATCTTGCGTGGCGTTGTAGCGCGTCTGCCACTTGTTGATCTCCTTCTGCAGGTCGGCCTGCTTTTGCGCCAGCTTGCTCTGCTTCTGCTTCACGTTCGCCAGGTCCTGACCTGCATCGCTGACTCGCTCTGACGCTCTGGCCTCGTCCTGCTGTGCATCCTCCAATCGTCCAGCTGTCTTCTTATACCGTTTCTCTTGGTCCTCGATCTGGGCCTGCACCACGGCACGGTTCAATTGTATCGCCGTCTCATGTGCCGCTATGGTCATGCTCGCATCCTCCGGCATTGCAGTTGAATCGTTCAGCGCGAAGACCAAGGTCATACGCGTAGCGCCGCTGCTCTTGTCCTTGGCGGCCGTGGCGAAGGCGATAGGTGCGGGAGATGCAAGGCCGGTGACATTGCCTCCGGTGGCTCGCATTGGATCAGTGCTTTTTACAACGGCGCCTTGTGCGGTCATCTGCTTTTTCCAGTGCTGCATGGCTTCACTGGGGCTGCATTCATACACCGGGAACGACCAGCCGGAGAGCTTATGCTTGTCCACGGATAGTTGCGCCGGTTGTTCCTCCAAGGTGTGCTTCCATTCAAGTGCGTAGCCATCGTTGGACTTCTCCTGCGCGATCGCGCGGACGCCGGGGTTGATGGTCAGGAGGGTGAAAAGGGCGATGTGGTGCTGCTTCATGTTGAGGCGATATGGACACCAAAGGTCGTGCGGTGTTGGGCGAGAACAGGGCCAATGGATACCATCGTGTGAACGAGTCCTGTTACAAAGAGTGCTCAGGCCTTGAAAC
>JBKJNF010000302.1:0-9976 GCA_046596155.1 Flavobacteriales bacterium | reverse complement strand
ATGCACATAGGACCCAACACCACGCTCGGTCAACGCTTGGTAGGTATCGCTGCCTACCTGGATCAGTTCAACCAAGGGGTGTTCACCGAGGGCTGTGGAGCAGCGCCCAAGCTCCTTCAGGATCTTGAAGGAACCACGGATGAGGAGATGCGACTTTCCGCCGCACCAAATCCGTTCAACGCGACCACGGTCATTGCCTTTGAGTTGGCTGACGAAGCAAACGTGAGCATGACCATCCATGATCCGGCAGGTCGACTGGTTACCACCTTGATAAATGGCATACGACCGGCCGGCGCACAGACGGTGCTCTTTGATACAGCCGGACTCGTTCGCGGGCTATACATCTGCCGTATGGCGGCCGGTGATCAGTATGCCACGCTGAGACTCGTGTTGATGGAATGATGGAAAGGCCATCTTGTCAGTGGGAGGCCGCACAGTGTAGGCTTTCCTTGAACTACCCCCGCAAGCGCTCGCGTGTCGCGATTGCCATGTATCCCCCGCAACCGCCAGTTTTCCCGGCACAAGGTGAGCTAGGGCAGTACAGTTCGGACCTGAGCTGGTGCGGTTCTCAATAAGAATGCGCTCAGCTTTGCACCCGCTGCTCTTCCAACAACTGCTCCTCGTGCAATCGGGCGTAATGGCCGCCATGGGCCAGCAGTTGGGCATGGCTGCCTTCCTCCACCACCCGTCCGCTGTCCAGCACCAGGATATGATCGGCGCCTTGCAGGGCGCTGATCCGGTGGCTGATGATCACGTTGGTGCGGTCCTTCATCACGGTCTTCAGGGCGTCGAGGATGGCGGCCTCGGTGGCGGTATCCACTGCGCTCAGCGGGTCGTCGAAGATCAGGATGCGGGGATCGCGCACCACGGCGCGGGCGATGCTCACGCGTTGTTTCTGTCCGCCGCTGAGCGTAACGCCGCGCTCGCCGAGCAGGGTATCGTAGCCTTTCGGGAAGGCCTCGATGTTCTCGTGCACCTGCGCCACCATGGCCGCTTCGCGCACCTTGCGCAAGTAGGCGCTGGACCCGGCACCATCGCCCTCGGCCACTTCATCCAAGCTGAATCCGATGTTGTGCGCCACACTATCACTGAACAGGAACACATCCTGCGGAACGAAGCCGAGTTGCCCGCGCAGTGATCGCAGGGGGATCTGGCGGATCGGAATGCCATCAATGAGCACTTCGCCCGATGTGGCGTCGTGCAGACGTCCGATCAGCTCGGCGATCGTGGTTTTTCCGCAGCCGGTGTGGCCAGTGATGGCGAGCGTGGTCCCTGCAGCTACCTTGAAGCTCACATCGTGCAGCGCCTCGATACCGGTTCCAGGGTAGGTGAAGCTGACATGTCGGAACTCGACGCCACCACGGATCTCCCGGGGTTCTGCCCCTTCGTCGGTGATCTCGGGCGGGGTATCGAGGAACTCGTTGATCCGTTCCATGCTGGCGGCGGCCTGTTGCACTTGCGAAGTGATCCAGCCCAAGCTGGCGAACGGCCAAGTGAGCTTGTTCACGTAGATCACGAATTCGGCGATGTTGCCCACGGTAACGCCGCCGGTGCCGTTCACCAGCATGCTTCCGCCGATGAAGACCACCAGTACCGTGCTGAGCCCGATCAGCAACATGATCACGGGCATGAAGAGCGAATCCACAAAGGCCTGAGCGAGGCTGCGGTTGCGGTATTCCTGAGCGGCCTGACCGAAGCGGGCGGACATGCTCTTCTCCTTGGCGTAGGCCTTTACCACCCGAATGCCGCTGAAGCTTTCCTGTGCCAGGGTGCTCAGTGTGCTTTGCTGTTGCTGCACGGCCAAACTGCGCTTGTTCATCAGGTCGCTCACCCAGTAGATCGCGATGCTCAACAGCGGCAGTGGCGCCAACGACCACAGCGTCAGCTCCGGGTTCACGTCCACCATCACCACAATGATCATGATGCTGAGCACCACGAGGCCCAGAATGTACATGATGGCGGGGCCGATGTACATGCGCACCTTGCCCACGTCCTCACTGATGCGGTTCATCAGGTCGCCCGTGCTGTTGCGCTTGTAAAAGGCGCGGTCCAGCTTCTGGTAATGGGCGAACACATCGTTCTTCAGGTCGAATTCGATCAAGCGGCTCACCACAATGATCGTCTGCCGCATCAGGAACATGAAGAACCCCTGCAAGAGCGTGAACCCCACGAACAGCAAGGCGTAAAGGCCCGCCACGTGGAAGATGAGGTCTTTCAACGACTGATCGTCCTTCGGCCCGGAGACCATGCCGTGCAGGTCCACACCGGTCCAGCCGATCCAGCGGTCCAGCATGGGCGGCACACCGATCGCACGTTGCTCCACTGGCAATTTAAGTTGATCCGCAAGCGCACCCAGGTCGAAGGCGGCGCGCACGGTCTGCGGAGCCAGCACGGAGAACCAGCTGCTGAGGGCGATGAAGATGACGCCCAGGACCATGCGCCCCCAGTACCGTTTGAAATAGGGATTGAGGGCGAGGAGGGCGCGCATGGGAAGAGCTCCAAAAGTAGACCTAGGCGGGTGGAGGGAACTTGTGGTAGTTGAACAACCCTCATTCATCCAAGTTGCATGGGGCCCGATCCTCTGCGCATCTACATTTGCCCCGCCTCGAACGGAGGCTGCGACACGAGCGCAGCAACAGACTGACCACGAAATGGTGAACACGCTGCCCACTTCCCGTTGCAAGGGCCGTTCCTCCATTGCATCCGGCCTGCGCTGGAACGGAAGCTGTTATTGCGGGATCCATGCCGCAACTTTGGCCCAACCTTCCCATACCCGTTGACCATGTCCCTGAAGACCGCCGAAACCACCCAGACATCGGGCACGTTGGCCCGTATGCAGGAACACGACCATGAGGAAGTGTTGTTCTGCCAGGACCGCACCACAGGCCTGCGCGCCATCATTGCCGTGCACGATACCACGCTGGGGCCGGCCTTGGGCGGAACGCGCATGTGGCCTTACGCTACGGAGGCAGAGGCCCTGAACGACGTGCTGCGCTTGAGCCGTGGCATGACCTACAAGAGCGCACTGGCCGGGTTGGACCTGGGCGGTGGTAAAGCCGTGATCATCGGCGACGCGCGTACCGACAAGACGGAAGCGCTCTTCCGCCGGTTCGGGCAGTTCGTTCACAGCTTGAACGGACGCTACATCACTGCGGAGGACGTGGGAATGAGTACCACTGAGATGGTGAACATCCGCAAGGAAACGCCGTATGTGGCGGGCCTTCCGGAAGAGATGGGCGGCAGCGGCGATCCGTCGCCCGTTACAGCCTACGGCGTGTTCTGTGGCATGAAGGCTGCCGCAAGAACAGCATATGGTACGGATGACCTTCGCGGTCGCATAATAGCCATCCAGGGTGCAGGCAATGTGGGTCGCCACCTTGTTGACCACTTGTTGAAGGAGGGCGCCGTCGTGTACCTTACCGACATCCACGACGAGAAGCTGGCGGCCATCAAAGCGGAGCACAGCGCCGTGAACATCGTGAAGCCGGACGCTATCTATGATCTGGACATGGACATCTATTCGCCCTGCGCGCTGGGTGCCACGGTGAACGATGAAACGCTGGCGAAGCTGAAGTGCAGCGTGATCGCAGGTGCGGCCAACAACCAGCTGGCCGATGAGAAGAAGCACGGTCCGGCCGTGATGCAACGGGGCATCCTCTACGCGCCTGACTTCCTGATCAATGCAGGCGGTATCATCAACTGCGCATGGGAGCGCAAGGGATACAACCGCAAGGCCGCGCTGAACCAGACCGAAGGCATCTACAACACCGCCCTCGCCATCTTTAGACGCAGCCAAGAAGAAAGGATCCCCACCTACCTCGCGGCCAACCAGGCTGCTGAGCAGCGGGTGAACAGCATGAAACAAGCGGGCCTCCGCTTCTGAACGAAATGTTGAACCGACGTTATCTGCGCATCAAGGTTTATCAGGCGCTCTACGCATTTTGGCAGAGCGACGGCGGCAGCGCGGCCAAGATCGAAAAGGAGCTCTTCCTCAGTATCGAACGCACCTTCGACCTGTATGTGCAACTGATGCTGCTCTTCGGCGAGGTCCACCGGATCGCGGGCAATCGGATCATGGACCGCAAGCAGAAACACCTGCCCACCCCGCAGGACCTCAGCCCGAACATGCGCTTTGTGGAGAACCCGGTGCTGGTGATGTTGAGCGAGAGCAAGCGGCTGCTGGCCGAGAGCAGCAAACGCAAACTCGGATGGATGGGCCATGGCGACATGTTGAACCAGCTGTACCGCCAGTTCGAGGAGAGCGATGCGTACAAGCGTTACATGGCCGAGCCCCAGACCACCTTCAAGCGCGATCAGGAACTGGTGCTCACCATGTTCCTCGATCACATCTCCGATAACGAACAGTTGCACGATCACTTCGAGGCGAAGAGCATCTACTGGCTGGAGGACCTGGACCTGGCCTGCAGCTTGGTGAAACGCAGTATTGAAGTGATCAAGCCTGGCGATACCGAATTGACCGTAAGCGACCTGGACCGCGACCCGAACGAGGAACGCGAATTCGTGGTCACCCTGTTCCGCAAGACCATCGACATGGCCCAAGAGCACGAGAAGGAGATCGGCGAGAAGGCCGCGAACTGGGAGACAGAACGCATCGCCCTCAGCGACATGATCCTGATGAAGATGGCATTGGCCGAGGTGAAGGCCTTCGACGACATCCCCACGAAGGTCACGATGAACGAGTACATCGAGATCGCCAAGGCCTACAGCACACCGAAGAGCAAGGGCTTCATCAATGGCATCCTCGACAAGCTCTTCATTGAGGGCAAACAGAGCGGTTCCATCAAGAAGGTGGGTCGCGGACTTTTGGAGAATTGACGATGAGCACACGCAACCTCTATGCGCGCCTCAAGTCCCACGTGATCGGCCTGTGGCCTGTGACCTGTGCGTTGCTGACATTCACCTCCTGCCAGCTCACCGACCACACGGAGAAGGACCCGAACGCCATCACAACGGAAGCACTGAACATCCCCGCCAGTGGCTATGACCCGGGTGACTCCACGGATCTTCCGCGCATTGTGTTCGACAGCACCACCATGCACTTCGGGCGCATTCCGCAAGGCAACCAGGCCGAGAAGATCTTCCGTTTCACGAATACGGGCAAAAAGGAGTTGATCATTGTGGATGTGCGCAGTACCTGCGGTTGCACAGTGGGCAAGGACTGGCCAAAAACACCGGTGCACCCGGGCGGGGGCGGCTCCATCACCGTGCACTTCGATAGCAATGGCCGGAGCGGCCTTCAGGACAAGACCGTCACCGTGGTGGCCAATACACAACCGCCCACCACGGTCCTGCTGCTTCAAGGCGAGGTTGTTGCCCCGCCCGGCGCTCCGGTTGACGAGTAAGGGGCGCATACACATTTACGTGATCCAGAAAGCAACCACACACCACCGCATACATCCCCATGAACCTGAACACTGTTCTTCTACAAGCCCAGCCCCAGGGCGGACTGGGATCGATGATCATTCCCTTCGTCCTCATCTTCATCGTCTTCTACTTCTTCATGATCCGCCCGCAGCAGAAGAAGGCCAAGGACGCGAAGAAGTTCCGTGAAAGTTTACAGAAAGGAGTGAAAGTGGTGACCATCGGCGGACTGCACGGCACCATTGTGCAAGTGAACGACAAGACCATCCTATTGCAGGCGGACACCAACGTAAAGCTGCGCTTTGAGAAGTCGGCCGTGGCGATGGACAGCACACAGCACCTTACCGAGGAGGTCGCCAAAGCGAACTAGGATCCCGGTCCATGGGCACCTGCGCAAATGACCTTATGCCCATATGTTCAAGATAGGGCTTACGGGGGGCATCGGCAGTGGTAAGAGCACGGTGGCGCGCGTGTTCGAAGTGCTGGGCATACCCGTGTTCCGCGCCGATGATGTAGGCAAGCGCATCCTGAACGAGGATCCCGCTGCGCGCACGGCGGTGACCGAAGCCTTCGGTCCCGCGATGTACGCAGGTGGCCGGGTTGATCGGGAAGCGCTGGCATACGTGGTCTTCAACGATCCCGCTGCCTTGCAGAAGCTGAACGGCATCGTGCATCCACGCGTGCGTGAGCGTTTCCGTGCATGGAGCGCAGAACAGAACGCGCCTTATGTGGTGATGGAGGCGGCGATCCTCGCGGAGAGCGGCGGCGCCAAGGCGATGGATCATTTGGTGGTGGTGAACGCACCAGAAGATGTCCGCGTTCAACGTGTAATGCTGCGTGATCATGCCGCGGAGGCCGAGGTGAAGGCGCGGATGCGTTCACAGACCGACGATGCCCATCGCAACGCAATAGCGGACAGCATCATCCTCAACGATGGCCTTCGGATGGTGATCCCGCAGGTCCTCGAACTGCATGAGCAACTTTTGAAGCTGGCCCGCGCATGACGGATATTCGTCGGCTGCCGCTGTCGCAAGTAACGTTGGTGTTCGGTGCGCTCAGCATCGCGCTGGCCTTTGCGAGGCAGCTGTGCGTTCCCGCGGTGATCATGGCCGTGTTGGCCATCCTGTTCAATGCGTGGGGTGGATGGATGCTGAAACGGGGCAGTGGCTATTCTCCGCAGAGCCTGCGTCGTTCCTCATTGGGCTTAAAGCTCGCGCTGGTCGGAGGTGTCTGTGCCATCACCATGTGGGTGCTCTGGGCCACGAACGTTCTCCTCCGCTAAGCGCGGATAAGCCTGCATAGAGGGGCCATTCGCGCTTGGTGGGGCCTTGAACTGGGCCACCGCTATCTTCGCCGCCGATGCAGGCGCTCACCATCCTGGAAGGAAAGGCCTTCGGGCTCACCCTTCAGCGCCTTTGCCACCAACTGATCGAGGACCACGGAGATCTGGCCAGTACGGCGCTCATCGGCCTGCAACCGCGAGGGGTGTTGTTCGCTCGGCGCATAGCGAAGGAATTGGAGCGTATCACGGAGAAGAGGGGCCTGCAGTGCGGCGAGCTGGACATCACCTTCCATCGCGATGACTTCCGCCAACGTGCTGTGACGGCACTGCCGAGCGCCACGCAACTGGACTTCAGCCTCGATGACCGCCGTGTGGTGCTCATCGATGATGTGCTCTTCACGGGACGCAGCATCCGCGCGGGCCTCGATGCCATGTTGAGCTTCGGTCGCCCCGCCACTGTGCAGCTCATGGTGCTGGTGGACCGCCGCTTCAGTCGCGAACTTCCGATCCAACCCGATTACGTGGGTAAGTGGGTGGACAGCATCGATGGACAGCGGGTGGCCGTGGAATGGAAAGAGGCCGACGGTAAGGACCGTGTGCTGTTGTTTACCGAAGAGCATCGGGAGCGCAACGTTCCGCCATTCAGTTCAACCGCGAAGGACGCATGAGCCGCGAGCAGTATCAGAGCAGCAAGGTGATGGCCAGCGATCAACTCAGCACCGAGCATTTGCTAGGGATACAGGACCTCAGCGTGGCGGACATCGAGCTGATCTTCCGCACAGCCGACGGGTTCAAGGAAGTGCTGTCGCGCCCGATAAAGAAAGTGCCTTCGCTTCGCGACATCACTATCGCCAACCTCTTCTTCGAGAACAGCACGCGCACACGCATCAGCTTTGAGCTGGCCGAGAAGCGGCTAAGCGCCGACATCATCAACTTCAGCAGCTCTAGCAGTAGCACCCAGAAAGGGGAGACCCTGGTGGATACCGTGAATAACATCCTGGCCATGAAAGTGGACATGGTGGTGATGCGCCATCCCGATCCCGGAGCGGCGGTTTTCCTGAGCAAGCATGTGAACGCCCGTATCGTGAACGCCGGCGATGGAACACACGAGCATCCCACCCAGGCCTTGCTCGATGCGTACAGCATCCGCGAGAAGCACGGCCGGGTGAAGGGCATGAAAGTGCTTATCGTGGGTGACATTCTGCACAGTCGTGTGGCCTTAAGCAACATCCACTGCCTGAATAAGCTCGGAGCGGAGGTCATGCTCTGTGGCCCAACTACGCTGATGCCGCGCTTCGTTGAGAGCCTCGGGGTGAAAGTGGAGCACGACCTGGATAAGGCCTTGGGCTGGTGCGATGTGGCCAACATATTGCGCATACAACTGGAGCGGCAGGGCAGCGATGGCATCGCCAACTTCCCCAGTTTGCGGGAATACGCCATGCTGTTCGGCCTTGACGAACAACGGTATGATCGCGTTACCAAAGCGGCTGGAAAGTCGGGCAAGGCCATTACCATCATGCATCCCGGTCCTATCAACAGGGGGGTGGAGATAACTTCCGATGTGGCGGATCACGCCAATAGCATCATCCTGGATCAAGTGGAGAATGGCGTGGCTGTAAGGATGGCGGTGATCTACCTCTTGGCGGCCCGCATCCCGAAGGTCCGATAGGCGCGGCTTATCCTTCGTCGGGATCTTTGGAATGCGCGATTATCTTTGGCCGGAGGCCTATCAAACCGAGTCACCATGAATTTCACTATAGAGGACAAGGGGAAGTACACGTTGGTGAAAAGCAACGTGGACAAGCTGGACACCACCTGCGCCCCTGAGATGAAGAGCGAACTGGTCTATCTGAACAAGACCGGTGTACGCAATGTCATCATTGATCTGGCAAGCACGCGCTATTGCGATAGCAGCGGGCTCAGCGCACTGCTCGTGGCCAACCGTCTCTGCAAGAGCGTGGGTGGTACGCTAGTGGTATGCTCATTGCAAGAGCCCGTGATGAAGCTGGTGCAGATCAGCCAGCTCGAGAACGTGCTGTCCATCACACCCACGGTGAACGAGGCCATGGACCTACTGTTCATGGAGGAGATCGAAAAGGACGTCAAAAAAGACCAATAGTCGCATGCGTAAAGCTTTACTCTCGTCCATCGTCGTCCTGGCTTCCTATTCCGCCAGTGCCCAGTGTACATCGAACCAGTTGTACGCGGATAGTGTCTATGGCGTGTGGCCGGACACCACGGAGAACTTCATGTCGGGCGTAGCCAATGTGTTCTACTCCGATACGCTGAACATCCTGGTGCCAACGGATGCGGGCTTGATCGACCCAGCCTTTGCTGGCTTCACCATCGATTCGGTCGCCTTTGACAGCGTTTCAAACTTGCCACCTGGCCTTGGCGTGATCTGCAATTCACAGACGGCTGCGCCTTGCACGTACCTCGCGAACCAGGTTGGTTGCGGCCTGATCGAAGGAACGCCGACCACCACGGGCACCTACGACATGATCTTGAACGTAACGGCCTATACCACACTTGGTTTCTTCGTTCTCCCGGTTCCACAATCCTTCGGTGGATACAGCATCACCATCAACACAAACAACGTGGGGCTTGTGGAGAACGGTGTTGAGGCGTTGGGTAACGTACGCACAGTGCCGAATCCCGCCACGAGCAGCTTGCGGATCGAGTTCACCTTGGGACGCAGCAACACCGGACGTGTTGGTCTTTTCAACCTGGTGGGGGAGGAAGTCGCCAGCCAGCGCTTCACAGGTCGTCAGGGTCTCAACACGGTTCCCATGAACGTGGAGCATCTGGAGAACGGCATCTATCTCTACAAGGTACAGGCAGCGGGTAAGACCTTTACGGGTCGCGTAGTGGTCGATCACTGATCAAACTGATATACAGCGAAGGCCCTTCCGGAAACGGGAGGGCCTTTTCGTTAACATCGTACCATGCGCTTCGAGGTCACCACTTTGGGAACTGGTGCGGCATTGCCTGCGCGGGGCAGGCACCCTACGTCACAACTGCTCAACGCGCATGAGCGGCTGTACCTGATCGACTGCGGCGAGGGCACACAGGAGCGCCTGCGTCAGGCAGGTGCGAACATGAACCGCATTGACACGGTGCTGATCAGCCACATGCATGGGGATCATTATTTAGGCCTCATGGGGTTGATCAGCACCATGCACCTCCAGGGCCGCACCACGGACCTGCACGTTTTCGGCCCCGCCATCCTCAAAGACGTGATCGAGGTTCAACTCCGTGCCTCAGAGACCAACTTGCGCTATCCCCTGCGGTTCCACGCGTTGAAGCACGCCA
>JBKJNF010000052.1:0-5640 GCA_046596155.1 Flavobacteriales bacterium | reverse complement strand
TCGGGCGTATGCTTCCGCTGATGCTGACCGCGGCGAAACACTTTGCTGTGGAGCGTTTCGTTGTGGCCGCAGCACCGTCCATTCCGAACGCGTTCTATAGGGAACTGATCGGTGATGCACCGGTGGAACTCGTGTCCGGTGGCACCTACGCCCTGCTCCGCGAAGCCAAGGCCGCACTGGTGACCAGCGGAACGGCCACATTGGAGACCGCGTTGTTCGGTGTGCCTGAAGTGGTGTGCTATAGCGGTGGAGCGATCAATGTGTGGCTCGCGCGACGATTGGTGAATGTGAAGTTCATCTCCCTTGTGAACCTCATTTTGGACCGGGAGGTCGTGCGCGAGCTCATCCAACAAGAACTGACCGTGGAACGCATGCGCGATGAATTGGAGGCATTGCTACACCCAGGCGCTGCACGCGATCGGATGCTCGTGGACCTTGACGAACTGCGTGGAAAGCTCGGCGGGCCCGGTGCCTCTGCGCGAACTGCACGGCTGATGTGGAAAAGTCTGCACGAGGGCACCTGACCAGCCCTTCGCACCCGGGTAGATTCGCGGCCGCTATGCTGCGCTATTCCCTGCTCACCTCCCTAGCGCTCATTTCCATAGCTATCTGCGCCCAGAGCGATGTGATCCGTGTTGGGCTGTTGCGTGACCATCCTCCGTCCGAGGTGATCGTTTCATGCAAGGGTGGCCTAATGGAATTAATGGCGGATGGTCGTGTCGTCGGAAAACTGAACGCCCATGAGGCACTCCGCGTGAGCCTTGAGCGCGGGCAGATCATCGCGCATTCACCAACGCGCGCCTATCATGCCGATCGCGTGATCCAGCTGAGGGCCACGACCACGGTGAACCTCCAGCTCAGCACTGTTGCGAAGCCCGTGAAGGTCGAAGAGGTACCTGGCTGCATCGCGATCGATGCTGTAGGCGGAATGCTGGTGGTGGTGGGCGTAATGGACATTGAATCCTATGTGGCCGGCGTGGTGCAGGCCGAGGCCGGAAAGGACAAACCGACGGAATATTACAAGCTACAGGCCGTGAGCTGCCGCACCTATGCCTTGTCCAACGTCCACAGGCACATCCTTGAAGGCTTCTCCGTTTGCGACGGCACGCATTGCCAGGTCTTTCATGGATCATGCACGCTGGGCCCCGTGGCGGATGGAGTGCAGCAAACGCGCAATATGGTAGTGGTCGATGCGGGCATCCACTTGATCCACGCCACCTTCCATAGCAATTGCGGCGGCGAAACCATGAACGCAGAGGATGTGTGGAGCAAACGCGAAGTATATCTGGTGAGCGCGCTGGATCCCTACTGCCAGCATAGCACGCATGCCATCTGGAAACGCACCTTGTCACGCACGGAATGGCTCGCCTATCTCAGCCGCGCCTTTCACCTGAACGCCGCCGACAGCGCATCCGTTCGCGTGGTCACCGACTTCGCACCGCAGTGCCGCTCCCTATTTTTCGACGGCGCGCGACCATTGATCTCCCTCGAGCAAGTTCGCGCTGACGAGAAGTTCAACTCCGCTTGGTTCAATGTGCGCAGCGAGGGCGATTCGGTGGTGTTCGAAGGACGCGGATTCGGTCATGGTGTGGGCCTATGCCAGGAAGGGGCTATGCAGATGGCTAGCATCGGGCGCAGCTTCACGGAGATCTTGCATCACTACTATGCAGAGGTGCATCTGGTAGATCTTCACACCTTGGACTTCTTCCGCGACGAAGGATTCTGATCCTTCCGAAGAAGTTGTGATCGCCGCTTCGCTTTCCACACTCGCCTGTTGGAAGATCACGATCGGCGCGGTCCCGACGGGTATGTACCCGAATAGCTTCGCCGTTGATCAACCCGACGACCCAAGCGCTCGCCCATGCTCAAATTCTTCACACTCCTGAATCTTACAGGTCTCTTTCTGTTCCGTGCGTTGTTCCTTACGGACGTGATGATCACGCATGAAACGCCTGCGACCATGCAGGCGGGCACCGAGGTGAAGGTGACCGTGACCATTGATAAAGGACAGCTGGCGGGGTTCGCCAAACTGCAGATCGACCTACCCGAGGGCCTTACCGCAACAGCGATCGAGACCAAGGGTGCCTCCTTCACCTACGCCGAGGGCAAAGCCAAATTCATCTGGATGGCCCTGCCCAGCCAACCTCAGTTCTCCGTGAGCTACACGCTCACCGCTGCCTCGGATGCCAACGGAACGATGCCGATAAATGGCAAATTCTCCTACATCGAGGACAATGAGCGCAAGACCGAGGATCTGGCCACTACCACGGTGACGATAACCGGTGCTGCTGCGGTGGCGCAGGATAACAGCACCACCGACCCCATGACCACCACCTCTGCCAACGCCAATGATGTATCGTTCGCTGGTGGCGGTGCACCTGTAGGATCCGCTGAAGTGGCCACCATCTCCGGAGTTGCCCCACAGCAAGGGGCCGGTGGTGTGAGCGCTGTCCGTGCGATCAGCGCAGTGACCGAAAGTGAACTGCTGGTGGAGGTCACCGTGAAGAAAGGCGACCTGCGCGGATTCGGAAAATTGCAGGAGACCATCCCCGAAGGCTTCACTGCCTTGGAGAAGAGCAGCAATGAGGCCATCTTCACGAATCAGGGACGCGTGGTGAAATTTGTCTGGTTGAACCTGCCCGCCACGAACGAGTTGAAGGTGAGCTACAAGCTCCGCGCGAACGGTGCACTGGAAGGCGAACACACAGTCAATGGAGAGTTCGGTTATCTGTTGAACGACGAGACCCAGAAGGCCGTTGTGGGCAGCACCACCTTCTTCACCGGAGCCAGGGCAATGGAAACTGCAACGCAGCAACCCGTGCAGACTGAGCAGGCCCCGGAGGTTGCGGAACAGGTGAAGACCGAAGCCGTGCCCTCGGTCAAGGAAACACCTAAGGCGGAAGCGACCACCGCCGCGGCTAAGCCCAGCAAGAAAGCACCGGCCGCAGCTTCCACCAAAGTCCCCACTCCAGAGACCGGCGTCACTTACAAGGTGCAGATCATGGCGGCCCATCGCGAGGTGGGTGGCGAGTATTTCGCCCAGACACACCGTTACATGGGTGACTTCGGCGTGGAGCGCCACGAGGGGTGGATCAAATACGTGACCGGCCGTTTCGCCGACTACCGCGCAGCCCGCGACCAGCGCAAGGCCTTCGTGGATGAAGACCACAACTTCCCCGGGCCCTTCGTAACCGCCTACAACAGTGGCGAGCGCATCACCGTCCAGGAGGCCTTGATGGTCAGCAACCAGAAGTGGGTTCAGTGATCAGGTAGGGGACTATCTTTCGCGTCCGGTCCGAACCGGCAAGATCCCCCTCACCACCGATGCGCGTCCTTTCCCGTACCCTTCTTTCGGCCCTTGTTCTGGGCACCTCAGGAATCACCGTATGCGCCCAAAGCGATACGGCGGCATTCCGCATGAAGCCGACCTTCAGCGTAGGCGCTGGCATGTTCGGATTTTACGGGGATATCGGCAGTGACCACGCCGGGTACAGCCCGCTAGTGACGCGCTTCGCCTACGAGTTCCGTGCCGCAACACCCGTGACCAAATGGCTCGAGGTCTCCCTCTTCGCTATGCATGGACATTTAGGTGTGAACGAACGCAGCCTCACGCGCAACCTCAACTTCAAGAGCCGCATCACCACGGGTGGCCTTCAGTTCGTCTACAATTTCGACCAGTTCCTTCGCAAGGACCGCGTCGTTGAGCCTTTTCTTGGTGTGGGCTTCGAGAGCGTGGAGTTCCTCAGCAAGACCGACCTCTACGACGCGCAGGGCCGCCAATACAACTATTGGAGCGACGGCACGATCCGCGACATCGCTGAAAATGCACCCGATGCCGCCGATGCCATTCTGTTGCAGCGCGATTACGACTACGAGAGCGATGTGCGTGAATTGAACCTCGATGGCTTCGGCAAGTACATAGAACGCAGTTGGGCCGTGCCTTTGAGCATCGGTGCGAAGATGAAACTCGGAGGTGGCTTCGACCTGCGGGTGGGTGCCACCATGCACTTCTCGTTCACCGACCTGATCGACGGTGTGACCGATAAGAGCGTGAATGAACGCGCCGGGGACAATCGTAAGGACCGCTTCCTATACAGCGGCGCCAGCGTTGGTTATGCGCTCGACCTGGATCGCAAGAAGAAGCCGAAATCGCTGGAGCCTCAACTTACCCCGGAACAGATGGACATTCTGGTATTGAAGGATGATGCGGACAATGATGGGGTCACCGACTTCAACGACAATTGTCCAAACACGCCGGCTGGTGCGAAAGTGGATGCTCATGGCTGCCCCTTCGACACGGATGGAGATGGCGTTCCGGACGGAGTGGACGAAGAACCCGCGACGGCAAAAGGCGCTCCAGTTGATGCCCGCGGGGTAACGATCAGCGATGCTCAGTTCCTCAAAGCATATCTGGCCTATGCGGACAGCGGTAATGTGAATGTGATCACCAGCCGCGTGGAATCGCTCGGTGGCAGGAAACCGAACGTAATGGTTGCCCCCAAGCGCATCTACACTGTGCAGGTGGGCTCCGAGGTCACCGGCATCACGGAGGCGCAAATGCAGCAGTTGCTCAGCATTCCGGACATCCGCACCATGGAAAGCGGTGACACGATCAGTTTCGTTGTCGGTGGATATGATGCACTGCCGGAGGCCATACGCCGTCAACTCGCCTTGAAAAAAGAGGGCATCGAGGGTCATGTCGTCGCCCAGGACGGGGAGCGTATCGTGGAAGTGCCCGGGGAAGTGGCTGCGACAGCCGCCGGTATGGGTGCTGCTACGGAAAGTGAGGAACGCAACAACAAAACGCTGGTGCGCGTGCAGTTGGGCGCCTTCCGCAACAAGCTCTCGAGGAACATCTTCGCCGGCATCACAGACCTGGTGACGATCAAGGGCGATGACGGTCTCGTGCGTTACTATACCGGTGTATTTACCGACATCAACAAGGCGGCCACGCACAAGGTGGAGATGTTGGGCCGGGGTTTCGGTGGCGCATTCCTGGTGGCCTTCAAGAACGGTAAGCGCGTCTCGCTGAAGGAGGCTGGTGCCAAGCTCACGGGACCAGAGTCGTTGAAGAACAAGCCTGTGAACGGGATCACGAAGGACGACATTCGGTACAAGGTACAGTTGGGCTCCTTCGCCGGCAACGTGCCCGAGGACGTGAAGAACACCTACCGGGAGATCGGCAATATCTCACATTTGGTGGGCGCACAGGACACCCGCTACTATTACGGCAGCTTCAAGTCGCGAGCCGAGGCGAACGATGCATTGCGCGCGATCCAGGAAAAAGGCATCACCGATGCGTTCGTGGTCGGCGACTTGAAGGGGCGTGTGATCTTGGCCGAGGATGCCGATCACCTGCTTAGCGAGCCCTGATCCGGTGTGATCTCCGGCCCGTTACCCGAATTACGGTACCCTCGCAATAGGCGGCAGATGCGTGCGTTAATGCATCGGACGCCCCCTTATCCCCTCCCCCTCAACTTCCCGCCCTACCATGTACCGTGCGCTCAGCAGGACGCGTGTGATCGCTTGCACCCTGTCCTTGCCCGTGCTCCTGGCCGCCTGCCAGAAAAAGCACACCCCTGTCAAGCCCGACGCTGCTTTCACCCCTTACATCACCGGCTTCACCGCCGGGGCTGTACC